>DATKEI010000245.1:0-25513 GCA_035544455.1 Binatia bacterium | reverse complement strand
GAGGGTTTCGGCGCCAGCGGACTCACGTTCTACGATCGGGCCGTGGTCGAGTTCTTTTCGCCCCACGCCGCGGGCAAGGACGCGATCTTCGTCACCGCCCTCGGCCGTTCAGTCCGCCGCGCACCCCGCGCGCCGGCCCTGCTGCAGATCGGCGGCCCCGGTGGCTGATGCGCCGGCCGCAGGCGACAATCTCCCTGGGGGTCCCGGGCGGTGGTGATGCAGTTCGGCTGGCCGGCTGACGAGCGATCGGAGCCCGGCGCCAGCCTCGCGCCCTGACCGCGTCTGCTACTATCTCTGCGCGCCCGGCCGCACGTCTCGATCGCATTCTCCGGCACCACGGAGGTTCGACCATGCCGCTCTACATGGACATCCACCACCAGGTCGACGGGCTGACCGCGGAGATGGGCAAGCTGGCACATCAGAAGGATCTCGAGGTCCAGCAGAAGCACGGCGTGCGGTATCTGAATTACTGGCTCGACGAGGCACAGGGCAAGGTCTTCTGCCTGGTCGAGGCGCCCTCGAAGGCGGCGGCGGAGGCCGTGCACCGGGAGGCGCACGGCATGGTCGCGGACGAGATCTTCGAGGTGAAGGAAGGCGGCGACTGACGCCGCGCCGGCCGCGTCAGCGCGCCGGCGCCGCGAGGCGCGCGCGTGCCCGCGCCACCAGGTCTCGCATACCGAGATCCTGTCCCAGGTCCCGCGCCCGCCGGCCCCAGTCGTCGGCGTCGGCCGCGGCAGACGGCTCGCGGGCGGCGGCGATCGCCGACAGGGCAAGCAGCGCGTGGGCCTCGTGCCCCCGCTCCCCGGCTCTCCGCGCCAGGTCCAGTGCGCGCCGCCCGAGCGTGTCAACCGTACCCGGGGCAGTCTGGTCCGCAGTCGCGCGGAGATAGGCCATCGCCTTGCCCCACACCTCGCCGCGCACGACATGGTGGCCGAGGTGGTCGAGATGCTCGACGAGCCGGTCGGGATAGGCGGCCTCGATGGCCGCGATGGCGCGCCGGTGGAGGGCGCGCCGCTCGTCGGGCGCCAGCGTGGCATACGCGGTCCTTGCCGATCACCGCCGCGCACTGGAGGAGCCGACGATCCTCCTCGGGTAGCCGGTGGATGCGGCTGAGCAGCACGTCCTGGACGGTGGCCGGGGCGGTCCGGGCCGTCGGGAGGTCGGGATGTTCGACGACTGCGCGCGTCAGCTCCTCGACGAAGAGGGGGTTGCCCTCGGCGCGCTCAAGCACCAGGTCGGCGAGTGCGTCCGGGATCGGGTCGGCGCCGAGCGCCGAGCGCAGCACGGCGCGCGCGTCCTCGCTGGAGAGCGGCTCCAGCGCGATCTCGGCCGCGGCCGCCGCCGGCCAGGGGACGGGCCGCCCCGGCCGATAGGTCGCGATCAGCAGCAACGGGGCCGCGGCCAGCGCCCCGGCGAGCGTGCCCAGGAGCTCCTCGGAGTCCGGGTCGCTCCAGTGCAGATCCTCGATGGCGACCGCCAGGGGCCGCTGCCAGCTCGCGGCGACCAGGAGCTGGCGCACGGTCTCGGCGATCCGCGCCGTGACCGTGGCCGGCGCCAGGGCTTCGGGCCCGGGCGTCGCGCCCAGCACGGCGAGCGCGAAGGGCGTCCGCTCCCGCGGGTCGAGCCCGAGCGCGGCGATCCCGCGCCGCACCTTGTCGACCAGGCCCTGCGCGGTGTCGGCCTCGCTGATGCCGCAGAGCTGGCGGATCACGTCGGCGAACGGCAGGTACGGGACGGGTCGGCCATGGGGCACGCACCGGCCCTCCAGGTAGCGCCAGCCCTCGCGCTGGCGTGCATCCGCAGCTCGGCGAGGAGCCGCGACTTGCCGATTCCCGGCTCCCCGGAGATCGCCACCGCCTGGCCGCGCCCGGCGGCCGCGGCCGCGGCGCGCCCCTGGAGCAGCCGCAGCTCGTCGTCGCGGCCGACGAAGCGCGTCCGCTTGCCCTCCGGCGCGAAGCCGGCGCGCTCGCCGCCGCCCAGCCGCCACACCGGCCCGACGCCCTCCAGCCCTCCCGCCGGCGTCAGGTCGAAGCGGCGGTCGAGGAACCGGGCGGCCTCGCCGCTTGCCAGGACGCCGCCGGGCTCGGCCGCGGTCACCAGCGCGGCGAGGACGCCCAGGGTGCGCCGCTTCCCGTCCAGGTCGAGCGCCGGCGCGGCGCCGCTGCCGATCTGCCCCACCAGGAACGCATCGACATGCAGCGCGAGGCGGGCGCTCCACGGCGACGCCGCCTCGTCGCGCGCCCGGTGCAGCGCGGCCTGGATCGCGCGGGCGGCCAGTGCGGCCCGCCGGGGCGCGTCCTCGATGGGCTCGATGCCGAACGCCGCCACCATCCCGCTCGGCGCGTGCTCCTCGACCCGCCCGCCGAAGCTGGCGACCTTGTCGAGCAGCACCCGGATCGGCCGGGCCGCCTCGGGCGGGCCCGTCGAGCCGTCCTCCGCGACCGCGATCAGGCGCGCCTGAAGCACGGCGACGTGGCGTGTCTCCCAGCGGATCGCGCCGGAGGCGAGAGGCGCCATGGCGGCCGCGATGCTTCGAATCCGGCGCGGCCGCGTCGCCGGGCGCTCCGCCACCGGCGAGAGCCCGTGCTTGCGGAGGCGATAGCGCAGCGTGTTCGGCGGGATGCCGAGGCGAGCCGCCGCGTGGGTGATGTTGCCGCGGGCCTCGCGAAGCGCGCCCGCGATCTCCTCTCGCTCCAGGCCCGCCACGCGATCCCGCAGGTGTGCGCGACCCTCGGCCCGGGGCGGGATCGGCGCCGGCGCTGCTGGCGCGGCGAGCCCGAGCATCTCCGCCGTCACCGTCGACTCCTCGCCGAGCAGCGCCACGCGCTCCAGGACATTGGCCAGTTCGCGCACGTTGCCGGGCCAGGGATACGCGAGCAGCGCTGCGCGCGCCGCCTGGTCCAGCCGTTTCGGCGGCACGCCGTGGTCGCGGCATGCGCGGGCCAGGAAGTGCTCGGCCAGCAGCGCGATGTCCGCCCCGCGCTCGCGCAGGGGTGGCAGCCAATCAGCCGGGAGCTCGGCGTCCGCCTCAACGAGGCGGGGCTGGACGCCAGCGCGCCGCGCGCGGCGCGCGCCTACGCGCTGGTGCACGTGGCCACCTACGAGGCGTTCGTGGCGTCGCAGGACTCCAAGTTCCACTACTGGACGGCGCGGCCGAGCCACTTCGACCCGACGATCACCACCATCTTCCCGACGCCGAACTTCCCGACGTATCCGTCGAACGCGGCGGCGGTCGGCATGGCCCCCATGCTGGTGCTGGGTCATCTGTTCCCCCGGCAGGCGGGGCGGTACGAGCGCTGGGCGCGCGAGTTTGGCGACTCGCGGATCTGGGCCGGGATCCACTTCCGCACGGACATCGAGTCGGGTTACGAGATGGGCCGGCGCGTGGCGGCGCTGGCCGTGGACCGCGCCCGGCGCGATGGCGCCGAGTGAGGCCGGCCGTGACGTCCTCGCCGCGCGCCGATGGGCTCTCGCCGGTCCGGATGCCGGCCCCGCGCCAGATCCCGTGCATCGGCGCAACGTGCTTCGAGCGAGGCGGCGCCGACGCCGCCCCCCTTGCGCTGCTCGCGCTCGGCCCGTGGGCGAAGGTGTCTCGCCCCCAGGACGTCCCCATGACGCCGGGGATATGCCGATGACCACGCTCACGATCGCCTCCGCTCCGGCGGCTCGAACCGACTGGGTGGCGCTCGCGCGGGAGCTCGCGCCGGGCTTCGCCACGCGGGCGGCCGCCCATGACGCCGACGATTCCTTCGTCGCCGAGAACTATGCCGAGCTGCGCCGGCGGCACGTGTTTTCCGCGCCGGTGCCCGCTGCGCTGGGCGGCGGCGACGCCTCGTATGCCGAGCTGTGCGACCTGCTCCGCGCCCTGGCCCACGGGTGCAGCTCGACCGCGCTGGCCCTGGCCATGCACATGCACCCGGTGTCGATGGTCGTCCGGCGCTGGCGGGACGGGGCCACCGCGGGGGAGCCATTCCTGCGCCGCCTCGCCGCCGAGGAGCTGACCGTCGTGTCCAGCGGCGGCAGCGACTTCCTCGCCGGGTCGGGCACGGCCGAGCCCGCGGAAGGGGGCTTCCGCGTGAGCGGCCACAAGCGCTTCGGCAGCGGCGGCCCGGCCGGCGACGTGCTCATGACGACGGCGGTCCTCGCGGACCCCGCGGCGGGCCCGACCGTCCTGCACTTCTCCGTGCCCATGCGGGGCCCGGGGGTGCGGATCGTGGAGACCTGGCGCACGCTGGGGATGCGCGGGACGGGCTCGCACGACATCGTGCTGGATCGCGTGTTCGTGCCGGAGGGCGCCGTCTCGATCCGCCGTCCCGCGGGGCGCTGGAGCCCGCCCTTTCACCTGATCTACGCCATCGCCCTCCCGATGATCTACTCCGTGTACCTGGGCGTGGCGGAGGCGGCGCGCGCGCTGGCGCTGCGCGAGGCGCAGAAGCGGCGCGACGATCCCCTGGTCCAGGTGACCGCGGGTGAGATGGAGACCGAGCTGGCCACGGCGCGGATGGCCGTCGCCGACATGGTCGCGGCGACCACCATGGCCGCGCCCGGCCCGGAGACCACCAACCGGGTCGCTATCGGCCGAGGCGTGTGCGGGCGCGCGGCGGTGCGCGCGGTCGAGCTGGCCATGGAGCTGGGGAGCGGCGGCGCCTTCTACCGGAGCCTTGGCCTGGAACGGCTCTTTCGCGACGTCCAGGCCGCGCGATACCATCCGCTGCAGCGGCAGCCCCAGCACCTGTACGCCGGCCGTCTCGCCCTCGGCCTGGGGGTCGATCAGCCGCTTGCGCCCTGAGCGGGCGGCGCGCCGCGCGGGCGCACGACCAGGAGCAACGCGGTCGGGCCGGGCACCCCGCGGCACAGCTCGCGGACCGCGACGAGCAAGGGGCACCGCGAGTCCGCGCTTCGGCCACGGGCGCCTCGGTCCCGCCCGCGCGGCCCGCGCTGGCCCGCGGGGAGACAGCGACGGGGGCCTCGGGGACGCAGGGCGTTTGCCCGGCATGGCGGCCGTCTGGTAGGGTGAGGCGGTCGCCTCGAACCGAAAGGAGTGCCCGTGAACGCGAGCCACCCGATGAGGAAGTACTACCTGATGGCGCCCGGACCGACGCCCGTGCCCCCCGAGGTCCTGCTGGCGATGGCCCAGCCGATGATCCATCACCGGACGCCGGCGTACGAGGCGCTCTTCATCGAGATCGGGGCGGGTCTCAAGCGGTTGTTCCAGACCGCCCAGGACGTCATCTCGTTCGCGTCCTCCGGGACGGGCGCCATGGAGGCCGCGGTGGCCAATACCCTGTCCGCCGGGGACACGGTGCTCGTGCTCCGCGCCGGCAAGTTTGGCGAGCGCTGGGAGGAGATCTGTCGCGCCTACGGTGTGGCTGTCGTGCCCGTCGCCGCCCCCTTCGGCCAGACGGTGCCGCCCCCGGGGATCGCCGACGCCCTGCGGCGGCATCCCGGGGCCCGCGCCGTGCTGATGCAGCAGAGCGAGTCCTCCACCGGCGTTCTGCACGACGTCAAGGGCATTGCCGCGGTGACGCGCGAGACCCCGGCCATTCTCGTCGTCGACGCCGTCTCGAGCCTCGGCATCGCCGACCTCCGCATGGACGAGTGGGGTGTGGACGTGGTGGTCGCGGGCTCGCAGAAAGGGCTCATGCTCCCGCCCGGCCTGTCCTTCTGCGCGGTCTCCGAGAAGGCGTGGGGCCATGTCGCCGCCTCCCGCCTTCCCCGCTACTACTTCGACCTTGCCGCGGAGCGCGCATGCCTGGCCCGGAACGAGGCCCACTTCACCCCGGCGGTGTCGATCATGCTCGGGCTCCGGGAGGTGCTGCGCATGCTCGACGGCGAGAGCCTGCCCGGGGCGCTCCGGCGGCACGAGCGGCTGGCGCGGGCGACGCGGGCCGGCGTCGAGGCCCTCGGGCTGGAGCTGTTCGCGCGGGCGGCACCGAGCCCGGCGCTGACCGCCGTGGTCGCGCCCGCGGGCCTGGACAGCGAGCGCATCGTCTCCACCTATTCCGAGTCCCACAACATCACGATCGCCGGCGGGCAAGGGGAGATGAAGGGGCGGGTCTTTCGGCTCGGGCACATGGGCTACGTCGGCGACTTCGACGTGCTGGCCGCCCTCGCCGCGCTCGAGCAGGTCCTGCACGAGCTCGGCCAGCCCGTGGATTTCGGCGCCGCCGTCCGCGCCGCCCAGAAGGTGTTCGCCGAACGGGGGTAACGGCGGCGACCGGGCCATCCGCGGGCGCCGCGCGCCGATGGGCCCGCGGCCCTCGACCGGGCCGTGGCGATGTGGGTGGCGGACCTCCCACCGGCTCCTGTAAAATCGCCCGTCGGCCATGCCCCTCAGGATGATCCTCGTACGTCACGCCAGCACGCCATGGACCCGGGAGCGGCGCCTCCAGGGGGCCCGCGACATCGCCCTGTCCCCGGAGGGGCGGGCCCAGGCGGAGGCCGTGGGCCGGCTGCTGGCGGATCGACCGCTCGACGCGGTCTATGCGAGCCCCCTCGCGCGGACGATCGAGACCGCCCGCGCGATCGCCGCGGGCCACGGCCAGGAGGTGCGGATCCATCCCGCGTTCGCCGACATGTCCTTCGGCCAGTGGGAGGGTCTGACCCCGCACGAGATCGAGGCGCGCGACCCCGAGGAATACCGGCTCTGGACAACCGAGCCGCACCGCGCGGCCGTGCCCGGGGGAGATTCCCTGGGGGCCGTGCGGGAGCGGCTCGTGGCCGGGCTGTCCGAGCTGCGGGCGGCCCACCGCGGCCAGACGGTGGTCCTGGTGGGGCACGGCGTTCCGAGCCGCATCCTCATCCTGGAGGCCCTTGGCCTCGGCCTGGACCGCCTGTGGTCCGTCGCGCTCTCGGCCACCTCCGTGAGCGAGCTGGAGTTTCGCGACGACTGGGCGGCCCTTCACCGCATGAACACGCTCGTCCATCTGGACGGGCTCCCGATCGCCCGCTAGTCCGCGGCCGAGTCCCGAGCGTGGAACCTCGGCCCCAGCCCACGCAGCTCCCCAAGGGCGTCAAGATCTATCTGCCCGACGAGGCCGCTCAGAAGCGCGTGTGCGAGGAGCGGCTGCTGGGGGTCTTCCGCCGCTGGGGCTACCGCGAGGTCATCACCCCGAGCTACGAGTACTTCGACGTGCTCTCGCGGGGGACGGACCAGGACCTGCAGGAGCGCATGTTCAAGCTGGTCGACCGCGAGAGCGGGCGCCTGCTGGCCCTGCGCGCCGACATCACCCCGCAGATCGCCCGCATCGTGGCCACGCGCCTGCGCGACGCGCCCAAGCCGCTGCGCCTGGCCTACGTGACGAACGTCTTCCGCTACGACGAGCCGCACGTGGGCCGGTACCGCGAGTTCTACCAGGCCGGGGTCGAGCTCGTCGGACTGCCCAATCCCGAGGGCGACGCCGAGATGATCGCCATGGCCATCGAGTGCCTGCACAGCCTCGGCCTCGGCCGGTTCCAGCTCGACGTGGGGCAGGCCGACTTCATCCGCGGCATCCTCGACGACCTCGGGGCGGACGCGGCGACCTCGCGCGAGCTGCGCGCCACGCTCGGCCGCAAGGACGTGACGGCGCTGGAGCGGCTGGTGGACGCCCTGGGCGCGCCGGCGGCGGCGAGCGAGCTGATCCTGGCCCTGCCCAGCCTCTATGGCCGCGGCGAGGTGCTGGATCGGGCCGAGCGCCTGGTGAAGAACGCCCGCGCGGAGGCGGCCCTCGCCAATCTGGCCGAGGTGTACCGGCTGCTGCGCGCCTACGGCCTCGCCGACGCCGTGCTCCTCGACCTCGGCGAGGTGCGCGGCTTCGACTACTACTCGGGGGTCCACTTCGAGGCCTACGTGTCGGGGCTCGGGGCGTCGCTGGCGAGCGGGGGCCGCTACGACCACATGACCGGCCGCTTCGGATACGATTGCCCGGCCACCGGCTTTGCCTGCGAGATCGGACGGGCCATGCTGGCCATGGAGTCGCAGGGCGTGGCCCCGGCGCCGCCGGGCGCGACCTTCTTCATCATCGACTTCACCGTGGACAAGATCCGCGCCCTCGCCCTGGCCCGCCGGTTCCGCGACCTCGGGGCCGCGGTGGCGCGCGACATCATCAGTCGCGGCCTCGATGACTCGCTCGCCTACGCGCGCGACCAGCGGATGCGGTGGGCCCTGGTGATCGGGGCCGGGGCGGGCGGGGCGGGCGGCGATCCCGACGACGTGCGCGTCGTGGATCTGGCGAGCGGCACGGAGTGGCACGTGGCGGCGGCGGAGCTTCTGGCCGATCCCGGCCGGCACTTTTCCGCCTTCGGGAGTGGCGGTCATGCCTAACATTGTCGTGGTGGGCGCCCAGTGGGGCGACGAGGGCAAGGGCAAGGTCGTGGACCTGCTCGCGCCGCACGTGGACGTGGTCGTGCGCTACCAGGGCGGCAACAATGCCGGGCACACCGTGGTCGTCGGCCCGAACAAGTTCGTGCTCCAGACCGTCCCGGGCGGCATCCTGAACCCCGGGGTGCGGTGCGTGATCGGCTGCGGCGTGGTGGTGGACCCGGCCGCGCTCATCGAGGAGATGGAGCACCTCGTCCAGCGCGGCGTCTCCCTCGACGGCAACCTCTATATCTCCAAGAACGCGCACCTGATCATGCCGTACCATCCCGCCCTCGATCGCGCCTCCGAGGCCCTGGCGGGCGACCGCGCCATCGGCACCACGGGCAAGGGAGTGGGACCGGCCTATGCCGACAAGGCGGCCCGCGTCGGCATCCGCATGGCCGACCTGATGGACGAGCGGCTGTTCCGCGAGAAGCTCGAGCTGAACGTGGCCCAGAAGAACCGGCTGCTGCGCGAGATCTACGACACCCAGACGTTCACGGTGGAGACCATCCTGGCCGCCTATCTCGGCTACGCGGGCTGGCTCGCGCCCTACGTGACCGACACCGCCCTCCAGCTCTCGCGGTGGATGGAGAGCGGGGCCTCCGTCCTCTTCGAGGGCGCCCAGGGCACGATGCTCGACATCGACCACGGGACCTATCCGTTCATCACCTCGTCGAGCACCACCGCGGGTGGGGCGTGCACGGGGACGGGCGTGCCGCCCACCCGGATCGACGGCGCGCTCGGCATCTCCAAGGCGTACTGCACGCGGGTGGGCGGCGGGCCCTTCCCCACCGAGGTCTCCGGCGATGTGGCGCGGGAGCTGGGGACCCGGGGCAACGAGTTCGGTGCGGTGACGGGCCGGCCGCGCCGCTGCGGCTGGGCGGATGCGGTGGCCCTGCGCTATGCCGTCCGCATCAACGGGCTCGATGCCATGGCGGTGACCAAGCTCGATGTGCTCGACACCTTCGACACCGTCAGGGTGTGCGTGGGCTACCGCTACCGGGGCGAGGTGCTGACCGACTTCCCGGAGGAGGACCGCATCTGGCACGAGGCGGCGCCGGTGTACGAGGACGTGTCGGGGTGGCGGAGCTCGACCCACGGGCTGCGCGACGTTCGCCAGCTGCCCACGAAGGCGCGCCAGTACCTGGACCGCCTCGCCGAGCTCATCGGCGTGGAGATCGCCCTCGTCTCCACCGGACCGGTGCGCGACGAGACCATGCTCGTTCCGGACTCCGTGCTCTCGCGCTGGTTTCCGTCGCTCCGGAGCGCGCTGCCCGGCGGCTGAGTCCGGCCGCTCGCTTGACCGGTGTCGCGTCCGGGGGCTAGTCTGAGCGTCACGAGCGCCCCGGAGGCGCTCGATCTGGCGGGAGGTGCCGCGTGACGTGTCCCCGCTGTCAGGCCCCAGCGCGCGACAATGCCAGGTTCTGTGACTCGTGCGGCGCCCCGCTGGCGACGGTGTGCCCGGCCTGCAGCACTCCCGCGGCCCCCGAGAGCCGCTTCTGCTCGTCGTGCGGCTCGCCGCTCGGCCCCCGCCCCGCCGACCGGTTCGCCTCGCCGAGCGTCTACACGCCGAGCCATCTCGCCGAGAAGATCCTGACCTCTCGCTCCGCCCTCGAGGGCGAGCGCAAGCACGTCACCGTCCTGTTCGCCGACCTCAAGAGTTCCATGGAGCTCCTCGCCGACCGCGATCCGGAGGAGGCGCGCACGCTCCTCGACGGTGTGCTCGAGCGACTCATGGAGGCCGTCCACCACTACGAGGGCACGGTGAACCAGGTGATGGGCGACGGCATCATGGCCCTGTTCGGCGCGCCCGTCGCCCACGAGGATCACGCGGTGCGCGCCTGCTACGCGGCCCTGCGCATGATCGAGCGCGTGCGCGAGTACGGCGACGAGCTCCGCCGCACGCAGGGGCTCGACGTCATGATCCGGATCGGCATCAACTCCGGCGAGGTCGTCGTCCGCACCGTGGGCAGCGACCTTCGCATGGACTACTCGGCGGTCGGGCAGACCACCCACCTCGCCGGCCGCATGGAGCAGGTGGCCCGGCCCGGCACCGCGCTGATGACCGACCACACGCTGCGGCTGGTCGAGGGCTACGTGGAGGCGCGGCCGGTGGGCCCGGTGCCGGTGAAGGGGATGCCCGAGCCCGTCCTCGTTCACGAGCTGGCGGGGGTGGGCCAGATCCGCTCCCGCCTCCAGGTGGCGGCCACTCGGGGGCTGAGCCCCTTCGTGGGCCGGCAGGTCGAGCTCGAGCAGCTCTCGGACGCCCTCCGCCGGGCGCAGGCCGGCCGCGGCCAGCTGGTGGCGGTGGTCGGAGGCGTGGGGATGGGCAAGTCCCGGCTCTTCTGGGAATTCACGCGGTCGGCGCTCGTGCAGGGCGCCATCGTGCTGGAGGGCGACTCCGTCTCGTACGGGCGGGCCACGCCGTACCTGCCGATGATCACCCTGCTCAAGCGGTACTTCCAGGTCGACGAGCGCGACGACCCGGACCGCATCCGCGAGAAGGTGAGGGCCAAGCTCGTCAAGCTCGACCGCGCCCTCGCCCCGAGCGCGCCGACCATCCTCGAGCTGCTCGGCCTCACCGAGGAGGACGCCGAGGCGGCGCTTCTCGACCCGCCCCATCGCCGGCAGCGGACGCTGGAGGTGGTCAAGCGCCTCCTGATCCGCGAGAGCCACGTCCAGCCCGTGGTCGTGGTGTTCGAGAACCTGCACTGGGTGGACGCCGAGACGGAGAGTCTGCTCGAGGGGCTGCTCGAGAGCCTGCCCACCGCGCGCATGCTGGTGCTCGTCAACTACCGGCCGGACTACGAGCACGCCTGGGCCAACCGGTCCTACTACACGCAGGTGCGCCTGGACCCGCTGCCCGCCGAGAGCATGGACGCCCTCCTCCAGGCCCTGCTCGGCGCCGACCCGAGCCTGGCCCCCCTCAAGGCGTTGCTCATCGAGCGCACCGAGAGCAACCCCTTCTTTCTCGAGGAGTCCGTGCGCAGCCTCGTCGAGACCGGCGTGCTCGTGGGGGAGCGCGGGGCGTATCGCCTGGACCGGCCCCCGACCAGCATCAAGGTGCCCGCCACCGTGCAGGCGGTGCTGGCCGCGCGCATCGACCGGCTGCCCGTCGAGGACAAGCGGCTCCTGCAGGCGGCGTCGGTGATCGGCAAGCACGTGCCGTTCGCCCTCGTGCGCGCGGTGGGCGACGGACACGACGAGGAGCTGCGCGGGGCGCTCGAGCGCCTGCAGGCCGCCGAGTTCGTGTACGAGACGCAGATCTTCCCGGAGCCCGAGTACACGTTCAAGCACGCGCTGACCCACCAGGTGGCCTACGGCAGCCTCCTGCAGGAGCGACGGCGGGGCCTGCACGGCACGATCCTGTCCGCCATGGAGGATCTCCATCCCGAGGGCCGCAACGACCACGTCGAGGCTCTCGCCCAGCACGCGATGTGCGGCGAGGTGTGGGACAAGGCCGTGGAGTATCAGCGGATGGCCGGCGCCAAGGCGGCGGCGCGCGCTGCCAACACCGAGGCCCTGGCCTTCTTCGAGCAGGGCCTGCAGGCGCTGGCCCGCGTGCCGGCGGGGCGCCAGGCCGCCGAGCAGGGCGTCGACCTGCGCATCGACATGCGGCCCGCGTTGCTCCAGCTCGGGCGGCTGCGGGACGTGCTGGCCGTCTCGGAGGAAGCGGCTGGGCTCGCCCGGGAGATCGGCGACGAGGCCCGGCTGGGCCGCGTGTACAGCTACCTGGTGAACTATCACTACCTCAAGGGCGAGCCGGATCTCGTCATCGAGTACGGGGAGCGCTGCCTGGCCATCGGCGAGGCGGTCGGCGACCTCCCCCTGTCGGCCCTGGCCCGGAGCTACATGGGATACAGCTACCACGCGCAGGGCCAGTACGCGCGCGCGCGCGATCTCCTCGAGGCGAACATCAGGCGCCTGGAGGACGCGGGCGCGGCGAGCGCGGCGACGCCTTCCACCTTGACCTACGTCTCGTCGTGCGCCTGGCTGGCCTTCACCCTCGCCGAGCTGGGCGAGCTCGACGAGGCCGGAGAGTATGCGCGGCGCGCGGAGCGAACGGCGGCCACCGTGCGCAATCTGTACGGCCAGGCCATCGCGAGCTCGATGGCCGGCCTGGTCGCAATCCGCGGCGGGCAGCCGGACCGCGCAGTGGCCCCGCTGGAGCACAGCCTGGAGATCTGCCGCGACAAGGGCCTCCTGGTGTGGCAACCCATCGCGTCCTCGCTGCTCGGCCTGACGCTCGTCTACCTCGGGCGCATCGGCGAAGGGCTGCCCCTGCTCGAGGACGGCGTGAGCCTGAGCGAGAAGATGGGCGTCAAGGCGTACGGCGCGCTGTGGACGATCCACCTCGGCGAGGGGGTGCTGGCCTTCGGGCAGCTGGACCAGGCACGCGCGCTCGCGCAGCATGCCCTCGACCTCGCGCTCCTGCACAAGGAACAGGGGCACCAGGCGCGCGCCCTGCGCTTGCTCGCCGAGATCGCCGCGCGCGCCGGGGTCGAGGAGGCCGAGACGGCCGAGGTGCACTACTCGCTCGCCCTTGCCCTGGCCGAGGAGCTGGGGATGCGGCCCCTCGTGGCGCGGATCCACCTCGGGCTGGGGCGCCTTCACCGCCAGGCCGGGCGGCGCGCAAGCGCCGAGGACCACCTGGGCCAAGCGCTCGCCCTTTGCCGCGAGATGTCGATGCACCTCTGGCTCGAGCAGGTGAGCGCCGAGCTGCGCGAGATGGGGCGGCTCTTCGTGGTAGCCCGGCGGAACGTCGCGCTCTACGAGTACCTGCGCGAGAGGTTCGAGGGGCACCCCGTCCGGGTCGTCCTCGATCGACGCCTCGACGGCGCGATCGCCCCCGGGGAGCGGCCGGCCCCGGCCCCGCCAGCCCGGCCGGCCAGCCCGCCGGTCTCGCCGGAGGAGCGGCGGCGCCTGAGCGTCGAGGAGGCGCTGCGCAGCCGCGGATTCGCCATCATCCCGGAGCCGCCGGGAACGGCGGGGTCCCCGGAGCGGTGACTCAGGGCACGGTCGCCCTCGTCCTCCGGGCGGCCGGCCTGAGCGCCGTCCTGCTGCTGGGCGCCGCTCCCCCGTCGGTCTCGGGCTTTGCAGCGCGCGAGTGCCTGGCCACGGCGGCCGGCGCGGGCGTGACGGGAGACGGCGGCGCATCCGGTGCGTGGGCGCCCGGTGATCCGGGGGGCCGAGCGCGCGCCTGCCGCGATGCCGAGCGCGCGCATCGAGAGCGGGCGCGCTGGGAGGCCGAATACGGCGTGGCCCGCGCACGCGCGCGCGTGCGGGAGACGGCCGCTCGCTTTCGCGCTGCCCGCGACCGCGCCGGGATGACCATGCCGACCGCTGGTCCGGCCGCTCGCGCCGCGTCGGGTCGGTCGCGGCTCGCGCCGTGCCCGCGTCCCGACGCCACGGGCGAGTGCATCGCCACCGCCGAGCAGATCCTCCACCAGATTCAGCAATCCCGCGCGGCGGCGGCCGCGAACCCGCGTGCTCCGGCGATGCCCTGAGCGGGGGCAGGGCCCCCGGCGCCGCGCTGCGGCGGCGTGTTCGCGCGGCCCGGGCGCGGGGAGCCCCGCCCGCTCTGGCTGCGCGGGCAGGAGGCCGGCGACCTGCGGCGGCTGACGGAGGTCCCGGCCGGGCAGTCCCCGCGGCGGCTCGACGTCTTCGTGCGCGCGCAGAGCGCTCGCGTGTCGCGCGCGATGGCGCGGCGCTGGATCGAGGGCGGGCTGGTCACGGTCAATGACCGCCGGGCCACGCCCGCCCAGCGCATCCGGCCGGGCGACGTCATCGCGTGCCACGTCGCGGTGCGCGAGCCGGCGCCGGTCGAGCCCGAGCCGATCCCGCTCGCCGTGCTCCACGAGGACGCCGCGCTCCTCGTCGTCGACAAGCCGCCGGGCCTGGTGATGCACCCGGCGCCCGGCCACTGGAGCGGCACGCTCCTGAACGCGCTCCTGCACCACCTGGATCCGGGCGCGCGTGTGGCCGCCGGCGCCCGCGCCGGCGGCGAGCCGGCGCGGCCGGGGCTCGTGCACCGCCTGGACCGGGGGACCAGCGGCGTGCTGGTGGTGGCTCGCACCGCCGCGGCCCATCGCGAGCTGGCGCGGCAGTTCCGGGCCCACTCCGTCCACCGCGTCTACCTGGCCATCGTGGCCGGGGTGCTGCGCGGGAGCGGGCGAGTCGACCTGGCCCTTTCCCGCGACCCGCGCGATCGGCGGCGCGTGGCCGGCGCCCCCGCCGGCGGGCGGAGGGCGGTGACGGATTTCCGGGTGGTGGAGCGGCTGGGCTTCGCCGGCACCCTCGTCGAGGCGCGCCCGCACACCGGGCGCATGCACCAGATCCGCGTGCACCTCGCCTCGCTCGGCCATCCCGTGCTCGGCGACGAGACGTACGGGGGAGCGGCGGCGGACGCGTCGATCGACCGCCCCATGCTCCACGCCGGCGTGCTGGGTTTCCACCACCCCGACACCGGCGGCGACGTCGAGTACCGCGCGCCCCTGCCGCCCGACATGGAGGCGGTGCTTGCCCGTCACCGGAGTGCGCGGGCGGCGGCGGGCGAGGCCGGCGAGATGCGCGCGGCGGGGTGCGCCGCGCGCATCTCGCCCTGACGTCAAGCTCGCTGCGGGCGCCGCCCGGCGCGCCGCCGATCCGTCGTCGCGGCGAGGGCGGACGCGGCGTCAGGCGCCGGGACGCGGGTAGGCCGTGTTCGCGGGGGCGCCGGCGGAACCCGCGTTGCCGGCGGCTCCCGCGAGAACGTCGCGCATCGCGCGCCCGCTGTCCTTGAACCACTCGAACAGGATGGCGACGTCCCAGCCGATGCAGAAGTGCTGGACGCCCATGTCCAGGTAACGCCGCGCCTGGTCGGGGTGGCTGATCTCGGCGCGCGGGGCGATGCCCCGGGCCAGAGCCGTGCGGATCGTCAGTGCCTCCGCCTCCTGGACGGCGGGGTGCGTCCACTGGCCCGCGAGGCCGATGCTCATGGCGTAGTCGGCGGGCCCGAACTGGACCATGTCGATGCCGGGGACGGACAGGATGGCGTCGAGATCCTCGACCGCCGGCTTCTTCTCGATCATCAGGGCGACCACGGCATCCTCGAGGGCCTGGACGAAGCCCGGCGTCCCGATGTCGAGGACGAACCCGACGTCGCGGCGCATCCCGACGCCGTGGATCCCGCCCGTGGCCGGGGACTCGGCGCGGGTGGCGCGCACGCATTCCCGGGCGTCCTCCACCGTGCGCACGTCGGCGAACAGGAGGTTCTGGATCCCCGATCCGATCGCGCGCACGGTGAGGTAGGTGCGCGGCTGCTGCTCGATCTTGACCATCCCGCTCATGTGGGGGAACAGATCGATGGCCCGGCCCAGGTTCTCGAGGGCGTACAGGTCGTAGGGCGCGTACTCGGCCACGAACTCCACGTAGTCGAACATCCGGGAGTGGCCGACGAGCTCGACGATGGAGGGCCAGGAGATGGCCAGGTGGGTGCCGAGGCTGGGCGCCCCGGCGCGCAGGCACTCGCGGAGCCGATTCGGTCGCATGGGCAGTCCTGTCATGATCCCCATCAGTACACGACGGGGCCGGCCCTGGGCAATCCCGTTTCCGCCGGGTGGCCGCCGGATCGGCGGCCGGCCACGCCCCGCCGCGTGCCGGACCCGTGTGCCGAGTTCGCGGGCGCGGCCCGGGTCCTTCCCGGAGGACGCGGAAGGCCATACAATGCCGCACATATGAGCCAGCCCGGAACGGTTGCCATCGACGTGGGGGGCACCTTCACCGACATCACCTTCGCCGACGCCGCCACCGGCACGACGTGGGTCGCCAAGACGCCATCGACCCCCGGAGACCTCTCCGGGGGCTTCATGACCGCCATCCGCAAGGTTCTCGGGCTCGCCGGCCGCGAGCCGGGCGACATTCTCCGTGTGTTCCACGGGACGACCACCGCGACCAATGCCATCCTCGAGGGCAAGACGCCCCCGACGGCGCTCGTCACCACCGCCGGGTTCAAGTACGTGCTCGAGATCGGGCGGCACGACATCCCGCGGCACGGGAACCTCTACGGCTGGAGCAAGCCGGCACGGCCGATCACCCCCGACCACATCTTCGAGGTGCGCGAGCGCCTCGATGCCGGCGGGGCCGTCCTCGCACCGCTCGACGAGGGCGAGGCCCGGGCGGTGGCCCGACAGGTCGCCCAGCTCGGGGTGCCCGCGGTGGCCGTGGTCTTCCTGCACGCCTATGCGAACCCCGCCCACGAGCAGCGCATGCAGGCGATCCTGGCCGAGGAGCATCCGGGCGTGCTGGTCTCGCTGTCGTCCGAGGTGCTGCCGCAGTTCCGCGAGTTCGAGCGCAGCATGGCCACCGCGCTCAACGCGAGCGTGATGCCACCGGTGAGCCGCTACGTGGGTGTCCTGCGAGGCGCTCTCGACACCGAGGGGGTGAAGGCGCCGCTCCTGATCATGAAGTCGGACGGCGGGGTCACCAGCGCCGCCACGTGCGTGCGCCAGCCCGTGCAGACCGTCCTCTCCGGCCCCGCCGCCGGCGTCATCGGCGCGGTGAGCGTGGCGCGGGCCTCCGGACGCGCGGACGTCATCTCGATCGACGTCGGGGGCACCAGCGCGGACATCTGCCTCGTCCGGAACGGCCGCCCCGAGGTTACCAAGGACGGCGTGATCGGCGAGCTCCCGCTCAAGCTGCCGATCCTCGACATCCACACCATCGGCGCCGGCGGCGGCAGCATCGCGTCGGTGAGCGCGGCCGGGCGCCTGACGGTCGGGCCGCGCAGCGCGGGGGCCGAGCCGGGCCCGGTCTGCTATGGCCGCGGCGGCGCCGAGCCGACGGTGACTGACGCCCACCTTGTGCTCGGCCGGATCCCGCCTGCGCTCCTCGGGGGCGAGCTGCCGCTCGACGTGGCGGCGGCCCGCCAGGCCATCGCCAGGCGGGTGGGCCGCCCGCTCGGCCTCGGCGTGGAGGAGGCCGCCGCCGGCATCCTCGAGATCGTCGACAATGCGATGGCGCGCGCCATCCGCACGGTGTCGGTGGGGCGCGGCCACGACCCCCGCCGGTTCGCCCTCATCGCCTTCGGCGGCGCCGGTCCCCTGCACGGCTGCCGGCTCGCCGAGCTCCTCGACATGCCTGCGGTGATCGTGCCGCCGTATCCCGGCGTGCTGTCGACGTGGGGCCTGCTCGACACCGACATGCGCTCCACCTTCGTGCGCACCGTCGGGCTCGCCCAGCGCGAGGCGACGGCGGCCGACGTGCCCACCCTGGAGGGGATGTGGTCCGCGCTCGAGGCCCAGGCCCGGACATGGCTCGACGGCGAGCAGGTCCCGCGCGAGCGCCAGCGCTTCGAGCGCAGCGCCGACCTCCGGTACGAGCACCAGAGCTTCGAGCTGACGTGCGCGCTGGGGGAGGGGCCGCTGACGGAGGCGGGTCTCCGCGACCTGGTCGCGACCTTTCACGCCGAGCACCGGCGGCTCTACACCTACGACATGCCCCGGGCCCGGGTGGAGCTGGTCAATCTCCGCGCCACCGCCATCGGCCTGCTGCCCCGGCGAACCGTCCCCGCCGCCCAGCCGGGCGGGGCCGACGCGCGGGGCGCGGTGACGGGCGAGCGCCCCGTGTACTTCCGCGGCGCCGGGCTCACCACCGTTCCCGTCCACGCGCGGAGCCAGCTGGCGCCGGGGATGGCCTTCGCCGGCCCGGCCATCGTGGACCAGGACGACACCACCTGCCTGGTGACGCCCGGCTTCCGGGCCCGCGTGGACCGCGCCTACAACATCTTCCTGGAGCGCGCTCATGTCTGACGCCCCCCTGTCCGCCAGTCCCGCGGCCGTCGATCCCGTCACCCTCGAGATCATCCGGGGCAGCCTCTCCTCCACCATTCGCGACATGGAGCTCCTGATGGAGCGCTGCGCGATGTCGCCGTTCATCAAGGAGAAGAAGGACTACTTCGTCGGCCTGTTTGACACGCGGGGCCGGATCGTGGCCGCCCACATCTCCGGCAGCGGGCCGGGCATGGTCGAGGTGGTGCTGCGCGCCTACCCGCTCGACACGATGCGCCCGGGCGACGTGTACTGGTTCAACGATCCGTACATCTCGGACGGCGCCGTCCAGCACCACCAGGACATGGTCTTCGCGGTGCCCGTGTTCCACGAGGGGCAGCCGGTCGCCTTCGCCGTCACCTTCGGGCACTACCAGGACATCGGGGGGCTCCGGGCCGGGAGCATCTCGCCCCACGCCACCGAGATCTACCACGAGGGCGTGCTGGTTCCGCCCGTCCGCATTGTCCGCGAGGGACAGCTCAACGAGGAGGCCTACCGGATCTTCCTGCGCAACTCGCGGCTGCCCGACCTCGTCGAGGGCGACACCCGGGCCATGATGGCGTCGTGCCGGCTTGCCGAGGGCCGTCTGATGGAGCTGTTCACCCGCTACGGCGCTCCGGCGGTGCTGGTGTCCTTCGACCGGATCATCGAGCAGACGGCCCGCCGTGCCCGCGAGCTGTTCCTGGGCCTGGTGCCGGAGGGGGAGTGGACGTTTCACGACTTCCTCGACAGCGACGGCGGCGCCGACGTCCGCCCCTACCGCGTCGAGCTGACGCTGGGACGCGCCGGGGACCACGTGCGGCTCGACGGGTCCCGCTCGGACGATCAGGCTCGCGGGCCGATCAACTACACCAGCAACGCCGGGCTCATCCGCATCGCCTTCGGCCGCTATCTCCAGTCGCTCGATCCCGAGCTCGAGGCCAACGAGGGGCTCCTGCACAACCTCGACGAGTGGATCGCGCGCGAGGGCAGCCTGCTCAAGCCGCGGTTCCCGGCGCCCCTCGGCATGCGCGCCAACACGCGCTTCCGCGTGATGTCCTGCATCTTCGGCGCTCTCGCCCAGGCGAATGGCGGGAAGGTCCCGGCCGGCTCGCCCGTCTACGTCCTCTACTACTTCCGGGCCTGGGACAAGCCGCGCCAGCGGCCCATTCTGTGCATCGAGGGCCTGGGGGTGGGACTCGGCGCCCGGCCCTTCGGCGACGGCGTGGACGTCATCTACTACATCGCCCAGGAGAACTACCCCGTCGAGTACGTCGAGCGCGACTTCCCCTTGCGCGTGGAGCGCTACACGGCGCGCCCCGACTCGTGCGGACCCGGGTTCCACCGCGGGGGCGCTGGCGTGATCCGGGACGTGCGTGTTCTCTGCGACCGGGCGGAGCTGGCCACGCGCATGGAGAACACCCTGGTCGCTCCGTACGGCGTGGCCGGCGGGCACGCCGGGCGCACGGGGCGCATCGTGCTGAACCCCGAGACGCCCGGGGAGCGGGAACTGCCGGCGCTCGGCGACGGCTTCGCCCTCCAGCGCGGCGATCTGCTCCGGTTCGAGACCTGCGGGGGCGGGGGCTGGGGCGATCCGCTCACCCGCGACCCCGAGCGCGTGCGCCAGGACGTGGCGCGGGGCATCGTGAGCGCGCGCGGTGCGCTCGAGGACTACGGAGTCGCCCTTGCCCTCGAGACGCTCGACGTGGACAAGACGGCCACCGACGAGGCGCGGCGGCGGCGCGCCGGCGCCCTCCCGCTCATCGACCGCGGCCCCGGGTTCGCCGAGGCGGAGCGCCTGTGGAGGGCCGCCCGCGCCGCCCCTGGCGCCTAGCGCCCCGAGGCGAAGGTTCTTTCGACTCCCCGCCCCGCCCGGCGCTCTGTCGGCACATCTCGAGGGCGGAACACGAGCGCCCCGTTCCGGGTCGAGCCGCGCGGGGAGTCATCGGCCCTCAGCGATGAACTCGTCGGCTCGATTGTGTCTTTGATCGCCGGCTCGGGGGGCCGGGCTTCCAGATGTCCAGCCGGCGGCATCATGCCGCCGGCGGATCGGCCTGGTACGTCTCGCGCCGGCCTGTCTTCCGCTGGAACTCGAGGTACCCTTCGCGCGTCATCGGTGGCTTGGCCCGCGCCAGCACCTCGCGGGCGCCCGCCGCCCCCTCGGCGAGGAGGTCGACCGCCATCGACGCCAGGAATTTGGCATTGGTCACGTAGATCAGCGTGGGGTCGGCGATGGCGAAGTCGGCGCCGTGCGAGGTGCCGCTCGCCCCGCCGATGTAGGGGTGCAGGATGGGCATCACCTGGGACAGGTCGCCCATGTCGGTGGAACCGGTGCGGTGGCCGATGGTGCCGATGTTGTCCGCCCCCACCAGATCGGCGGCGATGGCGCGGTAGCGCTCGGCCAGCGTCGGATCGCAGCGCATGGGCATGTAGCCCGGCAGGGTCTCGATCTCCACTGTGGCGCCGAGGGCCAGGGCGCCCGCGCGCAGGGCGCGGTCCACCTTGACGTTGGCGTCGGCGATGGCCTCGAGGCTCTTGCCGCGCACGTACGTCTCCAGCCGCACCTCGGCGGGGATGACGTTCACCTGCGAGCCGCCGTGGGTGATGATCGGGTGCACGCGGATGGTGTCCTCGTCGCGGAAGGTCTCCCGCACGGCGTTGATGGCCATGAGCCCGATCTGGGCCGCGTAAAGCGCGTTGATGCCCCGGTGCGGCATGCCCCCGGCATGGGCGGCCCGCCCGACGTAGCGGATGGTCTTGACGATGCATCCGTTGTTGGAGACGGGGATGGCCGTTTTCCCCTCCTCCGTCCGCGACGTGGCGTGGATCATCATGGCCATGTCGACGTCGTCGAGATGGCCGAGGCGCAGCATCTCCGGCTTGCCCCCCAGGAACTCGAGCTTGCCCTGGTTGCGCTGCGACACCCGCCACTCCACGTCGCCGTACTCCTCGGCGGGCACGGCGATGAAGGCGACGCGGCCGGCGAGGTGGTCGAAGGCCCCGGCGTCCACGAGCCCCATGACCGCCCCGAGCATTCCCGCCACCTGGGCGTTGTGGCCGCAGGCATGGGCCGCCCCCGTCTCGGGATCGGCGTTCGGATGGCCGACCACGACCAGCCCGTCGAGCTCGCCGAGCAGCGCGAAGGTGGGCCCGGCGCCCGCGCGCCCCACCCCGTCGGCCCGGACCCCGGTGATGGCAAGTCCGGTCCGCGGCTGAAGGCCCGCGCCGCGCATCGTCTCCTCCACCAGCCGGGCCGTCCGGACCTCCTTGAACCCGAGCTCGGGCGTCTGCCGGATCTTCTCCCCCAGCGCGATGATCTCGCCCGCCCGCCGGTCGATCGCCTCGTGCACCCGCGTCATCAGCTCCACCTTCTTCATGCTCCCCTCCCTCTCAGTCGTTGTTGGCTGGATCCAGCACCCGCCGCAGCGCACCCGGCGGCAGAGAAGGGTCCAGCTGCGAGGCGGCGCCCGAAGGCCGCGGGCGAAGGCGTACTCATCGTACGTCGAGCCCGCGGTCGAGGGCGCCAACGAAGCAGATGGGTCCTTATCTGCCGCCGGTGGCGGGGAGGGTGTGGCCGGTGATATAGCTCGCCTCCGGCGAGGCGAGGAACAGCACGGCGCTGGCGATCTCCCCGGGCAACCCGAGCCGGCGCATCGGCGTCATGTGGTTCGGGCTGTACTCGACCGTCTCGTTCAGCTTTCTGAGGTGTACCCCCGCCCCCTCGGTGTCGATGGGACCCGGGGCCACCGCGTTCACGTTGATGCCGTGCTCGGCCAGCTCGAGGGCGACGTCGCGGATGAAGCCGTGGATGCCGGCCTTGGCCGCGGAGTACGCGGAGCCACCCTGGTAGTAGGCGGTCCAGGGCGTGCCCTCCCGGGCGCCCGAGGAGATGCAGACGATGCGGCCGCTCTTCTGCTTCATCATGTGGGGCGCGGCGGCGCGGGTGCAGAGGAAGGTGCCGCGCAGGTTCAGGCGGAGGACGAAATCCCAGTCCTCCACCTTCATCTCCCAGATCCTGGCGTTCCGGCTGCCCCCGACGTTGTTCACGAGGATGTCGAGGCGGCCGAAGCGCTCGACGGCGGCGGCGATGAGGGCCGCCGCCGGACCCTCCTCGGTGACGTCGCCGACGGCGGTGACGGCCTCGCCGCCGGCGCCGACGATGGCGTCGGCCACGCGCGTGAGCCCGGCGCCGTCGATGTCGCCGAGGACGAGCTTCGCCCCCTCCTCGGCCAGGCGCTGCGCGATGGCGCGGCCGATGCCGTTGGCTGCTCCTGTCACCACCGCGACGTGACCCTGGACGCGACCCATCTGATTCCTCCCGCTCTCGAGATGCGCTGGATGCCCGTGCTCCGGCGCTGCCAGTACCTCATAGCATGATAAAGTGGCGAACGCGTTCCGACGTGAGCGCGCGCTCGACCGATCAGGCCCGGACATGGCGAGCCCTGGCCCAGCCAGCATCGCCGCAGAGGACGGGCCCGGTCGCGGCGCCGCTGTCCGGCGGGGGTATTGGGCCGCTGCGGTATACGTCAACCCGCGCGGGCCCGGAGCGCAACCGGCACGACCCTTCCACGATGAGGCGCGCGCCCGGTCGGGCCGGGCGTCGCCCGGCCCGAGGAGATCAGCGATGGGGGACATCCAGATTGCCCTGACCTGCGCGGACTACGCCCGCATCATGCCGCTGGCCACGGGAGCGGTGCAGCCCGAGGGCATCGGGCTGACCATGATCCTGGGTCGCCGGGGCTCGTGGTCGGATCGCGCCGAGATGATGCGCCGCGCCGTCCAGGACCCGGAGGTCCAGGGCGGCGAGTGGTCGATGGCCCAGTATCTCTACCGGATTGCCAGTGGCGACCGCCGCTACGTCGGGCTGCCCGTGTTCCCCCTGCGCAACTTCACGGCCCGCGACCTGTACGTCCGCCGGGACGGCCCCATCCGGCGGGCCGAGGACCTGGCCGGCCGCCGCATCGGCATGTACAGCTACAGCGCGAGCGGCTCCATCTGGTACCGCCACTTCCTGCGCTTCGTGGGCGTGGATCCCGCCGCCATCCAGTGGTGGATCGGAGACATCGACACTCCCTGGTCGGCGAAGATGGACCACACGCTCCCGGACGGAGTGAACGCTCCGCCCGCCGGTCGGTCGCTGGCGGCGATGTTGCTCGACGGCGAGCTGGAGGCCATCTACAGTCCGCCCCGGCCGGAGGCCTACCATCCGGTCGACGGGCCGATCGTCCGTCTGTTCCCGGACTTCCGCGGCATCGAGCAGGACTATTTTCGCCGGACCGGCGCGTTCCCGCCCCAGCACCTGGTCGTCCTCCGCCGCGAGACGTGGGAGGCCAACCGGTGGATCGCCCGCAGCCTCACCCAGGCATTCGTCGTGGCCAATGCCACCTTCGCCGCCGCCCAGCGGGCGTTTCCGTACGTCACGCCGTGGATGGAGGCAGAGCTGGAAGACACCACGGCCGTCATGGGCGACGACTTCCACCGGGATGGCCTGGAGCGGAACCGCGCCCAGATCGACATGTTCACGGCCGAGGCGTTCCGGCTGGGCCTGACCGGGCGGCACGTCGCGACCGACGAGTACTTCGCCGACTTCTGCGCGTCCTGACGGCGCCCGCCATGCGCGCGATCGCCGTGCTGCTCACCGCACTCGTGGCCCTGTCCCACGTGGGCATCCTCTAGCGCGCTCCGGGCTCGCCGCTCGCGCTCGCCCGGCTCCGCTGCTCGGCCAGCCACTCCGGCGCCCGGGGCAGGTTCGGGTCCGCGGGGCGCAGGTTGTAGTAGGCGACCAGGGGAAAGTACTCGTCGGCCAGCCGCGACAGCTCTGCCACGGGATCGGGGTGAAGATCCACGCGCAGGTCGACCATCGGGTAGGGCTCGCGGTCGACCACGTAGAGGCCGCCGGACTTCTCGCCATTGGGCTCACCCCCGGCGCGCTTGCCGGCCTGAAGGGCCTCGAGCAGTCGCTCCCAGAGCGGCCGTTCCGGGCTCCGGAGGAAGGTCTCGTACATGGCCTCCGCCACGTCTTCGCCGACCACGGCGTTCGCCGCTGCCACCACGTTGCGGTCGACCCGATGGCCAGCCCATGGCCGGTTGCCCGATCCCGTGCGCCCGGCGGAGAGGCCGCGGATGTCCACGCAGCCGAGCTGCCGCCGCTCGACCCACTGGTCGTTGGCGGCCAGCTCGTCCACGACCCGCGGCGCCGACCAGCCGGCGCGCAGGAGGTTGAGCCCGAGGAACCCGAGCCGGGGGTTGGTGCTGGCCTGGCTGATGACCGCTCCCACCCCGGGAGCCACGTGGATGCAGCGGGAGCCGACGGCCATCTCGCTCGTCGCGATGGCGATCCCGAACATACCGGTGCGCTCGCACCGCCCGATGACGGAGAACGTGGAGAGCTCGATCCCGAGCTCCCAGGCGCCGGGGACGGTCATGCTGCCTCCGCTACGGCGAGCGGGCTCGACGCCAGCGCCATGCCGAGGAGGCCGGTGCGGGCGCAGTGGCCGACGATGGTGAACGTGTGGCACTCGATACCCAGTTCTGGGTCCACGACGGAGGCTCCTTTTTCGATCGGTTGCTGTCTCGATCGGTTCATCCCGTTGCCGTTGCCCGGCGCCGTCAGCGCCGCATCAGCGAATCGAGGCGGTCGCGCCGCCAGTCGCCGCTGAAGCCGATTCCGATCGCGACGGCCATTACCACGACCCGGCGGGTCGGTCCTCACCCCACCACGCCGTCGAGACGGAGGGTTGGCCGTCGCTCATGGTACGCGGAGTGTGGGGATGGGGCTGCGGCGGGAGTCGCCCCGGTCGGAGCGGTGAGCTGCTAGCCCAGCGCGCGAAAGATGTCCGCCAGTGCTTCGGGGGTCACGGGCTTGGATAGGTGCGCGTCGAAGCCGGCCTCGCGGGTCCGCTCGCGGTCCTCATCTCGTACCCAGCCCGTGACCGCGACGAGGAACGGCCGGGGCGAGAGGGCCAGGAGCCGCGTGTGGCGGGCGATCTGCAGGCCGTCGAGGTCGGGCAGGCTGAGATCGATCAGGGCGACGTCCACCGGCTCGTCCAGGATGATCTTGACCGCCTCGGCGCCGCCGGCGGCCTCCAGGATCTCGTGGCCCTCGAGCTCGAGCAACATCCGCAACATGTCGCGGGAGTCAGCGTGATCCTCGATGACGAGCACACGGCGTCGAGGCGATGTCGGCGTGAGATCCGATGGAAGCTGCATCCCGAAGACCTCCGGGGAGCGAACGGCGATGCGTCCGCGAACTGCATCGCAGACTAGCACGGATCTCGACCGCAATCGACGCCGACCGGTGCGCCGGCCAGTTCCATCAACGCGACACGGCGGCCGGCGAGGAGGAGATGCATCGGCGACGCAGGTTCCGGGCTGGATCCCGCGC
>DATKEI010000244.1:0-23343 GCA_035544455.1 Binatia bacterium | reverse complement strand
CGTCTCACTCGGGACGCTAGCCGGCGAGGCTACGCGCGTGCGCCGGTGGGGGAGGGCTCGGGCATGTCCAGCGTCGTCACCCGCCGCAGCTCGCGGCGATACCGGGAGTCGTCGAACGGCCGGGCCCTGTGCATCGTCGCGCGGTTATCCCAGATCACGAGGTCCCCGGCGCGCCAGACGTGGCGGTGGACAAACTCCGGCTGAGTGGCGTGCTCGATCAGGTCCCGCAGGAGCAGGCGCCCTTCCGGGACCGGCCACTGCACAATGCGCGAGGCGTGCGAGGCGACGTAGAGCGACCGCCGGTCGGAGCGAGGGATGGTCCGGACGAGAGGGTGTACCGCACCCTTCAGGATCGCCTCCTCGTCCCGGGAGAACTCGAAGCCGAGGACCTGCCGGGAGTAGGCGATCGAGTGGTGCACGTGCAGGCCGGCGATCCGGCCCTTCATCTCCGCGGGCAGGGCGTCGTACGCCGCCCGCATGTCGGCGAACTCCGTGTCCGCGCCGATCGGAGGCACGATTCGCGCCGAGAGCATCGAGTACCGGCCGGCCGGATCCTGGAACGATGCGTCGGTGTGCCACAGGCGATTGCCCAGCCCGTACATGCGGCGGCGATCGTCGGACGGGAGGACCTCACCGCTCTCGCCGAGGTTCGAGATGTCGGCGAGGGCCTCGTTGCCGAGCCGGCTCTTGTGCAGCGCACTCGACCCCGTCTTGGTGTGCAGGGCGCCGTCCAGCCGCTGGGCGAAGGCGAGCTGCTCGTCGTCGGTGAACGGCTGGTCGCGGAAGACGAGCACGGCGTGCGCGTCCATGCCTGCGCGGATCTCGGCGAGCGTCGCGGGGGCGTGGACGCGTCGCAGGTCGATCGGGCTCACCTCGGCGACGAAGTGCGGGTGGAGCGGACGAAACGCCAGGGCCATGCGCAATCCCCTTTCTCCCCGGCCACGATCCCGTGGATCCGGCGGAGCGGCGCGGAGAACACCAGCGCTCTGCCGCGCTCAACCCGAGGCTAGGTCCAGGTTCGGGGGGAGTCAAGTCGGGCGGGGCGCGGCGCGACCGGACCGACCGCTCGGCGGGACAACGGGTCCGTCGGCGCCCGCGAGGTCGGCGGCATCCAACGCGATCGGCGCTCCCGGGCCGCTCCGATCCGCCTACTCGATCCCGAGGGTCGCCACGCGCTCGCCGCTGGCCACCGCCGCGAAGGTCGTCGATCGGACGAAGAGCCCGTCACACGGCGCGGCGATGGTCTCCACGAGGTCTCCAAAGACGTCGTGGACGCGGGCGAGAATGGCGCCCGCCGCGACGCGCGCGCCGAGCGGGACGTCCGTCGTCAGCAGACCTCCCCGCCCCGACCGCACCGCGACGAACGCGCGCATCCGCACGGCGTGGGCGGGCGGCTCGACCGCACCCGGCAGCATGCCGAGATGGCGCATGACATTCAGGACGCAGCGCAGCCCGGTGGCCGTCGCCTCTTCCTCGACGCGCCCGCCCTCGCCGATCTCGAAGGTGAAGCACGGGACCCCCGCTCGCGTCGCCTCCACGCACAGGATGCCGTCCCGGACGTACATGCCCTGGTCCGTGGCCATGACGTAGCCCGACCCGAAGGCCTGCCCCAGGGCGTCGGCCCGGGCAAAGGCGGGGAGCGACGGATGCGGCAGGATCGCGATCGGCACGTAGCGCCCACCGCGCGTCGGCGTGTGAATGTCCAGGGCCGCGTCGCACTGGCGGATGAGCGAGAACAGCAGGTGCGCGAGCCGCTCCGTGATGTTGCCGGCGGCATCGCCCGGGAACGCCGTCCACGGATCGATCGGCACCTGGTCGAGGGGCGTCTTCAGATAGAGGCCGACGGGCACCCGATGGTCGACCTGGAACGCGCCCGGGTTCTGGACGGGCACGCACAGGACGCGCCCGCCCAGCTCGCGCGCCGACAGCGAGGTGAGGAGGCGCCCGACAATGGCCACTCCGTTGGCCTCGTCGCCGTGGATGCCCGCGCCCACGTACAGCGTTGCCCCCGGTCGGGCGCCGTTGACAAGGGCCAGGGGCAGGCGCCCCCGCATCCCGTCCGGCTGCTCGCCGAGCTCGATCCCCGTGCGCACGATGCGGCCGGGCGGGACCACGAGTCCCGCCACGCCCCAGTCCGCCGCCGTCACGCGGCAATCCGCCCGCGCTCGAACGGGGAACCGATCCCACACCGCGGGGGAGCCGCCGGCAGCTCGTAGCCGGCCAGGCAGCGCTCCACCATGGCGCGGGCCCCGCTCCAGTCGAACGCCCGATACGTGCGCACCGAGGTAATCTGGACCCAGGCGAGCGAGCAGAGCCTGGTGCGCTCCGCGGACGTGAGGCCGGGGGACCGCACGACGCGCTCGAGGTCGCTCGCGACGTCCGGGTTCAGGGGGTCCCCGTCTTCATGGATCTGCCCTCCTTCGAACGGTGAGACTGCGACGATCGGGGACGCCGATCGGTCGCTCCCGGCAAGATCCCTGCGAATGCGCCGCACCCGGCCTCGCCAGATATTCCGGGTGGTCATCATAGACGAGAAGCGCTCCCGGTGCCTATCGGCTCCCGGTGCCTATCGAATGAAGTCGATCGCCCCCAGCGCGCACGGACCGGGCATGGCGGCGACCGACCAGCGGCGCGGCAAGCGAATCTTCGCAACCGCCGACCGCGCTGGCCCTTGCCGCTCGCCATCGCAGAAAACGCTCCGATCGCGCTCCCCGCTCTCGTCCGGAAGGCCGACTCCAATGCCCATGCGGCGTGGACCAGTCCGGCCCGCCGATCGCCCCGGAGCCCGCCACCCGCGGCGGGTCCTCACGAGGTTGCTAGAATGGCGGACGGGCCACGCTCGCACGAGATGACGCGCCCACCGCCGGGCATCGCCGGCCAAGGAGATCGCCGATGGACCTCGAGTTCATGATGGTCGCCGATGCTCGAGAGGAGAGAACGCCATGCAATACATGCTGATGTGCTGCTTCGAGGAACAGCGCTGGGAGAACCTGCCGGAAGCCGAGCGCCGGGAGATCATGGGCAAGTACGGCACGTTCCTGAAGGCCATCACGGAGAGCGGCCACCATCGCGCGACCGGGAAGCTTCAACCGACCTCGACCACGACCACCGTGCGCGAGAAGAACGGCAAGCTGATCACCACCGATGGGCCCTTCGCCGAGACCAAGGAGCAGCTCGGGGGCTACCACATCGTCGAATGCAAGGATCTCGACGAGGCGATCGCGATTGCAGGACGCATCCCGACGCTCCGCGCCGGCGGCGCGATCGAGGTGCGGCCTCTCGTGCCGGAATCACAACCGTGAGCCCCGACGGCCTCCACCCGCACCCGTGAGCGCCATGCGACACGCACGAGGAGCGATGATCGTGGCCGCGCAGCCGGAGGCGGCCGAGGCCGGCGCCGAGATCCTGAAGGCCGGCGGCAACGCCGTCGACGCCGCCATGGCCTGCGCGCTCGTCCAGGGCGTGGTCGACCCGATGATGTGCGGCATCGCCGGCTTCGGGAGCTGCGGGATCTACCTGCCGGGCCCGGGGTACCACGGCTACGTCGACTTTCACGCGCCGGCTCCCCTCTCCACCCGGCCGGACATGTGGGCGCAGCTCGTGGAGTCCGAGGCGCGCGACGGCTACGGCTTCATCCTGAAGGGCCGAGTGAACGACATCGGCTACCAGTCGATCTGCACGCCGGCCAGCCTCGGCGCCTACCACGAGGCCCACCGCGCGCACGGGCGCCTGGCCTGGGAGCAGGTGGTGGAGCCGGCCATCCAGTGGGCCGAGGGCGGCTGGACGGTCCGGCCCCACGTCGCGTCCTGGTGGGCCGACGACGGTCAGATGGGGCGGGCGCCTCACCACGAGCGCCTGGCCTTCACCCCGGCGTCGCGCGCGCTGTACTGCCGCCCGGACGGCACCCCCAAGCGGCTGGGCGACCGCGTGGTCAACCGCGACCTCGGCCAGACCCTCCGGCTCATCGCCAAGCACGGCGCCACCGTGTTCTACGCGGGGCAGATTGCGGAGGCGATCGCCGACGACATGCGGGCGCACGGCGGCCTCCTCGGCCGCGAGGATCTCCGCCAGTGGCGCCCGGCGCGGAACGCGCCTCTGTGGGGAACGTACCGGGACTACCGCGTGTCCACCAACCGGCCGCCCGGCGGGGGCGTGATGCTGATCGAGATGCTGAACATCCTCGAGGCCTTCGACCTCCGCCGCCTCGAGCACAACTCGGCCGAGTACGTCCGCATCGTGGCCGAGGCCATGAAGCGCGCGACCATCGACAAGGACCTCCACGTCGGCGACCCCCGGTTCGTCGACGTGCCGCTCGATCAGCTGACAGCAAAGGCCTACGCGGCCGCCATCGCCGCCGACATCCGCGCCGGCCGGAAGGCCGAGGTGCCGCGCCTGGACGGTGGTCTGCCGAGCCGGGACACGACCCACGTGGGCGTCATCGACGCCGACGGGAACTGCGTGACCATGACCCACTCCCTCGGCATGCCGTCGGGCGTCGTCACCCCGGGACTCGGCTTCATGTACAACGGCTGCATGGGCGTCTTCGACCCGCGCCCGGGCCGGGCGGGGAGCCTCGCCCCGGGCAAGGCCCGCTTCAGCTCGATCGTCCCGTCCATCGTGTTCGCGGGGCCGCGGGCGCACCTGGTCATCGGCGCCCCCGGGGCCACCCAGATCGCCATGGGCGTGCTGCAGGTGCTGCTGAACGCGCTCGACTTCGACATGACCATGGTGGAGGCGGTGAGCGCCCCGCGCTTCTCCGCCACCAGCAACGCCATCGACGTGTCGAACCGCATCCCCCGCGCCGTCCAGCGCGACCTCCAGGCCCAGGGCTACGAGGTCGTGCGCAGCCCCCTCACCTTCGGCTTCGCCGCCGTGCACGCCATCCGCGTGCACGACGACGGCCTCGACGGCGCCGCCGACCCCGGCCACGACGGCATCGCCCTCGCGGTGTAGCTCCCCGGCTCCGAGGGGATGGAGCGCCTGCTGATTGCGGCCAGGGCGGACGCGGCCCTGCTCTGTGAGTCGCCCTTCACCGACCTCACGCCACGCGGCCCAGATGGATTTTCCACTCCACGCAGGTGGACGAGCTGGTGGGGTTGCTCGAGCGGAGCCATTGCCGCCTGACCGCGGCGCTGGAGTCAGCACCACGTTCACCTGGATCTCTTCTGCGGACGCATCAGACGACTACTGTCGAGGGCCTCCTTGGGGGAGCAGCGCCGCTGCCGCCCGCGGCTGACGCCGCCGACGGCAGCGGCCGCGTCCCCGGCGCGGCGCCCATGCGGCCCGCGACCGCAGGCGTGGATGGCCGGGCGTGGTACAGTCCTCGGAGCGGCGCTGGAGTGGGTTCCCGGCGCCCTAACGCCGCGGCCGGCGTTCCGGCCCCCCGCGGAAGGGGCCAGGAACTGGGCTGCGTCCATGCCACGCGAGGGAGGATCTCAATGCTCGACCGCTGCGTCGTGACGGTCAGGTGAGGCCATGGCTCACAAGGGAATGACCTTCGGCATCTTCCTGGCGCCGTTTCACCGGATCGGCGAGAATCCCACGCTTGCCCTGAACCGTGACATGGAGCTGATCGAGTGGATGGACCACCTCGGCTACGACGAGGTGTGGGTCGGCGAGCACCACTCGGCGGGCTGGGAGCTGATCGCCTCGCCCGAGGTGTTCATCGCAGCCGCCGCCGAGCGCACGCGCCACATCCGCCTCGGCTCCGGGGTGACGAGCCTGCCCTACCACCACCCGCTCATGGTGGCCAACCGCTTCGTCCAGCTCGACCACATGACGCGCGGCCGCGCCATGCTCGGGTGCGGGCCGGGCGCGCTGGTGTCCGACGCCTACATGATGGGCATCGAGCCGGTCACCCAGCGCCCGCGCATGGAGGAATCGCTCGAGGCGATCATGATGCTCCTCGCGTGCGAGGAGCCGGTGACCATGAAGACCGACTGGTTCGAGCTCCGGGAGGCGCGGCTGCACCTCGCCCCGTACACCGAGCCGCACTTCCCCATCGCGGTGGCCAGCACCATGACGCCCGCCGGTGTTGTCGCCGCCGGCAAGTACGGCCTTGGCGTGCTCTCGCTCGGGGCCGGCCTGCCCGGCGGGCCCGACGCCCTGGCCGGCCAGTGGAGGATCGCCGAGGAGACGGCGGCCAGGCACGGCAAGCAGATGAACCGGAAGGACTGGCGCCTCGTCGTCAACGTCCACGTCGCGGACGACGACGAGCTGGCCCTCCGACAGGTGCAGAAGGCGGAGCGGCACGAGACCATCACCTACTTCGAGGAAACGCTCGGTCGCCCGCCCGGCCGCGCCGACGACCCGCTGCGAGACGGGGTGCGCATGGGCACGACCCTCGTCGGTTCGCCCGAGACCATCATCCGCGGGATCGAGCGGCTGAAGGAACTCAGCCAGGGCGGCTTCGGCGGTCTCCTGTTCCGCGCCCACGAGTGGGCCGATCGCGAGCAGACGCTCCGGAGCTACGAGCTGTTCGCCCGGTACGTCATGCCCCGCTTCCAGGGGTCGCTCGACACCGTGCGCGAGTCCAACGAGTGGGCGCGGGGCAACCGCAAGACGATCTTCAGCCCGAACGTGGAGGCCGTGCGCCGCGCCTACGTGGACGCGGGCCGCGCGGTCCCCGCCGAGTTCCGGCAACGCACCTCGGGGGCGCGCGATGAGGGGACCCCGGGCGCCCCGGCATAGGCGCGGCTCCCGGGCACCCGCGAGCGCCAGACCCATCCCGGCCCGGGCTGCGGGGCAACCCAGCTGAAGGAGCGTCCTGCGTCGAAGGTCCGTCGACTCACGGCATCGGATGGGGCGGGGCCCTCCCCGCGGGACGGGCCGGAGGTCACCACGGGCTCGCGCGGCATGGCCAACGATGCCTTCCGGTGGAGCGCTCCGCTCAGCCACCCCTCCTCGCTGGCGACGTAGCGCTCGTCGAAGCCGCCCACGGTCCGGGAGGCCTCCCGCACGCTTGCCATCGCCGGCCACCCCGACTATCCTCGCGCCAACCGGTTCCCGGAACGCCGAGCCAGAGCCTGCCCCGACCGGGTGTACCTGCGAGGAACTGACCATGGTCGACACGCTTGTGAGCGAGAGGACAAAGCAACAGGCGGCCTTCATGCAGCGCTGGCTGCAGCATGCTCCGGCGCCACCGGATCGGGGCAAGAACTCGTACGATGCCTTCATCAGCTATCGCTCGTCCGACCGGGCGTGGGCGATGGCGCTGTACGACGCCCTGAAGCTGGCGAAGTGGGACGCGTTCCTGGATCAGTACGAGCTTGTTCCCGGGAGCGATCTGGAGACCTCGCTGACCGACGCGCTCCAGGCGAGCTCGTCGGGGGTAATCCTCTGGTCCAGCCGCACCAAGGACTCCGAGTGGTGCAGGCGCGAGCGCAATGCCATGCGAACTCTCCGGGACCAGACGGGCAGCTTCCGGTACGTGTTCGCCAAGCTCGATGCCGAGCCGCTCCCCCTCTTTGCCCAGGCTGATCTGTACCTCGACTTCGAGGAGAGCCCGGAGGGCCCGCGGGGCGTCAACCTGCTGAAGCTACTGAGCGGGATGAGGGGAATACCCCTGGCTCATGAGGCCGTGGGAATGGCCCACGAAGTCGATCAGGCGGCCAGGCAGGCGATGCTCGCCATCAGGGGCGCCGCCGAGGCCGAGAATCCGGCGCGGCTCCTGGCCATCGGGACCTCGGCAGAGCCCGGCGTTCTGGCCTCACCTGGTCCGGTGCTCGCCGCCGCCCGGGACCTGATCAGCATGGGGAGATGCGACGACGCCCGAGACGTATTGAAGCATGCCCTCGCCCACTTCCCGCAGTCCACCCGCGCGCGGCAGCTCGAGGGGCTCGCCCTGCGCCGCCTCAAGAGGTACCAGGAGGCCATCGAGGTGCTCTCGGAGCTCCGAGCCGCGGGCCATCAGGATCCCGAGACCATGGGCATGCTCGGCGCCGCCTGGGATGGGCTCTACCAGGAGTCGGGCAAGACACTGCACCTGCGGAGGGCTCGCGAACTCTACCGCACCGCGTTCCAGGGCGATCCGACGAACTACTACACCGGCATCAACGCCGCGTCGAAGTCGCTCTTCCTCGGGGAGACCGAGGAGGCGGTCCGGCTCGCCACCGCCATCCTTCCGCTGGTCGAGCCGGCGCGAGACGGCGAGGAGCTCTGGGCGGCCTGCACCCTCGGCGAGATCTACCTGCTGCAGGGCAAGCCGGACGCGGCCGCCACGCAGTACCAGAAGGTCGTCGACACGCATCCCGGGAAGGTCGGGGACCTTCGCGGGACGCGGGATCAGGCGAGGAGAATCTGCGGCGCCCTCGGATTGACTGAGCCAGACACGAAACGGGTCCTGGCTCCCTTCGAGCTGCTCGATACCTAGTCTAATGTGCTAAGTCAGAAATGTGCCGACACAGGGCCGACCAGGCTAGTCGATGGGCACGAAGATACAGTGGCGCAGGGTGCCGCTCACGGCCTTGGACAGGTGGCCCTTGCCCGTGGTGTCCTCGACCAGCACCACCTCGCCCGCCCCGATCACGCGGCTCTCCCCGTCGCTCGCCGTGATCTGCACGCCGGCGTCGAGGTTGATGATGTACTGACGGCGCGGCGCAGGGTGCCAGTCCAGGTCGTAGCTGGGCGGCACCTGGCGGAAGATGATGCCGGTGGCGGGCAGTCGGCGCGAGAGCTTGCCGGCACCGGTCTCCTCCACCCATTCCACCTCGATGTCCCGAAAGTGCGTCTCGCCCGCGGCGTCCGTGTAGAGGTTGTGGATGCGCATGGCGACTACCGTAGGGGACAGGGGGCGCCCCGGTCAAGCCCGCGACCGCGGCCGGCGGGCGCGACCGCTCCGCTATCCGCGAGCGAACGAGTTGAGTATGCTGCAACGGCTCCCCGGGGACGAACGCCATTGCGACCTCGGTGTTCCAGGTCCTGGTGGGTGCCATCGACTTCGGCTGGAGCCCCCACGAGGCGGTGGCCGCTCCGCGCGTGCACTGCAAGGGGGGGCGGTGTTCGTGGAGGGACGCGTCACCCGCGCCGCCCGGAGGGCCCTCGCCGCGCGAGGCTTCGAGGTGCGTCCGTTCCCGGGAAACTACGTGGCGAGCACGGGCCGCAACCAGCTCATCGCCATCGATCCCCATGGCCGGCTCGTCGGCGCCTCCGATCCCCGGCGCGACGGCGGGGTGGCGGCCTACAGCCACCGCTGACCCGCTTTCCCCGACGGGCGGGCCGGGCGGTCGACGACCCCGGGGTGCGCCCGCGCCCGGCCCCGATCCCCGACGGGTGCATCGCAGGCCCACCGCCGGCGCGCGGGCCTTCCCGCAGCGGACCCGCGAGGCGAGAATGTCCGGCGTGCAGCTCGGCGACCTCTCCCGGCGCGGCGATCAGGCGAAGCCGAGCAGCTCGCGGCACGCCGAGGCGATCGCCGCGGCGCTCATGCCGTACCTGTCGCGCAGTCGCGGGGTGGGCCCGACCATCGCGAACTCGTCGGGCATGCCGACCATGCGCATCCGGGTCGGACACTCGACAGCCAGGACCTCCGCCACCGCGCCCCCGAGCCCGCCGGCGAGGTGGTGCTCCTCGGCGGTCACGATGCCGCGCGTCTCCGCCGCCGCCGCGAGCACGGCGTCCCGGTCGAGCGGCTTGATGGTGTGCATGTTCAGCACGCGCGCGCCGATCCCCTCCCCGGCGAGGGTGTCGGAGGCGCGCAGCGCCATCTCCACCATGCACCCGCAGGCGATGACGGCCACGTCATTCCCGGGGCGCAGCCGTGCGGCCAGGCCCGGGCGGAACGGGGCCTCGGGATCGCTCACCAACGGCTCGTCGACGCGACCGCCCAGGCGGAGGTACACGGGACCATCGATGTCGAGCGTGGCCAGCGTGGCCTGGTAGGCCTCGTCGACATCGGCGGGCACGATGACCGTCATGCCGGGGAAGGTGCGCAGGAGTGCCAGATCCTCGAGAGCATGATGGGTTCCGCCGGCCACGCCGAGGGAGATGCCGCTGGCGGCGGCGCCGATCACCACGCGCTGCCGCGCGTACGCCACGTCGTTCCTGAGCTGCTCCATGCTGCGGGCGGTGATGAACGGGGCATACGCGCACACGTAGGGGCGCAGGCCGGTGGTGGCCATGCCCGCCGCCACCCCGATCGCGTTCTGCTCGGCGATCCCGACCTCCACGAACCGCGCCCGGTAGCGCTCGACGTACGGGCGGATGCCCAGCAGGTCCTGCGTGTCCGCGGACACCACCACCGCCCGCGGATCGCGCGCCGCGACCTCGAGCAGGGCCTGGCCGAAGGCCAGGCGCGTCTGCCGGGCAGAGCGGGCTCGCCAGTCGGCGGGAGCCTGGACGGCGGCGGTCACGGCGTCCCCAGCTCGCGCAGGGCGCGGGCGTACACCTCGTCGTCCACGGTGTTGCTGTGCCAGACGTAGGTGTCTTCGGCGAAGCTCACGCCCTTGCCCTTGACGGTGTGGGCGATGATCGCCGAGGGGCGGTCCGCCGACAGCGGCACCGCGTCGAGGGCGTCGACCACCTGTCCCATCTGGTGGCCGTCGATCTCGCGGACCGTCCAGCCGAACGCGCGCCACTTGTCGGCGAGGGGCTCGACCCCGACCAGGTCGGCCACCGGCCCGCTCTGTGAGATCCGGTTGGCGTCCACGATGGCGGTGAGGTTCGCGAGGCGGTAGTGCGACGCCGCCATCGCGGCTTCCCAGTTGGACCCCTCGTGGAGCTCGCCGTCGCCCAGCATCACGAAGGTGTGAAACGCCCGCTCCTGGATCCGGGCGCCGAGGGCCATGCCCATGCCCACGGCGAGGCCGTGGCCGAGGGCGCCCGTGCACATCTCGACACCCGGGACCTTGATATCCGGGTGCATCCCGAACGGGGACTCGAAGGCGTAGAAGCGGTCCAGCACGGCGTCGTCGATGAAGCCGGCCTGCGCCAGCACCGGGCCGAGGGCCGCGTTGGCGTGGCCCTTGGAAAGCACGAAGCGGTCGCGGTCCGGCCAGTCGGGCTCGGCCGGGCGGACGCGCAGCCGGTGGAAGTACAGCGCGGCGAGGATGTCGGCGGCGGAGCAGGAGCCCCCCGCGTGCCCGCTCCCCCCGGCGCGCAGGGCGCGCCACACGTTGCGACGGACTTGCCGCGCGTCCGCCTCCAGTCGCTTGAGCAGCACCTCTCGCGTCTCGTTCATCGGCATCCTCGGGTGCGGGCGGCGGGCCGTCGTGGCCGCGGCCGGCGTGTCGGTCGCCGGATGATACCGCAAGGGCCGGCTGCGGGCGACGCCGTATCGCCGATTGGGCACGCGGCGGCGCCGGCCCTTTGCCCGCGCGCCTCGCGCCGCCACGGCTCGGAGGCGCTCGTCAGTGGGGCGTGCCGAAGCTTCTCGGGTCGAAGGCCAGCCGGGCGCGCTCCCAGGCCACGTCGAGGCGCCGCATCAGCCGCTCCATCGCGGGCTCGTCCGGAACGAGCAGTCGCTCGCCGTCGAGGGCGAGGACGGCGTGCTGGTTGCCCACTGCGTGGGCGACCCGCAGCCCTTCCGCAAGGGTCCGCGGCGCCACCGACAGCACGGGTTCGGGCGCCGCTCCCAGCACCGCGTACCAGCCCGCGCCGACGTGGAGCACGTCGCCCGGCCGGAGGGCTTCGCCAGACGGGAGGGCGAGGGTGAGCACCCGACCCCCCTCCGTCGTGACGCGCCGGCGCGGCCAGCGGCGCTCCTCGGCCGTCAATAGCACGGGATCCGCCTCGAGCCCGGCGAGTGCGGCGGCATCCGCGGGCGCGGCAAGCGCGACGACGACGATCGCCGCGGACCCCGCCCCCTGCGTCATGGCCCGGTGCATCTCCGCCCGGCCCCGCGCCCGCGCCCGGCCGCGCGACGCTCCCCCCTCACGCGCCTCACGCGCGGGGGCGCGGCCCCCGCCCCGGACCGTGGGAGTGGGGCGCCGTGCCCGAGCCATGGGAATGCCCTGCATGCGAGTAGCCCCTGGGGCCGGCGGGCGGCGGGGGGGCGGCGCCCGAAGGGCGCCCGAAGAGCATGAGCGGAGCGCTGAAGATGCGCGTGGATCGCGCCCCGTCCGCCGGGCAGGGCGCGTCGCCCCCGGCATCGCTCATCCGCCGTGAAACCTCGAACTCGAGCCCGCATGCGGAGCAGAGGAACGCGTAGCGCGCCACGGTCAGTCGGAACCGCCGGCGGCGCCGGTGATGTGCGCGCGCCAGTAGTGGTGGGTCTTGGCGGTCACGGTGATGATGCTCTTGACCTCGTCCTGGAGCCGGTAACCCGGACCGACCGGAAGCAGGAGCCGGTCCTCCTCGACCCGCGCGTCGACGTTCTCGAGGATGATGGCGGCGCAGAGCCACGCCGCCATCGTCCGGGAGTCGCAGGTCACGGCCAGCCAGCCCGGCTGCCCCGGCTCCGCGTAGAGGCGCGCGGTCTCCCAGATGCCCCGCTGCATCTCCGCGACCATGTCCGGATCCCACGCCGCGTCGGCCCCCATCGACGCGCTCGCGCGGAGCGGGTTGTCCGGGCCGCGGTGGGGCGGGCCGCCGTACAGGGCGAGCTCGCAGAAGCTCTCCCACATGCCGCCCCAGTCCGGCCGGCCATCGTCTCGCCAGACAAACGGCGCCGCCGACATCGGCACCGGCGCGCGACCGGCCGGCCTCAGCTCCCGGATCCGCGCATTCTCCGCCCGCCCCAGCGCGGGCCGGACGGCGTCGAGACAGTCGCTGGGCACCGTCGCCACCGTGACGGGCATTCCGGCCCGATCGGCGAGGGTGGCGGCAAGCTCGGCGCAGGCCTCCTGGACGCCGGGGGCCGTGGCCGCGTCGACCACGAGGACGATGCGCCCGGCCACGTCTTCCGCGGACTCGCCGGATGATGCGCTCATGTCGGAAGCCCCGATTCTCGCCATGGCGCGATCGAGACCGTCCGGATCATAGCACCGAGTTGACCGCGCCCGCCGGCGCGTCTACTCTCGCGCTCGCCCGGACGTGACGGGCGCCCCAGGGAGGAGCCCCTCGTGGCAGAGCTTCCGGCGACGGCGGACATCGTGGTGATCGGCGGCGGTGTCCACGGCGCGAGCCTGGCCTACCACCTCGCGCGCAAGCAGGCGGGGCGCGTCGTGCTCGTGGAGAAGAAATTCGTGGCCTCCGGGCCCACCGGACGCTCCACCGCGCTGGTGCGCGAGTTCTACGCCCTGGACTTCTTCACGCGCACCGGCATGGCCGCCGTCCAGACGTTCAGCCGATGGGCCGAGGTGATCGGGGGAGGCGATCCCGGATTCCGGCCGGTGGGGCTGCTCGTGCTCGCCGGGGCGGACGACGCCCCCCACCTGCGCCGCAACGCGCTGCGGGCCCGCGAGCTCGGCGCGCGCGTCGAGATCGTCTCGCCGGACGAGGTCAGGGCGCTGGTGCCCCAAATGGCTACCGACGATCTCGCCGTCGCCTCCTGGGAGCCGAGCTCCGGCTTCGCCGATCCCTCGTCGGCCGCCAATGCACTGGCGAGCCGGGCCCGCGCGCTCGGCGCCATCCTCGTCCAGTACACGCGCGTCGATGCCATCCTGACCGCGGGCGGCACGGTGACCGGGGTGCGGACCGAGGCGGGCCCGGTCAGCGCGCCCATCGTGGTCAACTGCGGCGGCCTCTGGGCGGGCCGGCTGCTGGCGCCGCTCGGCATCGCGGTGGACATCCGGCCAACGCGCCACCAGATGTGCTTCTTCCGACGCCCTCCGGGCTTCGGCGCCCATCCCGCGATCGCCGACCGGCCGCACATGACGTACATGCGGCCCGAGACCGGTGACCTCATGATCCACGGGCTCTCGACCTATCACGAGGTCGTGGACCCCGACGACTACGACGAGGGCGCCGACCGGGAGGAGATCCTGCGCAACGCCGAGATCATCGCGCGGCGCTTCCCGATCATGGAGAGCGGCCTGTCGATGGGCGGCTACTCCGGCCTCTACGACGTGACGCCGGACAAGCAACCGGTGCTGGGCGCCATCGGCGAGTACGCCGGGCTCTTCGCCGACTTCGGCTGGAGCGGCCACGGCTTCAAGCACTCCCCGGTGATCGGCGACATCCTCTCCGACGTGATTCTCGGCCGGCCCGTCGACTACGACCTCACCCCGTTCCGGTGGAGCCGCTTCCGCGAGGGAGACCTCCTGCCCGCCGGGCACTGGACGGCGCCTCCGCACGACAAGCTCCGCGTCGGCGCCCCGCCCGCGCGGTAGCGGGCCGCCGCGGACGGCCACCCGTCAGTCGGGAACGGACAGCGTGAACAGGAGGTCGGGGTCGACGCGGGACTCGCGCACCTGCGCCCCGAAGTGCAGGTGCGGACCGGTGACGCGGCCGGTGGCGCCGACGGCGCCGATCGTCGCGCCCCGCTCCACGAGGACCCCCTCGTTCACGTCGATCCGGTCGAGGTGGAAGTAGACCGTGTGGAGCCCGAGCCCGTGGTCGAGCACCACGAGCCGGCCCGGGAAGAAGAACTCGCCCACCAGGGCCACGCGGCCGCGGTTCGCAGCGAACACCGGGGTGCCGGTGACGGCGGCGAAGTCGACCCCGGCGTGCGGGGCCCGCGGCTTGCCGTTGATCACGCGCCTCGCGCCAAAGCCGCGGCCTGGCCCCTCACCCGGCACGGGGCGGATGAACCGACCCTCCCACAGCCGGTCCGCCGTCACCGTGCCGTAGACCGCGCGAAGCCGAGCCGTCTCCGCCAGGGCGCGGCGCTCCGTCTCGGGATCGAGGTCGACCATGCTCCCCGGGACAGAGAGGCGCTGCACCGTGAACTCGCGCGGCGTGACGGACAGAGTCCCCGCCACGTGACGGGCCCGGCCGGAGGCGTCCTCCACGCGCACCTGCCAGGCCAGGGGGCGCGCCGGCGTGTCGAGGTCGACTCCGGCGACAGCCACGTGAACGCGCCCCCGCGCGAAGAAAGCGAGGGAGCGCTCACCGAGGGTCCCGGTCACCCGGGCCGGCGGCTCGCCCTCGAGGGAGACGACCACCAGGTCCCCCGGACGCGGCGCGGCGGGCACGAAGCGCACGTCGAGCGCGAGGGCCGGTGCGGCGGCGAGGCACCAGAGGGCGAGCAAGCCGAGCGCGGGAAACCAGCGCATGTCGACAGGCATGTCGACATGGTAGACGGCGCGAGCGCAGTCCGGGAAGAACTTTGCCCGGGGCCCGGGATCAGGACCCTTCCGGTCGGTGGCGCTTCAGGAACTGCTCGATCTCGGCCACGAGCTCGGCGGCCGGGGGCAGTTCGTCGCGAGACTCCGCGGCCGGCTCCTCGTCCTCCTCCTGCTCCTCCTCGGGCTTCTTGCGCTCGAGCTTGCGCACGTACTCGGCGATCTTCGCGTTCTGAGCGACGATCTCGGTCAGGTTCTGCTCGAACTGCTTGGTCGCTTCCTCGAGCTCCGACAGGTCGAGCTGCCCGTTGAGAAGAAGGAGGACGCGCCGCACGAGGGCGAGGGCCGCCTTGGGGTTCTCGATGCCCGAGATGTAGTGCGGCACGTTGGCCCACAGGCTGGCCGTTGGCATGTCCTGGTCGCGGCACATCGTGTTGAGCACGCCCACGATCCCGGTGGGCCCCTCGTACCGCGTCGGTCGGATGCCCAGCCGCGCCGCCAGCTCGGGGTCGTAGGCGCCGCCGGCGAGCCGGATCGGCTTGGTATGGGGCACCTCGGCGAGCAGCGCCCCCAGCGTGAGCACGAGCGACGTTCCGCAGCGGCGGGCCAGCGTCAGGATGGCGTTGCAGTACGTGCTCCACTTGAGGTGCGGCTCGGTGGCGATACCGACGATCACGTCGCGATCCAGCGCGGGCGACTGGCACAGCGAGAACTCGGTGGCGGGCCAGACGATCTCGCGCTCGGTGCTCGAACCCTGCCGGAAGCGCACGTGCGGGCGCGAGAGGCCGAAGTGGTAGAACTCCTCGGGATCGATGCGCGCGAGCACCTGACCCGACCACGCCTGCCCCAGGAACCGGGCGGCCGTCGTCGCCGACTCGGCGGCATCATTCCAGCCGCCGAAGGCCATGATGAGGACGGGACGACGCAGGCCGTCGGTCTCGCCGAGGATCTTGACTGGATCGGTCACCGTGAAGACCTTGCAAAAGCATGCCTCACTCCCCGGGCCGCCGCAAGGGCAAAAGCGGACACGTCCGTCTGGAGCTCCGCGACGGCGCCGCGCAACCGCGGCCGCCCGGCCGCTCATTGACGGGCCGCGCGACGCATCGCTATGATGATTCGCGGCGCCGATCGCCACAGCGCTCGCCAGGAGGCTTCCCCATGCGTGCACTGATCACGAGAGCGGCGCTCCTCGCCGGCACCGTCCTGCTGACCTCCGCCTGCGCAACCTCGCAGGAGTGGGCGGACTGGCGTGGACATCCGACCCACTGGGCGTCGGGCGAGCATCTCGCCTTCTCGGCGCGGAACAGCGAGGGGTCGGCGCCCCGGGTGACGCGCGCCGACATCGACAAGTCGCGCGCGCAGAGCTGGTGGGGCAAGGTCATCACCGTCAGCCCCGACCAGATCTTCCAGAACTAGACGCGTGAGGCAGCGGCGCCCCCTGGCTGCCTCCGTCGGCCTGACCGCCGCGACGTGGCGCCGCGCCATGGCTGCGGCCGCGGTGAGCGCTCTCCTGGCCAGCGCGATTCCCTCCGCCCCCGCGTGGGCCGTCACCGCCGACGAGGCACTCGGGCCCCTCGACCAGTACGCGACCGCGAAGGCGAGGGCCCTTGCCGGCACGTACCGCGGTCAGCTGACGGACCTCTACCAGTACCTCTACCACTGCGTCCCGTGGGTCGCGGTCCAGAAGAACGGAATCGGCTTCCGGAGCCCGAAGGGGGCCACCGGCGACGAGCGATACCTCACGATCTGGATCGGGATCGAGCAGGGGGACGACCCGGGGTTCTCCTCGATGCGTCCGGCCGAGCGGGCCTCCGCCATGTTCTCGCGCTACGGTATCCCCCTGCTGCGCCGCATGGCGTCGATCGGCGCGGTGGGCGGCGACGGGCAGGTCGAGGGCTTCGGCGTCGTGCTGAGCTGGATGAAGCCCGGGCGGGCCCGGCCGGCGGTCAACGAGACCCTGGTCGCCTTCGTCGACAGGGCGCTGACGCTGGAGCTCGCCGCCCGGACGATCGGCCTCGCCGAGATCACCCGGCGCGCACGCTTCTCCCTCTTCGACGGCACCACCGAGCTTCCCAGCCCCCAGCTGGATGCCTGGGAAGACCCCTTCCTCGGCACCTTCAAGCTCAAGGACTACGTCCGGCCTCCCGGAGCCACCTGCTGATGTCCCGAGTCGAAGGTTCGTCGACTCACGGCGCCGGGTCGCTTGCGGGACGCCGCCGTCGAGGCGTACTCCAGGCGGAGTCGCCCCGGAGGGCACGCGGCCTCGGGGCGAAGGGTGAGCCCCCGGTCAGGCCCAGGCGGCACGCGGGCGTCGGCGGCGGGCGAAGGAGCCGAGCGACCGATGCCGGACCTGGCCCCGCTTTGACCGCGCTGCGGGGCCGGGGTTTGACAGCGAGAGAGAGGATTCGCTAGGGTGCTGAGTCAGAAATGGGCCGACAAAGCGCCAGGCGGGGTGGGGGTCCTCCCCGCGGGACAGGCCTATAACGCGGGAGCGCTGCCGGCACCGAACTTCAACCTCGGGACCCTCGCATGATCACCGAGTTCTGACGATGAAGTTCCCCGACCGGAAGAAGACCCGGCTCTCGCTGGTCCGCCTCCTCATCGCCGCCCTCGTGCTGTCCGTCGTCCAGAGCTGGCTCCTGGCCCCGCGGGTGGTCGAGAGCCCCATGAGCCGGGTTTTCGCCCTGGTCCGCGACGGCGGGTCAGCAGGCCATGTCCCGCAAGGGATCGGGTCTGCCGGAGTCCCGGGAGTACAGTGAGGAGTAAGGCCCGTGCGATCGACGACGAGACGCGGGACATCATCGACCGGATTGACAGCCGCGCGCGGGACCTGATGGCGGCCATGAAGACGGTGCTCATGGCGGCCGCGGCGGAACTGAAGCTCAGGGAGACACTCGAGGGCGTCCGGCTCCGCCAGCTCCTGGCCGGAGAGCCCGCGGAGGTTTCAGCATGATTGCCGTGAGGCGCAGCACACTCGTCTTCCTCCTCCTGATCGCGGCCGGACTCGGGGTGGGACTGGGCAGCTGGGGAGCGGGCGCGGCCGACCCCGACCGCGCCGGGGTAGGACCGGCGCCTGTCGGCGACGCCCCGGCGCCTGTCAGCGCCGCGCCGGAGCCCGTCAGCGACCCGCCGGTCGCCGCGGAGCCGCCCGGGGTCGCGGGCCCGGCCAGGGTGATCCTGGCAGGGCTGCCGGTGCCGGCGGGAAGCCTCTCGCAGGTCGCGGAGCTGGTCGCCCCTGCCGTCGTCAACATCAACACCGTGACTCGCGGCGGAGGCGGCCGCACGCCGATCGAGGAGTTCTTCGGCGACGAGTTCCTCCGGCGCTTCTTCGGCGACGCCCCGGAGCGCGAGCGGCAGCAGCGCAGCCTGGGCTCCGGGGTGATCGTCGATCCCTCCGGGGTCGTGCTGACCAACGCCCACGTCGTCGAGCGCGCCACCGACATCGACGTGGTCCTGCAGGCCGGCAAGAAGCAGAAGGCCAAGGTGGTCGGTCTGGACCGGCGCACCGACCTCGCCGTCCTGCGCCTGCAGGGGACCGGACCGTACCCGGCAGCGCGGCTCGGCGACTCCGACCGTGTGAAGGTCGGCGACTGGGTCCTCGCCATCGGGTCGCCCTTCGGGCTGCAGCAGACGGTGACCGCGGGCATCGTCAGCGCCAAGGGCCGCTCCATCGGGCAGGGCGCCTTCGACGACTTCCTGCAGACGGACGCCGCCATCAACCCGGGCAACTCCGGCGGCCCGCTCGTCAACATGAACGGCGAGATCATCGGGATCAACACCGCCATCCTCTCCCGGTCCGGCGGAAACGTCGGAATCGGCTTCTCCATCCCCGCCAACATGGCCAAGCGCATCTACACGGAGCTGGTGGCCAAGGGGAAGATCACCCGGGGATGGCTCGGCGTGTCCATCCAGCCGCTGACACCCGAGCTGGCGCAGAGCTTCGGCCTCAAGGCGCCGGCGGGCGTCCTCATCGCCGACGTCGTCCAGGACAGCCCGGCCGCCCGGGCCGGCATCGCGGCCGGAGACATCATCGTCGAGTTCGACGGCAAGAAGGTCGACACCCCCCAGGATCTCCAGAAGATCGTCGCCGACACCGCCCCCGGCAAGGGCGTGCCCCTCAGGGTGTGGCGCGACAAGGCGAGCCACGCGTTCGAGATCAAGATCGGCGAGACCCCCGAGGACAACGTCGCCGCGCGCCCGCATGGCCCGACCCCGGGGGCGCTGGGCCTGGACGTGCGGCCGGTCACGCCCGACGTCGCCCGCCAGCTCAACCTCAAAAGCCTCGAGGGCGTGCTGGTCCTGCGCGTCGAGGACGACAGCCCCGCGGCCGAGGCCGACCTGCGCCGGGGCGACGTCATCCTCGCGGTGAACAGGCAACGGGTGCGCACCCTCCGGGACTTCGAGCGCCTCTCCCTGGACATCAAGGCCGGCGATCAGGTGACCATGTTCATCCAGCGCGGTCCCCAGTCCCTCTACGTGGCCTTCACGGTCGCGCGCGGCTGATCCAGCCCGCCGGGGCCCCGCGGGGCGATCGCCCGCGCCGCTTGACCCGGCGGCTCCCGCCCTCCCCTTCTGCATCGCGCGTCGCCACATCCGCGGCCCCGGTCCCGGCAGGGCTCCGGACCGTCTGCTACACTTTTGCCGAGGCAGGCGCACAACATCCATGAACTTCAAGGACTACTACAAGACGCTCGGCGTGGCCCGGAGCGCCGACGACAAGGCGATCAAGTCGGCGTACCGCCGCCTGGCGCGCAAGCACCACCCGGACGTCTCCAAGGGGTCTCCCGACACGTTCAAGGAGATCAACGAGGCGTACGAGGTGCTCTCCGACCCGGAGAAGCGGAAGCGGTACGACACCCTCGGGCCGGACTGGGAGCGCCACGTGAGACCGGGCCCCGGTCCAGAGGGGGCGCCGTTCTCGAACTTCGAGGTGCGCTTCGGCGCGAGCGAGCCCAGCCGTTTCTCCGACTTCTTCCGGTCCGTGTTCGGCGATCTCGGCGGTGGCCGAGCCCGCGCCCCCGGCCGGGCGCGGGGCATCGACGTCGAGGACCTGGGCTTTTCCGGGGTCGGCGAGGCGGGCGTCCGGCAGCGCGGCCAGAACGTCGAGGTCGCCATCGAGGTGACGCTCGACGACGCCTTCGCGGGGGCGAGCAAGACCGTCTCGCTCGCGATGGACGAGCCGTGCCCGGTCTGCGGGGGATCCGGCCACGAGAACCGCAAGCCGTGCTCGCGCTGCCGCGGCACGGGCTGGACGAAGGGCCACCGGCACCTCGAGGTGCGAATCCCCGCCGGCGTGGATACCGGCTCGCGCGTGCGCGTGATCGGCGAGGGGCCGGGGGGCCTCAGCGGAGGCGCGCGAGGAGACCTCTACCTCCGGGTGACGGTCACGCCCCACCCGGACTTCACGCGCAAGGGCGACGACCTGTACGTCGACCTCCCGGTGAGCGCCGCCGACGCCGCGCTCGGCGCCGAGCTGGCCGTGCCCACGCTCAGGGGCCAGGTGTCGATGAAGATTCCCGCCGAAAGCTCGAGCGGCCGGACCTTCCGCCTTCCCGGGTACGGCATGCCACACCTCAAGGGCAGCGGGGCCGGCGACGAGTACGTGCGGGTCCAGGTGACGATTCCGAACGGACTCACCCCGCGGGAGCGGGCGCTGTTCGAGGATCTGCGCGCGCAGCGCCCGGTCCGGGCCGCGCGGCGCGACGAGGCAACGAAGGAGACGAGGCAATGAGGCTCGACAAGTTCACGGTCAAGGCGCAGGAGGCCGTCCAGGCCGCCCAGTCCCTGGCCGACCAAGGCAATCATCAGGCGCTCGAGCCCGAGCACCTGCTCGTGGCGCTGGTGCGCCAGCAGGAGGGGGTCGTCGGACCGCTGGTCGCGAAGCTGGGGGCGCGCGCGGACATGGTCCTGAGCCAGGCCGAGGCGGAGCTCAGCCGGCTGCCGAAGGTGCGGGGCGGGCAAGGTCCGTACGTGTCGCCGCGCCTGCGTGTCGTGTTCGACAGCGCGTGGGAAGAGGCCCAGCGCCTCAAGGACGAGTATTGCTCGGCCGAGCACCTGCTGATCGGCATCACCCACGACAAGAGCGGCGCGGCAGCGCGGATCCTCGCGGGGCAAGGCGTGACGGCGGAGGCCATCTACCGAGCGCTCGTGGACGTGCGCGGCACTCAGCGCGTGACGGATCAGAACCCGGAGGAGAAGTACCAGGCGCTCCTCAAGTACTCGAAGGACCTCACCGAGCTCGCCCACAAGGGCAAGCTCGACCCCGTGATCGGGCGGGACGAGGAGATCCGGCGCGTCGTCCAGGTGCTGTCGCGCCGCACGAAGAACAATCCGGTGCTGATCGGCGAGCCCGGCGTGGGCAAGACCGCCATCGTCGAGGGGCTGGCCCAGCGCATCGAGGCCGGGGATGTCCCGGAGGGGCTCAAGGGCAAGCGTCTGGTCGCCATCGACATCGGCGCCATGGTGGCAGGGTCCAAGTACCGCGGCGAGTTCGAGGACCGCCTGAAGGCGGTCCTCAAGGAGATCACCCAGTCGGACGGGCAGATCATCTGCTTCATCGACGAGCTGCACACCCTGGTCGGGGCGGGCGCGGCCGAGGGCGCGGTGGACGCCGCCAACATGCTCAAGCCGGCCCTGGCCCGCGGCGAGCTCCGCTGCGTGGGCGCCACCACCCTCGACGAGTATCGCAAGCACGTCGAGAAGGACCCCGCACTGGAGCGCCGGTTCCAGCCGGTGATGGTGCGCGAGCCCTCGGTGGAGGACGCCATCGCCATCCTGCGCGGCCTCAAGGAGAAGTACGAGGTCCACCACCGGGTCAAGATCAAGGACGCCGCCCTGGTCGCGGCCGCCATCCTCTCGCACCGCTACATCGCCGACCGGTTCCTGCCTGACAAGGCCATCGACCTCGTCGACGAGGCCGCCTCACGGCTGCGCATCGAGATCGACTCGCGCCCGGCCGAGATCGACGAGATCGAGCGGAGGACGATGCAGCTCGGGATCGAGCGGGTCTCGGTGGCGCGGGAGTCGGACGGGGTGTCCCGTGAGCGCCTGGCCCGGCTCGATGCGGAGATCGCCGAGCTCCGGGAGAAGGCCGTTGCCCTCACCGCCCAGTGGGAGGCCGAGAAGGAAGCCATCACGGGGATCGGCGCGACCCAGCAGGAGATGGAGGCCGCCCGCCAGGCCATGACCGACGCCGAGCGGCGCGGTGATCTCCAGAAGGCCGCCGAGCTCCGCTACGGCACGCTGCGCGAGATCGAGACCCGGATCGAGAACCAGAACGCGCACCTCGCCGAGGTCCAGCGGGACCGCCGCATGCTCAAGGAGGAGGTGGACGAGGAGGACATCGCGGAGACGGTGGCAAAGTGGACGGGCATCCCGGTCACCCGGCTCCTCGAGGCCGAGGTCCAGAAGCTCGTGCGCATGGAAGAGCGCCTCGGCCGCCGCGTGGTCGGCCAGATCGAGGCCATCGTGGCCGTGTCCAACGCCGTGCGACGGGCGCGCTCGGGCCTCTCCGACCCGAACCGCCCCATCGGCTCGTTCCTCTTCCTCGGCCCCACCGGCGTCGGCAAGACGGAGCTGGCGCGAGCCCTCGCGGAGTTCCTGTTCGACGACGAGCGGGCCATGATCCGGATCGACATGTCCGAGTACATGGAGAAGCACACGGTGGCCCGCCTCATCGGGGCGCCGCCCGGCTACGTGGGGTATGACGAGGGCGGTCAGCTCACCGAGGCCGTGCGCCGCCGCCCCTATTCGGTGGTGCTCTTCGACGAGATCGAGAAGGCGCACGGCGATGTGTTCAACGTGCTCCTGCAGCTGCTGGACGACGGCCGCCTGACCGACGGCCACGGGCGGACGGTCGACTTCCGCAACATCGTGGTCATCATGACCTCGAACCTGGGAAGTCACCTCTTCCTGGAGTACGACTCGGCCGAGAAGGTGCGGCCGGTGATCCTGGACGTCCTCCGCCAGTCGCTGCGCCCCGAGTTCCTGAACCGCATCGACGAGATCGTGGTCTTCCGGTCGCTCGGGCGCGAGGAGATCGCCGCTATCGTCGGGATCCAGCTCGGCCACCTGGGCCGGCGCCTGGCGGCCAGGCGTCTCCGGCTCGACCTCACGCCGGCGGCGGAGGAGATGCTGGCACGGGAGGGCTACGACCCGACCTACGGGGCGCGGCCGCTCAAGCGGACCATCCAGCGCCTGCTCCAGGACCCGCTGGCCCTCAAGCTTTTGGCCGGCGAGTTCG
>DATKEI010000243.1:0-6403 GCA_035544455.1 Binatia bacterium | reverse complement strand
CTCCGGCGCGCAGTAGCGCAGATCGCCCTCCAGGGGGTCCAGCGCACACACCCGCTCGGATTCGCGGAGCAGACGCACACCACGATCGAGCTCGATGAAACGCGGGCCAAGGGCCGGATGGAAGAGGATCTTGCCCGGGCGGATATCCCGGTGCAACAGGCCACCCGCGTGCAGACGCGCCACACCCTCGGCCAGGGTCACGGACAGCTCCAGCAGGGGACGCATGTCGAGCCCGCCCGCGGTCAGCTTATGCTCGAGCGACTGGCCCGCGAAGTCCTCGGTGATCAGCGCCAGCGTGGCGCGGTGGCGCACCAGGGCGAGGTGGCGAACCACAGCCCGAGAGTCCGCCATTTGCCCCAATTCGAAAGCCCGCTGGCGCACGCGCGGGAAGCGTACGACCTGATCCACGGCACCACTGCCGGCCGAGCTGCGAGAGCACCGTGTGATGCAGCTCGCCGTCCTCAAGCTCATCGAGATCGTGGGGGAGGTGGCCCGGCGTGTCTCGCCGGGAACCCAGGCCTGCCATCGTCGAGACCCTGATCTGGCTGGCCGAGGCGTCGGCCGGAGAGCGCCAGGGCATCGACCAGGACCTCGCGGACGCCGGCGACGGCGGCCCCTTCCCGCGATTGTGCGCGAAGATAGCCACGGGCTCGGGCAAGACGCTGGTGATGGCGATGGCGCAAGGCCGAGGCGCACGAGCCGCTGAGCCGGCGAATGAGCTGCTCCGTCTCGGCATCGAGGCGAACGGTGGTCGCCATGTCGAGATCTCCTCCTGTGTATGACGAAAGCGCAATACGTCGGCCACGCGCTCGTCCACCGTCCTGAGCGCCAGAGTCGTCGATTGCCTCGGCGCGCATGAAATCCTGGCCTCCGCCGGTGACAATGCAGGTCTTGTAGCCGCTGGCGCGCAGGCACCTCAGCACCTGAAGATGCTCCGCGCCGCCACCGGCCGTGACCGGCTACCCCATCCCTATCCATGCCGGCTCCCTTGACCGGGGCGACATCACGGCGCAGTATTCGCGACGGAGAGATCGCGGGAGCCGGCGGCGCAGCCGCCCGCGGCCGATCGAGAGCCTCGCGCCCAGGGAGCATCGACATGCCGGAGCCTGTCTTCAGCTACGCCAGCGGGACCAGCGACCTGCCCCTGCTCGGACTCACCATCGGCGACATGTTCGACCGGATATCGTCGAGGCACCCGGACAACGAGGCCCTGGTGTCGCGGCACCAGGGCCTGCGCTACACCTACCGCGAGCTCCGGGTCGAGATCGACCGCTGCGCGCGAGCCCTGATGGCCCTCGGCGTCGAGAAGGGCCAGCGGATCGGCATCTGGGCCCCCAACTGCGCGGAGTGGACGATCACCCAGTTCGCCACGAGCAAGATCGGCGCGATCCTCGTCAACATCAACCCGGGCTACCGGCTGACCGAGGTGCAGTACGCGCTGCGGCAGTCCGGCTGCACGTGGCTGGTGATCGCCCCGGAGTTCAAGACCTCCGACTACACCGGCATGATCCACGCGCTGGTCCCCGAGCTGGCGGGCAGCCGCCCGGGCGCGCTCCAAACCGCCGCCCTCCCGGCCCTGCGGGCGGTGGTCCGTCTCGGCGAGGCGGAGTCGCCCGGGATGCTCACCTGGGGCCAGCTCCTCGCCCAGGCCGGGCCGGTCACCGCCGAGGACCTCGCCCGCCGCCAGCGCCAGCAGGAATTCGACGACCCCATCAACATCCAGTACACGAGCGGCACCACCGGCTACCCCAAGGGGGCCACCCTCAGCCACCACAACATCCTGAACAACGGCTACTTCTGCACCGAGCTCCTGGGGTTCACGGAACGCGACCGGCTCCTCATCCCCGTGCCGCTCTACCACTGCTTCGGCATGGTCATGGGCAATCTCGGCTGCGTGACTCACGGCGCCACCATGATCTACCCGAGCGCCGGCTTCGACCCCACCGCCGTCCTGGAGGCCGCCCAGGCGGAGCGGGCCACCGCGCTCTACGGGGTGCCCACCATGTTCATCGCCGAGCTCAACCACCCGGATTTCTCGCGCTACGATCTCGCCACCCTGCGCACCGGGATCATGGCGGGCTCGCCCTGTCCGGTGGAGGTGATGAAGCAGGTCAAGCGCCTCATGCACATGAGCGACGTGGCCATCGCCTACGGGATGACCGAGACCAGCCCGGTCAGCACCCAGACGCGCATCGGCGCGCCCCTGGCCAAGCAGGTGGGCACGGTCGGTCAGGTGCTCCCTCACGTACAGATCAAGGTGGTCGATCCCCAGACCGGGCAGGTGGTGCCCGTGGGGGAGCGGGGCGAGCTGTGCACGCAGGGCTACAGCGTGATGCTCGGGTACTGGGACAACGACGAGGCGACCCGGAGCGCCATCGACGCCGCCCGCTGGATGCACACGGGGGACCTGGCCACCATGGACGAGGAGGGCTACCTCAACATCGTCGGCCGCATCAAGGACATGATCATCCGCGGCGGCGAGAACGTGTATCCGCGCGAGATCGAGGAGTTCCTCTACAGCCATCCCGCCGTGGAGGACGTCCAGGTCATCGGCGTGCCCGACGAGAAGTTCGGCGAGGAGATCGCGGCCTGGATCCGCCTGCGCGAGGGCCAGACGGCGACGGCCGAGGAGATCCGCGACTATTGCCGCGGCAAGATCGCCCACTACAAGATCCCGCGGTACGTGAAGTTCGTGGACGGCTTTCCGATGACGGTGACGGGCAAGGTCCAGAAGTTCCTGATGCGCGAGGAGAGCGTCCGGGATCTCGGCCTGGAGCGGGCCGCCGCCGTCAAGATGGCGTGACGCCGGCGAAAGGGGAGGATCGCTCGATGGCCCGTGTCGGTAGCTTTCCCACGCCCGACGAGCTGAACGTGTGCTTCGCCCACGTGGCCTACCAGATGGCCGCGCGCTTCGCGGCGCGGGGCACGGGCATCCGGCACGCGCAGGCCTGGAACCGCGACGAGCTGCTGGCCGCCCTACCCCACGCCGACGTCCTCGTGGTGTCCGGGCTGTGGCGGAACGACCTCCTGGACCGCGCGCCGCGCCTCCGCTTCGTCCAGAGCATCGGCGCCGGGTACAACCAGTTCGACCTGGACGCGCTGCGCGCGCGCGGGATCCGCCTGGCCAGCGCCAGCGGGGTGAACCGGGTGGCGGTGAGCGAGCACGCCATCGCCCTCATGCTGGGGCTGGCCCGGCAGCTGCACACCGGACGGGACCACCAGCGCCGGCACCACTGGCGGCAGATGATCGGCGACCTCGCCGCGCGCGAGGACGAGCTGGCCGGCAAGACCGTCGGCATCATCGGCGCGGGGAGCATCGGGGGCCGGGTGGCCCGCCTGGCCAAGGCCTTCGAGATGCACGTCATCGCGACCCGGCGCGACGCCGCCCGGGCGGTGGCCCACGTCGACCAGCTGCTGCCGACCTCGCGCCTCGCCGAGCTGCTGGCCGCGGCCGACTTCGTCGTCCTCACCTGCCCGCTCACCGACGAGACCCGGAACATCATCGACGGGGCGGCGCTCGGGCGCATGAAGCCCTCCGCCTTCCTGGTCAACGTGGCCCGCGGCGCGTGCGTGGACGAGTCCGCGCTCCTCGAGGCCCTCGGCGCCGGGCGGATCGCCGGGGCCGCCCTCGACACCTTCGTCGACGAGCCGCTCGCCGGCGACAGTCCTTTCTGGGACCTCGACAACGTGCTCATCACCCCGCACACCGCGGGCGAGACGCGCAGGTACGAGGAGAACGTGCTCGACATCCTCATGGCCAACCTCGACCGGCTGGGGCGAGGCGAGCCCGCCCTGGTCAACCAGATCGCCTGACCGCCCTTGCCGGCGACCCGGTGACGGCCGAGGACGCGCGCTTCTCGTTCGACCGGTTCAGGGGCGACGGTGCAGGGGCCGGCGGCAACGCGGAGACCCGGATCGAGGAGCCACGCCTCACGCCCCCGTGCGCCCGGAAGGCGCCCTTGACTTCGCTCCGGGGACAGCCCACCATGGCGCGCGTCTTGGATAGCGCGCGCCCGACCCGTCCTGCGAGCCACGAGATAGCCTCCGAGCCATGACCCTTCCGCGAACCGCCGCCGTGGTCGTCATCGGCGGCGGGGTGGTCGGCTGCAGCATCGCCTACAATCTCGCCCGGCGTGGCCAGCGCGACGTGGTCGTGCTCGAGCGCGACACCGTCGGATCCGGTACCACCAGCAAGGCCGCGGGCGGGATCCGCGCGCAGTTCCCCACCGAGACCGAGATCCGCTTCTCGCAGGAGGGATTCCGCGTCTTCGCGAGCTTCAGCGAGGAGTTCGGGGTGGACATCGGCTTCACGCGCATCGGTTACCTGTTCCTAGTGTCGGACGAGGACGACCTGCGCGGGTTCCGCGAGCGCATGGCGCTCCAGCAGCGGCTCGGCGTGGACGTGCGGCTCGTCGCGCCGGCCGACGCCCGCGCGCTGGTCCCGGCCCTGCGCGTGGATGACCTGATCGCGGCGGTGTGGGGCCCCGAGGACGCGCTGGCCGGCCCCTCGGAGGTCACCAACGGCTTCGCCCGCCGCGCCCGGGAGCTCGGAGCGCGGATCGCCGAGGGCGTCGACGTGACGGCCATCGATCAGCGGGACGGGCGGGTGCGGGGCGTCCGCACCACGGACGGCGACATCAGCGCCCCCGTGGTGCTGAACGCGGCCGGGCCGTTTGCCGCGCGCGTGGGACGGCTCGCCGGGATCGACCTGCCCGTGCACCCGCGCCGGCGCCACATCTTCTTCACGGAGCCCTTCCCCGAGATTCCGGGACCGGTGCCGCTCACCACCGACCGGCGCAGCGGCTTCTACTTCCGCAAGGAGATGGAGCAGGTGCTCCTGAGCGCGGGCGACGTGCAGGACGTGGGGGACGACCTCTCCGCGTCGATGGACGGGGCCATGATGGAGGAGGCCGTGCACAAGGCGATCGAGCGCGTGCCCGTGCTCGAGCACGCGCGGATCGCCGGGGGCTGGGCGGGGCTGCGGCCGCTCACGCCGGACGATCACGCCATCATCGGCTGGGCGCCCGGACTCGAGGGGCTCTTCCTCGCCGTCGGCTTCGGCGGCCACGGCTTCCAGCATTCGCCCGCGACGGGCCGCTACGTCGCGGAGTGGCTACTCGAGGGCCAGCCCTCGCTGGATCTGTCCCTCTTCAATCCCGGGCGCTTCGCCCGCGGCCGGGCCCGGTACCACGACCAGGGACCGGATGCCGAATAGCTCGGCGGCGCCGCCGCCGCCTGGCGACCGCGGCCCGTTGCGCATCGCGGACGTGCGGGTGATCCTCGCCGACATCCCCGTCCGGCGGCCGCACAAGATGTCGTTCACGACCCTGCAGGCCGTCAACTTCGCCTTCGTGCGCATCGAGACGGGATCGGGGCTCGTCGGCTGGGGCGAGGCGGCGTGCCTGGGCGGCCCCACCTGGAGCGAGGAGTCGGCGGAATCGGTCGCCGCCACGATCGAGCGCTACATCGCGCCGTGGCTGCGCGGGCGGGACGCCGGCTCCATCGAGGCCCTGCGCCAGGAGATGGCCCGCCGGATCCAGGGCAACCCGTTCGCCCGCGCGGCCGTGGAGATGGCGCTGTGGGACCTGAACGGGCGAGCCCTCGGCGTGCCGGTGCACCGGCTCCTCGGCGGGGCGGTGCGAGACCGGGTCCCGCTGTCGTGGTCGCTGGCGGTGTCGAGCCCGGAGGACGAGATCGCGGAGGCCTGCGACAAGGTCGCCGGCGGCCATCGCATCTTCAAGGTGAAGACGGCGGCGCTGTCCGTCGCCGAGGACGTCGAGCGCGTGCGCCGGATCCGCGAGGCGGTGGGCCCGCACGTCTCCCTGCGCGTCGACGCCAACCAGGGCTGGGATCGGCCGACGGCGTGGCGCGCCATCCGCGCGCTCGAGCCCCATGGCCTCGACTTCGTCGAGCAGCCGGTGCCGCGCTGGGACCTGGAGGGGATGGCCTGGATCGCCGAGCGCGTGACCGTCCCGATCATGGCCGACGAGTCCTGCTTCTCGCCGCAGGACGCCCTCCAGATCGCGCGGCGGGGCGGCGTCAGCATCCTCGGGCTCAAGGTCACCAAGTCGGCAGGGCTCCTCGGCAGCATGGCCATCGCGCGCATCGCCGAGGCCGCCGGCATGAGCTGCTACGTCGGCTGCATGATCGAGACGTCGCTCGGCACCGCCGCGTACCTGCACGTAGCCCTGGCCGCCGCCCCCGTCACCTGGGGCTGCGAGCTGTTCGGCCCGCTGCTGCTCCGAGGCGACGTGGTCCGCGAGCCCGTGCGCTACGCGGACGGGTGCATCCTCCCCCTGGAGGGCGCCGGGCTCGGCGTGGAGGTCGACGAGGCCGCGCTCAAGGAATGGGCGCGCTGACCGCGCGGCCCCGGAGCGCGAGCATGAGTCCAGCCCCGCACTCC
>DATKEI010000242.1:0-7485 GCA_035544455.1 Binatia bacterium | reverse complement strand
GCGCCACGTCGGCTCCTGCTTGAGCTGCTCCAGTCGCTCACTGAGCTGCACGTGAACCAGAGGAGCGGCGACCGGCCGGTCGGACCGGGCCGTCCACTCCTCAGCGGTCGTCGCCTTCGCCGGTCGCTCCCAGTAGCTCGGGCGCCCGTAGTGGCCGTGCAGCAGCGCCTCGTAGTCGCGGGCGATGGGGCCCAGCGGGTCGTACTCGGGACTCGTGCTCACCTGCTCCCGCGTCATGCCCACGTGCACCTTCGAGTCGCTCCAGTCGACGCGCTGGATCCACTCGGGCGACACCAGCACCTTCTTGCCCGGCCACCAGTTGCGCGTGTCGACGACCATGTACCGGATCGCCCACGACGAGTCCTCCACCAGGAAGTCCTCGACGTGACCGATGTCGCCGTCCGTCGCCTCGATGTGATACCCGATCACGGCGCCGGAGCTCCGGAGGTGGGGATCGCCGCGCTCCTCCGCCCCCCACTCCCACCGCCGCTCGTCGTCGGTCGCCTCGCCTCCCGGGATCGTCACCGGGTAGGGACCGAGGCCCCAGAGATACGGCCCCTCCCAGTAGTACGGGTACCCGTAGTACCGGTGGTAGTTGACGTCCTGCTGGCGCGACACGGGCTGATCCGTATCGACATCCGGGCTCTGCTCCACCTGGGACTTCGTCAGCTCCGCGGTGATGCGCTGGCCGTCCCAGTCGATGGCCCGCAGGGCGCGTGGTGAGATCAGCACCTTTCGACCGGTCAGCCAGCCGCCGGTATCGACCACCAGATGGCGGACGGTGAAGCTCGTGTCGTCGAAGTAGAAGGCGTCGACCCGGCCGATGTCGCCATCGGTCGCGCCGATCGTGAAGCCCCGCACGTCGTTCATGCTCCTCAGCATCGCTCTCTCCTCCCGCCATGGAGCGGCGGGTTCCTGGATCGTCGGGTGGCGGGCGACATTCATGCGGGTCCGTCGAGTCCAGACCTCCGGCACTCTCAATCTATTCCGCGCCAGCCAGCGTCCGTAGTGGACCTTGGTCTACCCGCACGGCCCGGCGGATCGAGAACGGCGCCCGGGCGGCGGCCGCGTCAGGCGCGCGGGGGCGGGCCGTAGTCCCGCGCCGCCGCCTCCGCCGAGACGCGGCCGGCGGCGACGTCGCGCTCCACCTCGGCGGGATCGCGGCGGGCAGGCTCGCCGTGGCCGCCGCCCCCCGGCGTGTGGAGCACGACCCGTTCCCCCGCACGCATCCAGTGCTGCGCCTTCGCGGACAGCTCGCGGCCGTCGGCGGTGGCGACGCGGCCCGGCGCCCCGGGCCCGCCGCCGGCCAGCCCCTGGCACGGCACGCGCGCGCGCTCGAAGGAGGCGGTGAAGAGCCAGTCCTCGTCCGTTTCCATGCCGAACTCCACGATCATGCCCAGGCCGCCGCGGTGGCGGCCCGGCCCTCCGCTGTCGCGAGCCAGGGCGCGTCGGTGGATGACGAGGGGCGAGACGGCCTCGACCACCTCCGCGGGGACGCCGCGAATGGTCGAGGGGAACTGCGTGGCGCTGAGGCCGTCCTTGTCGGGGCGCGCGCCCATCCCGCCTCCCGTGGCCATGAACTCCTTGAATGTGTGGCCGGCGCGGTCGCGCCCGCGGACGTCGAGCGTCCAGAGGCACGAGGATGACTCGGCGATGACGCGGTCGGGGACGGCGTGGGAGAGGGCGCCCATGACGGCATCGGGCAGGAAGAGGCCGATCAGGTGCCGGCTCGCCACCGGAGCCGGCCGCACCGCGTTGAGGAGCGAGCCCTCGGGGGCGGTGATGGAGACGGGGCGGAAGGAGCCGGCGTTGTTGGGCACGTCAGGGGCGACCACGCACTTGACGCCGTAGGTCGTGTAGGCCTTGGTGTAGTTCAGCACCACGTTGACGGCGCGCCGCGACGCCGGCGAGGAACCGGCGTAGTCGACGGCGAGCCGGTCCCCGGTTACCATCACGGTGGCGCGGATGACCATCGGCTCCTCGAAGCCGTCCAGGAACAGCTCGTGTGCGTACGTGCCGTCGGGGATCTCGGCGATGGCCGCGCGCATGCCGGCTTCGCTCCGGTCCAGGATGGACGCGGCGAGGCCCTCGATGTCATCGAGGCCGAACTCCTCGAGCATCTCGACCAGGCGATGGGCGCCCACGGCGTTGCCGCTCACCTGGGCGTGGAGGTCGCCCAGCACCGCCTCCGGGGCGCGCACGTTGGCGGCGAGCAGCTCCAGCACCTGCTGGGGCCGGCCCGCCGCGTACAGCTTGCACGGGGGCAGCAGGATGCCCTCCTCGTAGCAGTCGAGGGCATCCACGGTGATGCCGCGCCCGCCGATGTCCATGGCGTGGCAGGTGCTGGCGGTGTAGCCGACGAGGCGCCCCCGGTGGAACACGGGCGTGACTACCGTGATGTCGTTGAGGTGGCCCGAGGCCAGCCAGGGGTCGTTGGTGGCGAGCACGTCGCCGGGGGCGAGGCTCGCCGGCGGCAGCGCGCGCAGCACGTGGGCGACGGCCAGGGCCATCGAGTTGATGTGCCCGGGCGTGCCGGTGATGGCCTGGGCGACCATCCGCCCCTGGAGGTCGAACGCGCCGGCCGAGAGGTCGCCCGACTCGCGGACGATGTTGGTGAAGGCGGTGCGCAACAGCGCCTGCGCCTCCTGCTCCACCACGGAGATGAGGCGGCTCCAGGCCACCTCGACGAACACGGGGTCGGTCGGGCGCGCCTTCATGCGGATCTCCTCGTGAGCACCAGGTTGAGGGCGGCGTCGACGGCGACGTCGAACGCCGGGGTGACCACGGTGGTCGATTCGATCTCCTCGATCACGGCGGGCCCGGCCAGGCGATGGCCGGCCGGCAGGGCGTACCGGTCCCACACGGGCACCGGCCGGAACGCTCCGTCGGAGGGGATGAAGACCGGGCGCTCACCCTTGGGCGCGGGCGCGGGGCCGGTGGGCGAGCGCGGCGGTGGCAGCGGGGGCGGCGGCGACTGGGCGCGGACGCGCCAGGTCACGGCCTCCACGGGCAGGCCGGATGGCACGTGGCGGTAAACGGTGCGATACACGTCCTCGAAGGAGACGCGCAGGGCGGCGAGCCACGCGGTATCGGGGCGGCCCTCGGGCACGGGGACCTCGATCTCGTAGCCCTGCCCCCGGTAGCGCATCTCGACGAAGCGCCGGACGGTGATGCGGGCGGGCTCGACGGCGGCCAGGGCCAGCGGCCCCCGCGCCTCGGCCTCGAGCTCGTCGAGGAGGGCGTCGATGGCATCGATGTCGGCGGCCTCGAGCCGGGCGCCGCGCGAGCGCGCCACCTCGAAGGCGAGCGGCGAGGCGAGGAAGCCGAAGCAGGAGCGCACGCCGGCTCCCGGGGGCACGATCACCGTGTCCACGCCCAGGCGGTCGGCCAGGGCGCAGACGTGCATGGGCGCGGCGCCGCCGAAGGCGTAGAGGTCGTAGGCGGCGATCTCCTTGCCGCGCTCGACGGCATGCATGAGGGCGGCGTTGGCCATGTTCTCGCTGACGATGGCGTGGATGCCCCACGCCGCGTCGGTGAGGGAGAGCCCGAGCGGCTCGGCCACGTGCCGGCGGATGGCGGCCTCGGCGGCGCCGCGGTCGAGCGACATGGCGCCGCCCAGGAAGTATCCGGCGTCGAGGTAGCCGAGGACGAGGTTGGCGTCGGTGACGGTTGGGCGCTCGCCGCCGCGGCCGTAGCAGGCCGGGCCGGGCTCGGACCCGGCGCTCTCGGGCCCCACCTTGGGCAGGCCCATGCGATCGACGTGGGCGATGGAGCCGCCGCCGGCGCCGATCTCGATCAGCTCCACCACCGGGACGAGCAGGGGCAGGCCGCTGCCTCGCTTGAAGCGCCAGACGCGCGCCACCTCGAACTCGCGTGTGATCTGGGGCTCGCCGTCGTCGATGAGGCAGATCTTGGCCGTGGTGCCGCCCATGTCGAAGGCCAGGACGCGGGCCCGCCCGGCGGCGCGCGCGTGATGGGCGGCGGCGGCGGCGCCGCCGGCCGGACCGGACTCGACGAGGCGGATGGGCACCGCGCACGCCGTCTCCACCGTGCAGGTGCCGCCGCTCGACAGCATGAGCAGGAGCTGCCCGGCGAACCCCTCGGCGCGCAGGAGCTCGCCGAGAGACCGGAGGTAGGCCTCCACCACACCCAGCACGTACGCGTTGGCCACCGTGGTGGACGTCCGCTCGTACTCGCGGATCTCGCCGGAGACCACCGAGGACAGCGACACGCGCAGCTCGTGCGCGCGGTCGCGCAGGCGCGCCGCCACCGCCTGCTCGTGGGCCGGGTTGCGGTAGCCGTGCAGCAGGCTGACCGCCACCGCCTCCACGCCGGCGGCGCGCAGGCGGCCGACGAGTCCGTCGACCTCGCCGGGGTCGAGGGCCACGCGCTCGCTGCCGTCGGCCATCATCCGCGCCCCGAGACCGAGCCGGAGCGGGGGCGGGACCAGCGGCTCCGGCTTCTCGAGGGCGAGGTCGTAGGCGTCGTAGCGGGTCTCGCGCCCGATCTCGAGGGCGTCCTCGTGTCCCGCCGTGGTGATGAGCGCGGTGGGCGCGCCCTTGCGCTCGATCAGGGCGTTGGTCACGAGCGTGGTGCCGTGGATGACGTAGCGGACGTCCCGGGCGGCCACGCCCGCCCCGGCGAGGGCCCGGCGCACGCCCTCTATGACGCCAGCGGCCGGGTCCTTGGGCGTGGTGAGCACCTTCTCGAGCCGGGTGGTGGTGCCGGCGGCGTCGAGAAGCACGACGTCGGTGAGGGTGCCGCCGATGTCCACCGCGAGATGCCAGTCCATGAGCGCCTATCCTCCCAGGTAGTGTCGGCGCACGTCGGGGTCGGCGAGCAGCTCCCCCCCCGTGCCCTCGAAGCGGTTCCGGCCGAGCTCGAGGACGAAGCCGCGGTGCGAGATCGACAGCGCCTTCTTCGCGTTCTGCTCGACCATCAGGATGGTGGTCCCGTCCCGGTTGATCTCGAGGATGGTCTCGAAGACGACCTCGACCATGCGCGGGTCGAGGCCCAGGGACGGCTCGTCGACGAGCAGGAGCCGGGGGCGCAGCAGGAGCGAGATCGCCATCTCGAGGATCTGCTGCTGCCCCCCGGACAGGGTCCCCGCCGCCGCGCGCCGCTTGGCCGCGAGCATCGGGAAGCGCTCGAGCAGGGCCTCCACGTCGGCGCGGATGCGGCTGTCGCGGCGCAGGTAGGCGCCCATCTCGAGGTTCTCCTCCACCGTCATCGCCGGGAAGTTGCAGCGGCCCTGCGGCACGTAGCCGATCCCGCGCCGGAGCACGTCGAGGCTCGGCCGCCCCGCGATGTCGGTGCCGGCGAAGCGGATCTGGCCCCCCCGCGGGCGCACCATGCCGAACACCGTGCGGAGGAGCGTGGACTTGCCCGCCCCGTTGGCGCCGATGATCGAGACGATGTCGCCGCCGCGCACGCGGAGCGACACTCCGCGCAGCACCTCGACCTCCTCGTAGCCGGCGGCGACCTCCACCAGGGTCAAGAGGTCCGCGCCGGCGGTCGCCCCGCCTGCCCCGCCCGCCATCGCCTCACCGGCCAAAGTACGCCTCGATGACCTGGGCGTCGCGCCGGATGACGTCCGGAGGGCCCTCGGCGATCTTCTGGCCGTGGTCGAGCACCACCACGCGCTGGGAGATGTCCATGACCACGTCCATGTTGTGCTCGACGAGCAGCACGGTCTTGCCCTGGCGGTGCAGGCTCCGGATGTGGTCCTTCATGTGGCCGATCATGGTGGGGTTGACGGCGGCCGCCGGCTCGTCGAGGAGGAGCAGCTCGGGATCGGGCATGAGGGCGGCGGCGAAGGCCAGGAGCTTGCGCTGCCCGTAGGAGAGGCTCCCCGCCGGCGCCTCCGCCCGGGCCGCGAGCCCCACCAGGTCGAGCAGGCCGCGGGCGCGCTCCACCGCCTCGGCCTCGAGGCGCCGGAGCCGCCGGGTGCGGACGAGGCGCGCGAGCAGATCTTCCTCCTGATGCTGCTGGAGGAAGACGAGCAGATTCTCGAGCGCGCTGAGCCGGGCGAAGACGCTGACCTGCTGGAAGGTGCGGCCGATCCCGAGGCGCGCCACGCGGTGCGGCGGGGCATTGGTGATGTCGCGCCCGCGGAAGAGCACCTGGCCGCCGTCGGCGCCGAGATAGCCGGTCACGCAGTTGAAGAGCGTGGTCTTGCCCGACCCGTTGGGTCCGATCAGGCTCACGAGCTCGCCGGACTCCACCGCGAGGTCCACCGCGTCCACGGCGGTGACGCCGAGGAACCGCTTGACGAGGCCGCGCACCTCGAAGAGGGCCATCAGCGCGTCCCCGGCGCCCGGGCCGGCCGCCGGACCAGGCCCACGACGCCCTCGGGGGAGCGGATCACGATCACCAGCAGGAGCAGGCCATAGATCACGAGCCGCCACGTCGGGGCCAGCCGGAGCACCTCGGGCAGGGCGGTGAAGAGCACGGCGCCCAGCAGCACGCCGCGCAGGCTGCCCACCCCGCCCAGGAACACGATCACGAGCAGGGTCACGGTCAGGGCGACCGTCATCTCCTCCGGGCAGAACACGGAGAGGTAGTGGGCATACAGCGCGCCGATGCCGCCGGCCAGCGCGCCGCCGGTGATGAAGGCGAGCATCCGGTACCGGAGGGGATTGATGCCGGCCGCCGCCGCCAGCGCCTCGTTGTCGCGCACGGCATGGAACGCGCGGCCGATCCGGAAGGTGGTCAGCCTCCGGTACAGCAGCATCACCCCGCCGAGCGCGGCGAGGGCCAGCCAGTAGTAGCGCGGCAGCGTCGAGAACACCAGCGTGGGTCCGCCGGGCAGGCCGAGGGCCGGCTTGGGGATGCCGGTGATGCACAGCGGCCCGCGCGTGACGTCCACCCAGTTGGTGGCGACGATCCAGGTCACCATGGCGAAGCCGAGGGTGCCCACGGCGAAGGAGTGCTCGATCATCCGGAAGAGGGGCACGCCGGCGAGCGCGGCGACGGCTCCGGCCACGAGCACGGCCGCCGCCACGTCGGCCAGGAATGGCCAGCCGGCCCGGGTGGCCAGGATGGCCGCGGTGTACGCCCCGACACCGAAGAAGGCGGGGTGGGCGAGAGAGAGGCTCCCGACGTGGCCGACGACCAGGTCGTACGACAGGGCCAGCGCGCCGAAGAGGGCGGTGAAGATCAGGACGTGCAGCACGTAGCGCTCGACGCCGGGCGCGACCGCGGCCACCACCCACGGCGCCGCGACCGCCAGCGCCCCCAGCCCCACCCGCGCGATGGCGCGCCGAACCACTAGTGTCCCGAGTCAGAAATGTGCCGACAAAGCGCCGGGCGGGGTGGGGGCCCTCCCCGCGGGACACGCTGAGTCGCTTGAGCATTGCCGGCACTCGATCGGGCCACGAGATGGATGGTGGGTGGCTCCGGCAATCCGCAGAAGATACGGTCCCGCGGGGAGGGCCCCCACCCCACCCGGCGCCGCGACTGCACGAACTTCTGACTCAGCACACT
>DATKEI010000241.1:0-21918 GCA_035544455.1 Binatia bacterium | reverse complement strand
TCACGATGTTCGTCGGCTCCTTCGCCTGGTCCTTCGTGTACGTCAGCCTGCCCTTCTACCTCCAGGCCCTCAGCACGGCGGACGCCGCCACCACGCTGCGCTCCACCGGATGGATCCTGGGCATCACCGCGCTTGTCAACGTGGTGACCGCACCCCTCTGGGGGCGCTTCGCCGAGCGGAGCGATCCCCGGAGGCTCTACGTGCTGGTGGAGTTCCTGCAAGGGGTTGCCTTCCTGGGCATGGCCCTGGCCCGGACGCTGCCCGAGATGTTTCTGGCCCGTTTCATCCTGGGCTTCATGGGCGCCGCCTCCACCTTCGCCTTCATGCTCGTCGGCCGCGACCCGGATGAGGCGCGGGTGCGTCGCCAGGTCGCGGCCATCCAGTCGGCGATGACGGTGGGGCAGGTGGTGGGGCCGCTGTTCGGGGCGGTGGCGGCGGCGCGGCTGGGGTTCCGTGCGTCCTTCGTGATGGGCGCGGCGATGCTGATGGGCTGTGCGCTGCTGGTGCGCTGGGGCGTGCCCGCGTCGGCCGCGCGGCGGCAGGGGGGGCCGGCGGGCAAGCGGCTCGGCGTCCGGGATCTCGTCCCGGTGGCCTTGCTCGTCCTCGGCGGCTCGACGCACATCTTCTTTCTGGCGGCGATCCTGCCCGAGGTGCTGCCCGCGCTCGGGGTGCCGGCAGAGCGCACGCTGGAGGTGGGCGGCATCATCATCTTCGCCTCCGGCGCTGCCGCCGCGCTGGGCTCGATGGCCGCCCCTCGTCTCGGCGAGATGGTGGGATCGCGGCGACTGATTCCGGGCCTGCTCATCGGCGCCTCGATCAGCGTGGCCGCCCTGGCGGTGGTGTCCTCGGTCTGGCTCTATGGACTCCTCCGCTTCTTGCAGGTGCTGTGCGTGGCGCCCGTCTTTCCCATCGTGGTGGCCGGCATTGCCTACCGTGCCGGCGGCCAGGCCATCGGCACGATCAATGCGGCTCGCATCGGCGCCGGCTTCCTGGGCCCGGTGGTGGCCGCGAGCGTCGTCTCCTGGTCGGCGCCCTGGGCCATGTACGTCCTGCTGGCCGCGATCGGGCTGGCCTGCGTGCCGCTGGCGCGCCTGCCGGCGGCCCGGGGGTGACCGGGGTGCGCCTTGTCCCGGCGAGCGGGATTCGGTCCGGAGACGCCGGTCGCCAGAGGTGGGGCGGGCGGCCTGGCGCGACCGCGGGGCGGCGGCGAGACTCCGGTTAGACTGAGGGCTGCGCGGCCGGCGGCGGGCGATGGGCTCGCCGGTGTCCCGGGGGCTCCCGAACCGAGGCCCGTGTTCGCACTCTCACCGGAGGAGGAAGCCATGGTGCGTGTCGACTGGTACCTGAAGGGCGTGCTCACCGTTGTCGCTGTCGCGCTGATCGCCGTCGCGGCCAACCTCTGGGCCGTGAAGCTCGACCTGCCGCTGGCCGAGGCCCAGGCGCCGCCTCCGCCGAAGTACGACCTCACCATCCCGAAGGCCTGGGGCAAGTTCATCGGCTACTCGAACGGCAACCTCATCCTCGAGACCGCCGACGGGCTCCGGGTCGTCGATATCGAAGGCCGACCCCCGGAGTACCCGAAGGTCAAGGCGCTCATCAGGTGGAACTAGTCAGCGCCCCTTCATCCGCGGGTCGAGGAGATCGCGCAGGCCGTCGCCGAGCATGTTGAAGCCGAACACGGCGAGGGACAGGGCGACGGCGGGCCAGATGGCGATCCACGGGGCCTGGTACATGTGGTCGAGCCCGGCCAGGGAGAGCATGCCGCCCCACGTCGGGTAGGGCGGCGGCACGCCGAGACCCAGGAACGACAGGCTGGCCTCGGTGAGGATGACGGTGGAGAGTCCGGTGGTGGCCACCACGATGATCGTCGGCATCACGTTGGGCAGGATGTGCGCGAAGGCGATGCGGGCGTGGCCGGAGCCGGCGGCCCGGGCGCTCTCGATGAAGGTGTGCTCCTTGATCGAGAGCGCCACGCTCCGGACCACGCGCGAGTTCTGGATGCCGAAGGCCACCCCGAGGACGGTCGTGATGTTGAAGACGCTCGGCCCGACCAGCGACATGATCGACATCAGCAGCAGCAGCGCGGGAAAGGCCATCCACGCGTCGACCCCGCGCTGGGTCAACAGGTCGATGCGCCCCCCGAAGTACGCGGAGAGGATCCCGATGGCGGTGGCGAGCACGCTGCCGAGCGCCACGGCGCCGAAGCCCACGTAGAGCGAGACGCGCGCCCCGTAGATGATGCGCGTCAGCATGTCGCGCCCGAGCTGGTCGGTGCCTAGCCAGTGCGAGGGGCTCCAGGCGATGTAGCGCTCCCGGAGGTTCGTCTCCGCGAAGCTGTAGGGCGCGATCACGTCTGCTCCCACCGCCGCCGCCAGCATGATGAGCACGATCACCGCGCCCACCGTGGCCAGGGGCTTGCGGCGAACGAGCTGGATCCACACCTCGGCGTACCACGGCAGGGAGCGCGGCGGCCGGCTCACCGGGAGGGCAATGGTGGTCGGGATGGTGGCCATGACTACCGGTAGCGGATCCGGGGATCGAGGAACGCGTAGGACAGGTCGACGAGCAGGTTGAGACCCACGACCAGGGCCGCGATGATCAGGTTCACCGACTGGACGACGGGGTAGTCGAGCCGGGTCAGGGCCTCGAAGAAGAAGAGGCCGACACCGGGCAAGCGGAAGATGGCCTCGATGATGACGGAACCGCCGATGTACAGCGGGAGCTGGAGCCCGATCAGGCTGATGACGGGGATCATCGCGTTCTTCAAGCCGTGGCGGAGGACGATGGTCCGCTCGGTCAGGCCCTTCGACCACGCGGTGCGGATGTAGTCCTGGCGCAGGACATCGAGGAGTGCGGACCGCGTGATGCGCATGATGGGGCCGGCCCGAGTGACGCCGAAGACGAGCGCCGGGACCAGCATGATCTTGAGGTTTTCCAGGGGGTCCACGCTGAAGGGGACGTACGTCCACACCGGGGTCCACTTGAACCAGATGGAGGGCAGCACCACCACGAGCACGGCGAGCCCGAAGTACGGCACCGACAGGGCGAGAATGGCGAAGGTCCGCCCGATGTAGTCCGACAGCGTGTCCTGGCGCACCGCGGAGACGATGCCCACGACGACCCCGATCACCACCGAGACCAGGATGGTGAGGAAGGCCAGCTCGAGGGTCACCGGAAACCGGCGCGCGAACTCGTCCCAGATCGGCTGGCGCGTCCAGTAGGACGTGCCGAAGTCTCCGCGCAGGACGCCGCCCATCCACTCGAGGTACTGCACGGACACCGGGCGATCGAGCCCGAGGTCGCGGCGCAGGGCGTCCAGCGTCGGGGCATAGGCCTGGCCCTCCACCATGCGGGTGACGACGTCCCCCGGCATGAGCCGCATCATCGCGAAGACGATGAGGCTCACCAGCAGCAGGGTGGGGATGGCCAGGGCCACCCGCCGGAGGATGTACTGCTTCACGTCGCGGCCACCTCGAGCCGCGCGGGCACCAGCACGGAGAGGCTGACCCGTGACCGCACTGTCCAACCTCCTCTTCGAGACTCGGGACGGGCTCCGGATGCGCGACGGGGCAGCGGCCCGCGCGAAGCTGGCCCATTATCAACGGGGCCCGAGGCTTGTCAACACGGGCCCGCGGCTTGTCGGCACTCGCGGATCGGCTGGCTGCTAAGATACGGCCCCGGGGGGGGACCTCATGGATTACGCCGACTACCAGCATCTGACCTTCGACCGCAAGCCCAGCGGCGTCGTGCTCATCACCATCAATCGCCCCGACGTGCTCAACGCCACCAATGCGCGCCTGCACTGGGAGCTGACCCAGGTGTGGGGGACGATCGACGCCGATGCGCGCGCGCGGGTCGCCCTCGTCACCGGCGCCGGCAAGGCCTTCTCGGCGGGCGGGGACCTCGACCTGGTCGAGCAGATGTTCACGGACCCGGCGGCGGTGGCGCGCACCATGCGCGAGGCGAGCGACCTCGTCTACAACATGATCAACCTCGACAAGCCCATCGTGTCCGCCATCAACGGCGTGGCCGTCGGCGCCGGGCTGGTGGTCGCCCTCCTTGCCGACGTGAGCGTCATCTCGGAGACGGCGCGCCTCACCGACGGGCACACGCGCCTCGGCGTGGCCGCCGGCGACCACGCGGCCATCATCTGGCCGCTCCTGTGCGGGATGGCCAAGGCAAAGTACTACTTGCTCACCTGCGACTTCGTCGACGGGCGGGAGGCGGAGCGCATCGGACTGGTGAGCCTGTGCGTCCCGCCGGGCGAGCTCATGGCCCGGGCCGGCGACATCGCGGACCGCCTGGCCGCCGGCGCCCAGGGCGCCATCCGCTTCACCAAGCGCGCGATGAACAACTGGCTGCGGCAGGCCGGGCCGATCTTCGACCAGTCGCTCGCCCTCGAGATGCTCGGATTCGCGCACGGCGACGTGCGCGAGGGCGTGCGCGCCCTCCGGGAGAAGCGCCCGCCCCGCTTCCCCTCCGCGACCTCGTGACGAGCGCCCACGGAGCCGACCCGATCGGGCCGCGCCGCGGGCGGCAATGGTCGGGCAGCCTCGGCGAGACGACATGATCCGCACGGCAACCCTGTGCCTGTACGAGCGCTGGCTCGAAGCGCCGCCCACCCCCGTCGCGCTCCCCGCGGGCGTGGTGGTGCAGATCCTGCGTGCGCCGGCCACCACGGCGTTCGCGGGCCCGGCGCACCCGCGCGCCGAGCACCGGCTGCAGGAGGGCGAGGCCTGCGCGGTGGCGAGGCACGGGGCCGACGCCATCGCCTACTGCTGGCTCACCTGGGAGCCGGTATGGGTCGAGGAGGTCCGGAGGGTCCTCGTTCCCGCCCCCGACGAGGTCTACGCGTACGACGCCTTCACGGTGCCGGACTGGCGTGGGCGGGCCCTGTTCCCGGCGCTCCTGTCGCGCCTGCACGAGTTCGCGCGGGCGGAGGGGCGGAGCCGGGCGATGGTCTTCGCCCTCGACCGGAACGTGGCATCGCGGCGCGCCATCGAGCACGCCGGATTCTCGCTGTTCGGCACGGTCACCCGGCTCGACCTGTGGGGACTGGAGCGCCTGAGGTTCCGCGGGTTCACCTCCCGCCGCTCGCGGCCGACGCTGGTGCTGCCGTCCGCGACCGCGCCGCGGCGCTGAGGGCCTCGCGTCGGCCGGAGGCGTTCGATGCGGCCGTTGGCCTGCGGGGAGCCGGCTGCGATGAAGCCCAGATCGTGCAGGATGCGGCCGAACTGGGCGGGGTCCTTGGGTGCCGCGCGGCCGCGTCGGGCGACCGCCGGAGGGCGGCCGCCCTCCGGCGCGCTGTGCGCTACCGGGGGCTGTCCGCCTTGGCCGCCTGCTCGGCGCGCCACTTGACCGTGGGCAGGTCGGGCCGCCCCAGCCGGCTGCGTTTCAGCTCCGCGAAGTTCCCGTAGCGCACCAGCCACGACGTGTGCCGCCAGAGCGCGACGGCATCCTCATCGGTCGGCAGGTGGCTGACGACCGGGCCGAACATGGCGAGGCCGGCGCCGTCATCGAGCACGATGGTGGGAACGCCGAAGCTCCGGGTGCCGTCGACGAGCGCCCGATGCTCCTCGAGCACCGCGTCCCAGGTCGAGGGATCGGCAAGGGCCCGATCGGCGGTATGCGGGTCGAGGCCGCTGGCGGAGAGGGCCGCCCGCACCGCCTCCGCCATGTCGTCCGGCGGGGGCGGCTCCTCCCACATGCGCCTGCCGAGCGAGGCATAGAACGTGCCGACCGCCTTGTCTCCGTCGCGGTCGCGGAGGACGAGGGCGGTGCGCAGCGCGGGCCCGGAGCGCGCCTCGAGCGCGCGCGGATCCTTGTCCGCCGACAGGTTCACCACCTCGAGGGAGAACACGCCCCACGAGAGCTCGATCTCGCCGAGCTCCTCCAGGCGCCGGGCCCACCGCGCCGTCTGGTAGCACCACGGGCACGCCGGATCGAAGTAGAACTTGACCTTCTCCAATGGCCCCTCCTCGGCCGCCGCCCGATCGAGCGGCGCCGGCCCTGTGCGTTCCATCGCTCCTCCCCGGCCTCGATGGCGTGGCCATCGGGGCGGCGGCGAACGGTGTTCGAACGCTACCACAGCTCCGGCCCCGCCCCCGGCCCTTTGGCGGCGCATCTCCGACGCGGACGCTGGCGTAGAATCTCCTTGCGTCGCCCGGGCTGCCCTCGCCTTCGTAGCGAAGGCTCGCCGGAACGCGGGAAAGGATCGCCGCGATGACTTCGAAGCCGGCGCCGCGGTTTCACTACGCCTGGACGGTACTCGCCGCCGTGACCCTCGTCCTCCTCACCGGAGCGGGGGTGCGGGGAGCCATCGGCGTCTTCATCAAGCCGATGGAGATGGAGTTCGGCTGGTCCCGGACGACGCTGTCGGGGGCGGTGGCGCTGTCGCTGATCCTCTACGGCCTGGCCGGACCCTTCATGGGGCGCCTGGCCGATCGCTGGGGTCCGCGCGGCATCCTGACCGTTGGCTCGCTCCTGGTCGGCATCGGCACGATGGGCGCCGCATACATCCAGACCACCTGGCACCTCTTCCTGACCCTCGGCGTCATCGCCGCGATCGGCGCGGGGGCGGCGGCGACGCCGGTGGCCGCCGCCGCCTTGACGCGCTGGTTCGACACTCGCCGTGGCCTGGTGCTCGGCATCACCGGCGCGGGCATGGCGGGAGGCCAGCTCCTCGTCTTGCCCCTGGCCATGACCCTCGCCGTCTCCCTGGGATGGCGCCAGACATACACCGTGCTCGGGGCGGGACTGATCGTGCTGACGGTGCCGATCGCCTGGCTTCTCATCCGGAACGATCCGGCGGAGCGAGGGCTCCGCCCCTACGGGGCCAGCGGGCCCGCCGTGGCGCCGGCAATCGCCGCCGCCGCCGCCCAGGCGGAGCGGACGCCGCTCTCCGAGGCGGTGCGGACCTGGCCGTTCCTTCTCCTCGCCGGGAGCTTCTGGGTCTGCGGATACACGACGTTCGGCCTGATGCTCGCCCACTTCATCCCCCACGCGACCGAGCACGGGTTCGCCCCCGTCGAGGCGGCCCAGGCCCTCGGCATCATGGGCGGCATGAACATCGTGGGGACCATTCTCTCGGGATGGCTCTGTGACCGCTACGGGCCCAAGTTCCCGCTCGCCCTCTACTATTTCTTGCGCGGCCTGTCCCTCTTCTGCCTGCCCTTCATCAGCTCGGTGCCCGCCCTCTTCGTGTTCGCCGCCGTGTTCGGGCTGAACTTCATCTCGACGGTGCCGGCGACGACCACGCTGACCGCCCGCATCTACGGTCGCTACTCGGTCGGCGAGCTCTCGGGCTGGATCTTCGCGTCTCATCAGGTCGGCGCCGCCATGGGCTCGCTGATGTCGGGCTGGCTCTACGACCGCGCCGGCGACTACACCCTGGCATTCTATTTCGGGGGCGGCTGGGCGATCGTCGCCGCGCTGATGGTCATGGCGATCAAGGATGAGCCGCTGATCCGTCGGCCCGCGCGCCCGGGCGGCATACCGAGGGCCGCCACCGCCTGAGCGCAGCCGGCGTGATGGCCGGGGACCACGCTCGGGACGCGCGGGCGACGGAGAGTCGGGCGATCGGTCGACGCGCCGGGCGCGCGGCCGGGGCGCCGGCGCGGCCCCGCCCCTCGCCGGCGGAGCTGCTGGCCGCCCGCGGCAAGACCGTCCCGGACGTGATCGCGCCGGACCTGGCCGTCCTGTTTGTCGGGATCAACCCGGGACTCTACACCGCGGCCATCGGTCACCACTTCGGCCGGCCGGGGAACCGCTTCTGGCCCGCGCTTCTCGCCGGGCGCTTCACCGACCATCTCCTGTCGCCGTACGACGAGCGGGATCTCCTGACGCTCGGCTGCGGCATCACCAACGTCGTGGCCCGCGCCACGGCGTCCGCCGATGATCTGACGCGGGCGGAGCTGGTCGCGGGCGGCCGGAGGCTCGCTGCCAAGGCACGCCGGTACCGGCCCCGGATGCTCGCCTTCCTGGGCATCGGCGCCTACCGGACGGCCTTCGGCCGCCCTCGCGCCGTCCTGGGCCCGCAGCCCGAGTCCATCGGCCCCGCGCGCGTATGGATCATGCCCAATCCGAGCGGCCTCAACGCGCACTACCAGGCCCCGGAGCTGGCCCGCCTGTTCACCGCGCTCCGGGAGGCCGTTGCCGAGCGGTGAGGCGCCGACGGCGGGGGCGACGAGGTCGCCGCCCAGCCGTCGCCGCGGCGGCGCGGCGCGCGCCGCCACCGGTCCAGTCGGCGGGGGCTCGCAGATCTCGTTTCCGTCCTTGAATAGGCCTGCACCAACTGGTACTCTTTCTTGTACCACATCGAACATGCTCGCGCGGAGGCCCCGCCAGATGCCCGTCAGCGTCGCCCGCTCGGCTCGCGTCGACCTGCACACGCGCGACAGCCGGATCCGGCTGGCCGCGATGATCGTGAAGCTGTTCGCCCACTGGGGGCTTGGCGCCAGTGACCAGACGGCCCTGCTCGGGCTGTCCAGCGAGTCCCGCTCCACCCTGGCCCGTTACCGGCGCGGTGACCCGCTCGCCGACAGCGCCGACCTGCTCGGGCGCGTGGGCCACCTCCTCGGCATCCACAAGGCGCTGCGCATTGTCTTTCCGCACGACCGCGACCTCGCCTACCGCTGGGTGAGCACGCCGAACCGCCGCTTCGAGGGCCGGACGCCGCTCGCCCTCATGCGCGAGCACGGCTACGAGGGGATCCTCGCCGTCCGCCGGTACCTGGACTTCGAGCGGGGCCGGTAGAGTATCGTGGTCCCGGGCTTGATCTCGGCGGCGACGGATCTCGCTGGCGATCTCGTCCGGAACATCAAGGGGATCCGCGTTTCCCAGGACCTGTTCGACGATCTGGCGGAGGAGCCGGCCGACGTGGCGGTCGCCATCGCCGCCGAGGCCGCCACCCGGATCCCCAGCGCAGCGTCGCTCATCACGCGACCCTTCGACTACGGCACCGTCATCACCTACCCGTTCATGCGGGAGAACTGGCATCAGACCCGCTTCAGCGACGGGCTCGGCTACGGGGTCTGGTACGGGTCGCTCCAGATGGCGACGACGGTCTTCGAGACGGTGTTTCACTGGCATCGGTTCGTCACCGACAGCTTCCCGGCGGAAGACCGGGTGGTCCGGAGCGAGCGGCGGGTGTTCGCCGTCCGCGGTGACGCCATCCTGATCGATCTCCGCGGCAAGGAATCCGCCTTTCCCGGCCTGGTCAGCCGCGCCGACTACCGGTTCACGCACGACCTCGGGCGGTACCTCGAGCGGAAGGAGCAGAGAGGCCTCCTCGTCCGGTCGGCGCGGTGCGACGGGATCAACGCGGCAATTTTCCGGGCGAGCGCCCTGTCGAGCCCACGCGACCTGTGCGCACTGACCTATGCGATGAACCCGACCGAGGACCGGGTCGTGGTCGAGCGGACCCCCGGTCGCGCCTGGCTCCGGATCGCGCCGAGCGCACTGTACTGAGCGCCCCGCCCCTTCCGCGGTGCTCCGGACCGCGTTCTCGAGCGGTCTCTTGTCTCCGGGCCGGTCGATATGCCAGAGTCGTTCCGCGCGGGCAGGGAGACCGAGCCTGCCCCGCCCCCGAATCCTGGCGCTCTGCCCCGGGCGGTGGCGTCCAATCTCGACACGATCCGTCGGGTATGCCGCCGCGATCGGAGGCGGCGAAGGGGGCCGACGTGTACGAGACCCTCGATCGCTACCGGCCCATTCTGGGATCGCCCGCAGGCTCCGGGTCGATCGCGCGGTCCAGGAGGTGACCGGGCGCTCCTCGAGTCAGAGCGTTGCGCCACCGAGGGAGACCTGGGCGTCGTCCGGCCCCGGACCGTGGACGGGATGCTGATCGAGGGCCCTCCGCGGTCGTCTCGCCCTGTCGCTGCCGCGTGCGCGCCCCGGCTCGCGCCGGGGCTGGCCCTCGCCGGGCAGGCGGAGGCGATGGCCGGGGAAGCGGCGGTCGATGGCCGTGCATGAGCTCGGAATCGTGCAGCAGGTGGTCGAGATCGTGTCCGAGGCCAGCCGGGGAGCCCGGGTCACGCGCATCGTGCTCGAGATCGGCAACCTGTCGACGGTCCTGCCGGATGCGGTGCGGTTCTGCTTCGACCTCGCCACCGCTGGCACCGTGCTGGAAGGGGCGACGCTGGAGATCATCGAGATCCCCGGGCTGGCGAGATGCCGGGCCTGCGGGATCGAGATCCCGCTGGAGCTGCCGTTCGGGACCTGTTCCTGCGGTGGCACCGATCTGGAATGGCTGGCCGGGGGCGAGCTCCGGGTCAAGGAGATGGAGGTGGCCTGATGTGCGCGACCTGCGGCTGCTCTGATCACCAGCACGCCCCCGAAGGCCACACCCATAGCCATTCGCACGATCACGACCACGCCCGTCTCCATGACCCCGACGCTGGCCCTGGGCACGATCTCGACCATCTCCCGGGCCATGAGGACGGCCATGGTCACCACCACGACGACCGCGACGCGCGCGCCCGGGGCGTGATCCAGCTCGAGCGGGACGTTCTCGCCCGGAACGCCCTGCTCGCCGAGCGGAACCGCGGGTGGTTCCTCGGGCGCGGCATCCTCGCTCTGAACCTCGTGAGCTCGCCGGGGGCGGGCAAGACCGCGCTCCTGGAGCGCACCATCCGCGACCTGGGTGCGACCCTGCCGATCCTGGTGATCGAGGGCGATCAGGCGACGGCCCGGGACGCCGAGCGGATCCGGGCCGCGGGTGCGCGCGCGCTCCAGATCACGACGGGCACGGTCTGTCATCTCGACGCGGCCATGGTGGCCCGCGCCCTGCGCGAGCTCGATCCTCCGCCGGGCTCGGTGGTCATGATCGAGAACGTGGGGAACCTCGTCTGCCCCGCTCTCTTCGACCTCGGCGAGCACGGCAAGGTGGTGATTGTGTCCGTGCCCGAGGGCGACGACAAGCCGATCAAGTACCCGCACATGTTCCGCGCGAGCGATGTCATGGTGCTGAACAAGATCGACCTCCTTCCCCATGTCCGGTTCGACGTAGCCCGGTGCATTGCCTTCGCGCGCCAGGTGAACCCGCGCCTCGAGGTCCTGGAGGTCTCGGCCACCCGCGGCGACGGCCTCGAGGCCTGGTACGCGTGGCTCCGCGCCTGCCGGTCCGGGCCGGGCGCCACCGGCGTCGCGCGCTCCGGATAGGCGGAGACAGCGCGCCCCGCGCACTTCCCGTCCCGTGCGAATTCCCTCGCCCCGCTGGGGAGAGCGCGCGGATGAGGGCGCGCTCGATCGCGACCGCGGTCCTCTGCCCACCGGGCCGGGACGTCCTCGCGCCGATCCCCGGGTGGGAGGTCGCGGCACAGCGCGAGGTCGGCCGGTTCGAGCCGGACATCCTTGTCCGAGTCACGGGGAGGCGTGAGCGGCGACGACGACCTGACCGAGACTGATCCCGCCGTCGTTCGCCGGCACCTGCCGGTGGGTCAGGACGCGGAAGCCGTCGCTCTCGAGCAAGGCGGCGGCGCGCTCGAGGAGCGTCGCATTCTGGAAGACGCCCCCCGACAGGGCCACCGTGTCCCGGCCCGACCGGCGGCGGAGGACCCGACAGCCGTCGAGAACGATGCGGGCCACGCCGTTGTGGAAACGCGCGGCGATGACGGGCGTGGCGACGCCGCGCTGGAGGTCCGCCACGACGGCCCGCACGAGGTCGGCGCCCCGGACCAGGAAGCCATCGACGCCCTCGTCCAGAGCCGCCTCGTACGCGAGGGCCTCGGCGGGCTCCACGATCTGCTCCAGCTCGATGGCGGCCTGCCCCTCGTAGGAGACGGTGTCCCGTACGCCGACCAGGGCCGCCACCGCGTCGAACAGGCGCCCCATGCTGGAGGTGAGGGGGGCGTTCAGCCCCGAGCGCACCACCTCGAGAACGGCGCACCACCGATCCTCGTGGCGCCGCGCCACGGCGAGCGCCGATGACGCGCCCTCCCCCAGCGCCTGCTCGAGGTAGATGGCCGCCATTCGCCAGGGCTCGCGGATGGCGGCGACCCCGCCTGGCATCGGCACGGGCGCGAGGTGTCCGGCCCGCTCGAACCCCCCGAGGTCGGCCAGGAGAAACTCTCCCCCCCAGAGCGTGCCGTCGGTCCCGTAGCCCAGCCCGTCGAACGCAACCCCGATCACCGGGCCCGCCTCCCCGTTGTCGGCCAGGCAGGACGCCACGTGGGCGTGGTGGTGCTGGACGGCGACCAGCGCCACCTCGGGCTGCTCCATCGCCCACTTGGTGGACAGGTACTCGGGATGGAGGTCGTGGGCCACGATCTCGGGCCGCACGTCGAACAGCCGCTGCAGGTGGGCGATGGTCTCCGCGAACGAGCGGAGCGCCTCGTAGTTCTCCAGGTCTCCGATGTGCTGGGACAGGAACGCGTGGCGCCCCTTGGCCACGCAGACGGTGTTCTTCAGCTCCGCCCCGCACGCGAGGAGCGGGCGCGACAGGGCGCGCACGAGGGCGACGGGCTGGGGCGCATACCCCCGCGCGCGCCGGATGGGCACCGGGGACCCCCGCACGCAGCGAACGACGCTGTCGTCGGTGCGGATGTGGATTGGCCGGTCGTGAGTGAGGAACGCGGCCGCGATGCCGCCCAGCCGTTCGCGGGCATCGTCGTCCCGGTAGGCGATGGGCTCGTCCGACACGTTGCCGCTGGTCAGGACGATCGCCGAGCCGAGGGCGCGGGCCAGCAGGTGGTGCACCGGCGTGTACGGCAGCATGATCCCGATCAGCCGGGTCCCCGGCGCGGTGGCGGCGGCCACGGCGGCGTGCGGCCACCGGCGGACGAGCACGATCGGCCGCCGCACCCCCTCGAGCACCCGTGCCTCCGCCGGCCCGATGTCGGCGAGGCGCGCCGCCGCGGGGCCGTCGGGCGCCATCACCGCGAAGGGCTTTTCCTCGCGGTGCTTGCGGGCCCGCAGGGCGGCGACGGCCCGCTCGTCCGCTGCATCCGCGGCCAGGTGATACCCGCCCAGGCCCTTCACGGCGAGGATGCCCCCGGCGCGGATCAGACGCGCCGCGCCCGCGATGGGCTCCTCGGCCTTCTCGGAGCCGGCACTGTCCAGGAGCACGAGGCGAGGGCCGCACGCCGGGCACGCCACCGGCTGGGCGTGAAAGCGGCGGTCGGCGGGATCGGAGTACTCGCGGGCGCAGTCCGCGCACATGGCGAAGCCCACCATGGTCGTCGCCGCCCGGTCGTAGGGCACGCCGCGGATGATGGTGAACCGGGGCCCGCAGTTCGTGCAGTTGATGAACGGGTACCGGAACCGACGGTCGGAGGGATCGAACAGCTCGCGGAGGCAGTCCTCGCACGTGGCTACGTCGGGGGAGATCAGGGCCGTGCGCTCCGGCCCCGCCTGGCTCGGGGCGATGACGAAGGCGTGGTCGCCCCGCGGCGGCAGCTCGCCGCTCGTCATCCGCTCGATCACGGCCAGCGGCGGCGCCTCGCGCTCGATCACGGCCACGAACCGGTCGAGGTCGGCCCGGTTGCCCTCGACCTCCAGCGTCACGCCCGCGCTGTCGTTCGACACCACCCCGGCGAGGCCCAGGCGATTGGCGAGCGAGTACACGAAGGGCCGGAACCCCACGCCCTGGACGACGCCCTCGACCTTGAGCCAGATCCGCACGATGCCCATGGCGCTCAGCGGGATGCTAGCCCGCTCCCCGCGCTCGCGAAAGGCCCGCGTCCCGGCGGCGCCGACCCGCGCATCAGGGCGCCCACAGCCCTGCACCTGCCTGCGCCCGCGGGCCCCGCGATGCCGCGGCCGCCCGACGCGGCCGACGCCTCGTGGGTTGCGCCCGACGGCGCGCTCGTCGATCATGGGGCGGTTCCGGGTGGCCGGGCGGTGGCTCGCCCTCCGGGCATATCCGCACCCGTGCGAAGGAGGCCTCCGTGATCTGGCATCTCGCCCTTGCGGTCTCATGGGTTCTCGCCGGCGACCGGGGGTAGCCGGGACCGCCATGGCCGGCATGGCGGCGATCCCGATGGCCGAGTTCGTCGGCGAGGTCCGGAAGCGGTGCGCGGGTGACATCGACCGGGCCTCGATGGAGCGCTTCCTCTCCGGGACCCGCATCGAGCCCGCCTCGCTCGAGGCCTACCTGTCGTTCGCGCCCGGCAGGTACCTGCGGCATCTGGTCCACAAGGATCCGGACGTGGAGCTGCTCGTGCTCTGCTGGGCGCGCGGCGCCCGCGCGCCGATCCACGGTCACGAGGGGGAGCTCTGCTGGGCGCGGGTGGAGCGCGGCCGGCTGCGGTTCACGAGCTACCGCGAGGCGTCGCGCCAGCCTCTCCGCCTGGTCGCCCTCGGCCCTCCGGTCGAGGGCGGTCCCGGCCACGTCGACGGGCCGGCCGACATCCACGCCGTGGACAACCCGCTCGAGCTGGGCGCGGACGCGGTGAGCGTGCACGTGTACTGCCGGCCCTACGACGAGTGCGACCTGTACGACCCCGCGCAGGGCGCCGTCCGGCGGGTGCGCCTGCAGTACGACTCCGCCCCGCCGTCCCCCGGGAGCTGACGGGGGACGGCGTCAGCGGCCGCGCCCGCGGACGATCACTGCCGTGATGTGATCGAGGCGGGCCGCCGCGTCCACGAACTCTCACCCGGCCATCTCGGAGAGGCGCCGGTCACCCTGGCCCCGGTGCCGCCGATCCCCACGCGGACCGAGGGCGCCGGCGGGCGGGCTGGCTCAGCGGAACACCAGGTGGCGCATGACCGTGTTCAGCACAGCGAGGATGATGGCGCCGAGGAGCGCGGGCCAGAAGCCGGCGACCTCGAAGCCGGGGACGACGGCGGAGGCCAGCCGCAGCATGAGCGCGTTGATGACCAGCAGGAACAGCCCGAAGGTGACGATCGTCAGCGGGAAGGTGATCACCTTCAGGAGCAGGCCCAGCGTCGCGTTGATGAGCCCGATCGCGAGCGCGGCGAGCAGGGCGGCGCCGAAGCTCGCCACGTGGAATCCCGAGACGAGATGGGCGACGATGATGAGGCTCACCGCGCTCAGAAGCCAGTTCACGACAAGGTAGAGCATCGGCCGACCCTACGCCGCGCCGGACGACGCCGGCGTGATCCGGATCAGCACGCTTCTCCGGGCCGCCAGGCCCTTGCGGATGTAGCGCCCCATCCACAGGGGCACCAGGAGCCAGTACTGGCGCCGGTAGGCGGCCAGCAGGGCCCTCTCCAGATCGGGCCGGTCGTCCACGCACTCCGCCCGGCCCTCGAACGAGGGGCCGTCGCGCGTGCCCACGTGCACGGTCACGCGCCCGCCGGCGCGGATGCGGCGGGCCTTGAGACTGTCGCGCCTGGTGGTGAAGTAGACACAGCCGTCGTGGACCCAGAGCCAGGTGGGGACAGTGCCCGGTTTCCCCGCCGCGCTGTAGGTGGTGAGGTAGATGTACCGGGCGGTCTCGAGGGCTCGGGCGAGCGACGAATCCACGGGCGTCCCCTTGCGAGACATGTGGGGTCAGCCTACCATGGGGGGCGCTCGGGACCCGCCGCCTCGACCCCGCGAGTCCGCCAAAGGAGCCGGCATGAAGATCTGCTACTTCCACCTGATGCCCTATCGCTTCCTGCCAGGGAACTTCGAGAACGACTTCCGGTCCGTCTGGGTGGACGTGCCCGACTCACTGCAGGACCGGGGCAAGGTCGCCGGTCTCTACCACGAGTTCCTCGACGAGCTCGAGCACGCCGAGCGCATGGGCTTCGACGGGCTCTGCGTGAACGAGCATCACCAGAACGCCTATGGCCTCATGCCCTCGCCGAACCTCATGGCGGCGGCCCTGAGCCGCCGCACGTCGCGGGCGGCCCTCGTCGTGCTCGGCAACAGCCTCGCCCTCTACAACCCGCCGGTGCGGGTGGCCGAGGAGTTCGCCATGCTCGACCTGCTCTCGAACGGGCGCCTCGTGGCGGGGTTCCCGGTGGGCACGTCGATGGACACGAACTTCGCCTACGGGGTCAACCCCGCGACCCTGCGCGAGCGCTACCACGAGGCGCACGACCTCGTCATGCAGGCGTGGACGCGGCCGGACATGTTTTCCTTCAACGGCAAGTACACCCAGCTCCGCTACGTGAACCTCTGGCCCCGGCCGCTGCAGCGCCCTCACCCGCCGGTGTGGATCCCGGGCGGGGGGAGCCTCGAGACCTGGGAGTGGACGGCGCAGCGCGACTACGTCTACTGCTACCTGTCCTACTACGGCTACAAGCGCGGCAAGGCCACCATGGACGGGTTCTGGCAGACGATCGAAACGCTCGGGGCCGACGACAACCCCTTCCGGGCCGGCTTCCTCCAGCTCGTGTGCGTCTCGGAGACCGACGCCCAGGCCGAGCGCGACTACTTCGAGCACGTGCACTACTTCTACCAGCGGTGCCTGCACGTGTGGGAGGGCTTCGCCGAGGCCCCCGGATATCGCACGCTCAAGACCCTGCAGGCCGGCGTGCGCCCCCAGGTGGGAGACCTCGGGCGCAAGATCCGTCAGTCGCTCGACTGGCGGAAGTACGTGGATGAGGGCTACGTCATCGCGGGCAGCCCGGCCACCGTGCGCGAGCAGCTCACGGACTGCATCCGCACGCTTCGGGTCGGCCACCTGATGGTGTTGCTCCAGATCGGCAGCATGCCGCGCGAGCTCGCCATGAAGAACACGGAGCTGTTCGGCAAGGAGGTCCTTCCCCACCTGCGCGACCTCTGGCCTGGCTACGAGGATCGCTGGTGGCCGCAGGGCGCCGTGGACCCCGCGGCCAATGGCCCCGGCGCCGCCGCGACCGCGGCGAAGGCGGGCCCGGCGCCGGTGGCGGGCCCGCGCGGAACGGCTCGTTGACGGCGCGGGAGCGGACCGTCGGCATTCGCGGAGGCGCCGTGCGCTTCCGCGTGCTGGAGGGCGGTCGCGGGCCGGACCTCCTGTGGCTCCACTCCTTTCACGACCGCGACGCGTGGCCGCCGGTTCTCGAGCGGCTGGCCGCGCGTTTCACCGTCCACGCGCCGTTCCACCCCGGGGTGAGGGGCTCGGAGGGCGTCGAGCATCTCGACGACGTGGTGGACCTTGCCCTCGCCTACGACGAGCTGCTCGGCGCGCTGGAGCTCGCCGCCGCGCCCCTCGTCGGCCACGCCTTCGGCGGCATGATGGCCGCGGAGCTGGCCGCCCTGTGCCCGCACCGAGCCACCGGCCTCGTCTTGATCTCGCCCCTCGGGATGTGGATGGACGACAAGCCCCAGGCCGATCTGGTGACCCTGCCTCCCCGGGACCTCGCGCGGGTGCTCTGGAAGGATCCGGAGTCCGAAGTGGCGCGGCGCTGGGCCACGCTGCCGGAGAGCGAGGCGGAGAACGTCGCCGCCCAGATCGAGCAGATCCAGCGCCTGTCCGCCATGGGCAAGTTCGTGTGGCCCATCCCGGACAAGGGGCTCGGCCGCCGGGCCCATCGCGTGAGCGCGCCGACCCTCTTGTTATGGGGCGAGGAGGACACCGCGAACCCCGTTGTCTATGCCGAGCGCTTCGCCGCCGCCATTCCCCGTGCTACCGTCGAGCGCCGGCCCGGCGGGCACATGCTCCATCTGGAAGCGCCCGATGCTGTGGCCGAGAGCATTGCCCGCTTTCTCACGCCCGCCCCGGGCGGGGCCGGGCGATGACCCTCTCACCGCAGCCCACGAGGAGATCTTGAATGCCTCCCCATCGGCATGCCTACCGCCCCGTGGTCATGGGCCGCCGAGGAGCGGTCACCTCGGCCCATCCGCTGGCCTCCATGTCCGGCATCCGCGTGCTCCTCGAGGGCGGCAATGCCGTCGACGCCGCCGTCGCGGTGGCGTCGAGCCTGAACGTGGTCGAGCCCTTCATGTCCGGGGCGGGCGGGATCGGGCTCATGGTCGTCTCGCGGGCGATCACGCGCGAGCGCCATGTCCTCGACTTCATGGGCCGGGCGCCGGCCGCCGCCGATCCCGAGCGCGCCACCGAGGCCGAGCTCGCCGGCGGGCCGCGGTCGTGCGCCACGCCCGGTAACGTCGGCGGCTGGCTGACCGCGCACGAGCGGTTCGGTGCCATGCCGCGGGCCCGCGTGCTGGCCCCCGCCATCGAGCTGGCGGAGAACGGCGTCCCCCTGACCTGGAAGAACGTCGAGTTCTTCGAACAGGCCCGGGCGACCCTGGCCCGCTCGCAAGAGGCCGGGAGGCTCTATCTCGGCGACGGGGGGCCTCGCCCGGGCAAGGTGGTGACCTACAAGGAGCTGGGCGCGACGTTTCGCCAGATCGCGGAGGGCGGCGCCGAGGCCTTCTACGGCGGCCCCGTGGGCCAGGCCATCGCGCGGGCCGTCCAGGAGGCCGGGGGGTGGCTCGCCGGCGAGGACCTGGCCGGGTTCCGGGCGGAGTGGCGCGAGCCGGTCACGATCGCCTATCGCGGCCTCGAGGTCTCCTCCGTGCCCCCGCCGTTCTCGGCCTTCCAGATGCTGGAGACGCTGAACATCCTGGAGGGCTGCGACCTCGCCGGCTGGGGTCACAACTCGGTGGACTACCTCCACCACCTGATCGAGGCCATCAAGCTCGGCGTGGCCGACCGGCTAGCCTACGCCTACTCGCCCGGCGTGCCCATCCAGGGACTGCTCGCCAAGGCGTACGCGCGGTCCCAGCGGGAGCGCATCGACCCCGCCCGGGCCGCCGTGAGCGAGGGCGAGCGCCACAGCGCGACGCCCCTCGCCAGGCAGATCCGCGAGGGGCATCCCGCCCGGTTCATCGACGAGCAGACCACCCACTTCGCCTGCGCCGACGCCGACGGCACGGTGGTATCCGTCACGCAGACCCTCGGCGCCCCCTTCGGCTCGGGCTTTGCCATCCCGGGCACCGGGGTCGTGCTCAACAACATCCTCAAGTGGACGGACCTGCACCCGGAGTCGCCAAATCGCCTCGTGCCGGGGCGGCAGGCGGGGACGATGATGTCGCCGACCCAGGTGTTCCGGGACGGCGCCTTTCACGTCTCGATCGGCACGCCGGGCTCGTACGGCATCCTGCAGACGCAGCCCCAGATGCTCCTCAACATGCTCGAGTTCGGGCTCAACGTGCAGGAGGCCATCGAGGCCCCGCGGGTGCGCGCCTACCGCGATCGGCTCGTGGACGCCGAGTCGCGCATCGCCGTGGAGACGCGAGAGGGCCTGGCCCGCCGCGGCCACCAGGTGCACGCCCTCGACGACTGGTCGTGGGTGGTGGGCGGCGGGCAGGGAATCATGCGCGATCTCGAGTCGGGGGCGCTCATGGCCGGCGCCGATCCCCGCCGCGACGGCTACGCGCTGGCCATCTCGTGAGGACGGGCGCGCGCATGGGGAGCGGACGCGGGAACGAGGACGCGGGATGAGCCTCGTCGATCGGGTCGCGGTGGTGACGGGGGCGGGGTCCGGTATCGGCCGGGCCATCGCGCAGATGATGGCCGCGCGCGGGGCACGGGTGGCCGCGGTGGACGTGGACGCAGGGCGGGCGCGGGAGGCCGCCCGGACCATCGCCGGAGCGGGCGGCCGCGCCCTCGCCATCCAGGCCGATACCAGCCAGGCCGCCGATGTCGATCGCGCGATCAGCGAGGCCGCGCGCGAGCTCGGCCGGCTTGACATCATGGTGAACAACGCCGGGATCCTGGACGGCTACTTCAACGTGGACGAGACGGCGGAGTCCCTGTTCCGCCGGGTGATCGACATCAACCTGACCGGCGTGTTCCTCGGGTGCCAGCGCGCGCTCAAGGAGATGCTGCCGCGGGGCAGCGGACGCATCATCAACATGGCCTCGGTGGCCGGACTCAACGGCACCGGGGGCGGGGCGGCGTACGTCGCGTCCAAGCACGGGGTGATCGGGCTCACGCGCCAGATGGCGGTGGTGTATTCCGCGCGGGGCATCACCGTGAACGCCATCTGTCCCGGGCCCGTCCTCACCGAGCTGCGCCAGCACTCGATGCAGATCCTGGGCCCGGACACCCCGGACATGGCCGGCCGCGGCGTCACCGTCAACGACGATCAGGTACGGGCGGTGTGCCCCGCGGGCCGGCGCGGCACGGTGGAGGAGATCGCGTCGGCGGCCTGCTTCCTCGCCTCGGACGAGGCGGCATACATCACGGGCCACGCACTCGTCGTGGATGGAGGATGGAGAGCGAAATGATCACGAAGTTCTCCGCGCTGTACGTGGGACAGATCGAGCTCGACAACGTGGGGCTCGGCGGGACGCCCGCCGACGAGCGCCGCTATCCGAACGAGCGGCTCGCCGAGGCGTTTCACACGGCCCGCGACGTCGCCCAGGTCATGGACGAGCACGGCTACTACTGCCTGTGGACGGCCGAGCATCACTTCCAGCACGAGGGGTACGAGGTGTTCCCGAACCTCATCCTGCTCGGCACCTGGCTGGCCAGCCACACGCGGCAGCTCAAGTTCGGTTGCGCGTTCAACATCCTCCCCATGTGGCACCCGCTGCGCCTGGCCGAGGACTACGCCGCCGCCGACATCATGACGGGAGGGCGGATCATCTTCGGCGTGGGGCGGGGATACCACACGCGCGAGGTGGAGACCTTCGGCGCCCCCATGCTGGACAACAAGGCCAACCAGGAGCTGTTCGAAGAGCAGATGGAGGTCCTTCTGAAGGCCTTCAACGAGGAGTCGTTCCGGCACCACGGGCGGCACTACCAGATCCCCCCGGCGGTGCCGTATCGCGGCTACGAGCTGCGCGAGGTCACCATGGTGCCGCGGCCCATGCACCGGCCGGTGGAGATCTGGCAGCCGATCGCCAGCGGCAAGACGCTGCCCTATATCGCTCAGCGCGGCATCAAGGGCATGGTGACGCTGAACGGGGAGAAGATCTTCGACCAGGTCGCGCGCGCCTATCAGGCGGAGGCGGCCAAGGCCGGTCGCGCGCTTGCCCTCGGCGAGGACCTCTGCTGGGGCGTGGGGCTCTATCTCGCGGAGAGTCAGGCGGAGGCCGTGCGGCGGGTCGAGCCGTATCACGACGAGCGGTACAAGTGGTTCGCGCCGTTCGGCTTCGTCCGGTACGCGGACGCCGAGGGTCGCTCGTGGGGCATGCCGGGGGCCCCGGCCCGTTTGCCCACCATCCACGACGGCGTGGCCCAGAAGGCGTGGATCTGCGGGCCGCCGGCGCAGGCGATCGAGATCATCCGCGAGTTCGAGCAGCGGTATCCGGGCCTCGACCAGATGATGATCCACTGGGCGGAGGGCATGCCTCCCAAGGAGTTCAAGGAGCAGCTGCGCTGGTTTGCCAGGGACGTCATGCCCGCCTTCACGACGGGGCGCCGGTAGCACGTCCCTCCTCCCGTCGGCGGCCGGGGCGGATGTCCCGGACCGCGATCCCTCCGGCGCGTGGGTCGCGAGGAACGCGACCGACCCTCGTCTCGCTTCGCTCGCCGCCGGGACGGCGCCGTGGCCACGGCGCCGTCCCGGCCTTGCCACCGGCCCGCCGCGATCCGAAATCGCGGGTTGGTGCCATCGAGATCACCGCCCCGTCACACCATGGTTTCCCTGGCCGATCCGACCGGGAGCGCCGAGCCGGGCCCGCCGGCCGGGGAGCGGGATACCCCCACCCGGTAGTTTTTCCCTCGTGGAGGACCCCCTACTGGTTGTATTTTTCCCTTGCCCTCCCTCGTAGCCCGGCGATAATACCCCTGGGCCGGTTCCAGGGGGGCGCCGGGCGGCGGTCTCTTACAGGGCAGGCGAAAGGGGGACATGGCATGGCGAAGGCGAAGAAGGCGGCGTTCGGCGGTTACTCCATCAACTTCAAGGGGTGTTCGGACACGCTGGAGTCCGTCATGGGCTCGGCGCCCATCGGGCCCTCGGAGATGACGAAGAAGATCTGGGCCTACGTGAAGCGGAAGAAGCTGGCCAAGAAGTAGCGCGCGCCCGGCGCGTCCGCGCGACGCGCCCGGATGATCCCGAGCCTGCCCGGCGCCCCCGGGATCGTCGCGTCAC
>DATKEI010000240.1:0-6216 GCA_035544455.1 Binatia bacterium | reverse complement strand
GAGGAGGAGTGCGAACGCCTCCGCACCGAGGCTCGCGATCTGCGACACGAGCTGCACTCGATGCAGGCGGAGAACTGCGCCCTGCGCAAGGACCGGAAGGATCTCGCCCCCCGCCCGGCGGCCGCAATTCCTCCGGCTCTCGCTCCGCGCTGAGCATCCGGTGATCTCCTGAGTCGAACCTTCGTCGGCTCACGGCGCCGGGCGGGGGTGGAATACCCCCCGCCCGGCTGCAGTACACTGGCCTTGTCATGGACAGTTCTCTCCGCGCGCCGGGAGCCATCTTGCTCGTGGCCTGCTACGAGCTCGGCCACCAGCCCCTTGCCGTCGCCTGGCCCGCGGCCGTGCTCGCCCAGCGCGGGTTCCGGCCCTCGGTCATGGACGTCGCCGTGGAGCCGTTCGACGCCGAGAAGGCGGGCCGGGCGCGCCTCGCCGTCGTCGCCGTACCCATGCACACCGCGGTGCGCCTGGGCGTGGCGGTGGCCCGGCGGATTCGCACGCTGAACCCCGGCGTGCACATCTGCTTCGCGGGCCTGTACGCGAGCCTGAACGCCGAGCACCTGCTCGCCCGCGGCGGCGACAGCATCGTCGGCGGCGAGGGGGAGGCTGCCCTCGTGGCCCTCGCGGAAGCGATCGAGCGCGGAGACGCTGGACCCGTGCCCGGCGTGGGCCGCCCGGGGCAGCCGGCCGAGCCAAACCTGGTCAAGCTCAGGCTACCGGTCCCGGACCGGACCCAGCTGCCGTCCCTCAAGCGGTATGCCCACCTGGAGCACCTGGGACGCCGGGAAGTCGCCGGGTACGTGGAGTCGAGCCGGGGGTGCCTCCACCATTGCCGCCACTGCCCGATCCCACCTGTCTACCGGGGCCGCTTCTTCGTCACTCCCCGGGAGACCGTCCTCGGCGACATCCGGCAGCAGGTCGAGGCGGGCGCGCGCCACGTGACCTTCGGGGATCCGGACTTCCTGAACGGACCCGGGCACGCCCTCGCGGTGGCCCGGGAGCTGCGCGCCGAATTTCCGGCTGTCACCTTCGATTTCACCGCCAAGATCGAGCACCTGCGCCGGCACGCTCCGCTCCTGCCCCGCTTCGCCGACCTCGGGTGCCTCTTCATCGTGAGCGCGGCGGAGTCGCTGAGCGACACCGTGCTCGCGCACCTCGACAAGGGTCACACCGGCGCGGACATCGCCGCCGCCCTCGCCACCGCGCGCCAGGCCGGAATCGCTCTGCGACTGACCTGGGTGCCGTTCACTCCATGGGCGACCCTGTCCGACTACGTCGACTTCCTGGACTTCGTGGCGCGCGAAGACCTGGTGGACCACGTGGAGCCCGTGCAGTACTCCCTGCGGCTGCTCGTGCCGCCGGGATCACTCCTCGTGGCCAGCCCGGCCATGCGCCCCCACCTCGGCGACCTCGTGCCCGAGGACTTCGCGTACACGTGGCGGCACCCCGATCCCGGGATGGACGATCTCCAGGTTGCAGTGGCCAGGATCGCCGGCGAGGGGGCCGAGCGGGGCGAGGACGCCGCCGTCACCTTCGATCGCGTGCACGCGCTGGCCCAGGCTGCCGCCGGACGACCCGCGACCCCGGAACGGGTGGCCTCCCGGCTCGCTCAGGACCGCCCGCGCCCCCCCCGTCTGACCGAGCCCTGGTTCTGCTGAGCAGAGCCCACGCGGGGCCAGTTGGCCCTGGCCGGTAATTCGGGTACAGTTCGGGGGTAAGGCTGCAAGAGGCGAGGTCACGACCATGAGCGAAGAGCTGAAGACCAGGGTGCAGGATCTGATCGACAACATGATCAACCCCGCGGTGGCCGGCCACGGCGGCTTCGTGGAGCTGCTCGACGTCAAGGAGAACAAGGTCTATCTCCAGATGGGCGGGGGCTGCCAGGGCTGCGGCGCCGCCGACGTCACGCTGAAGTCGGGGATCGAGCGCCTCATCAAGGAGGAGATCCCGGAGATCGACGAGGTCCTCGACGCCACCGATCACGACGCGGGCAGTAACCCCTACTACACCCCCACGAAGTAGCCCATCCGACCGCCCACGCCTCCCGTGACCGCCGGCGTGGATGGCGTGGGAACACTCCCGCAGACGGCGCGGCGCGACTTCTCCGGCGTCGGCTACGACGAGGCGATGCGGCGAGCTTGCGCCCTCGTGCCGATACTGCGCGAGCGGGCCCAGCGGAGTGAGGACGCCCGCGTCCTGCTCCGCGACAACGAGCAGCTCCTGCACGAGGCCGGCCTCTTCCGCTTCCACCAGCCCCGGCTCTTCGGCGGCATGGAGCTCCCCTTCGTGGCAGTGGTGGACATCGTGGCCGAGCTCGGCCGGGGCTGCCCCTCCACGGCGTGGAACGTGGGAAACCTGGGCGCGCATCACTGGATCCTCGCCTTCTACGATCCCGAGACCCAGCACGAGGTCTGGGACGCGAATCCCGACGCGCTGATCGCCTCGTCCATCGCCCTGGCCGCGGGCCGGGCCCGGGCGCGGGACGGCGGCTTCGTGGTCAGCGGGCGCTGGCCGTTCTCGTCGGGCGTGGACAACTCGGATTGGAACATGCTCGCCGTGACCGTCTACGGCGACGACGACCGCACGCCCATTGACTGGCGGCTGTGCCTCGTGCCCAAGGGCGACTACGAGATCATCGACACCTGGCACGCCATGGGCATGGTCGGGACGGGCAGCAAGGACATCGCGGTGGCCGAGCGCTTCGTCCCCGAGCGGCGCGCCTTGCCGCTCGTGCGCTGCCGTGGGGGCCTCGAGCACCCCGGGGCCGCCATCAACGCCGGGCCGCTCTTCCGGATCCCGGTGGTGGCCTCGGCCGGACACCCGCTGGGCTCGGCGGCGATCGGTGCCGCCCAGGGCGCCTACGACCTCTTCGTCGAGAGCATGGCCCGGCGCGCGGGCACCTACACGGGGCCCGGGTCTCGGACTTCCAGGCCGTGCAGATCAAGGTCGCGCGCGCCCGGTGCCTCATCGACTCCGCGCGCGACCTCATGCGGCAGTCGGCGATCGCGTTCCAGGCGGCGGCGGAGCGAGGCGAGGTTCCGGACCTCGAGACGAAGCTGCGCTTCCGCGTCCACTCCGCCTTCGCCGTGAACCAGGCGCGCGAGGCGGTGGAGACGCTGTGGTCGTGCTACGGGGCGAACGGCATCTACACCCGGGATCCCCTGCAGCGGCATCTGCGCGACGTGCTCGCCATCAACCAGCACTTCTCGTTCAACTTCGACATCGCGGGCGCGGCCTACGGGCTACTCGCCCTCGGCGGGAGCTACGCCAGCCCGACCATGTGAGACCGGGACTGCGGGCCGGGCCCTTCAGGGTGCGCCGCGCGCCCCCACCGCCGTCGCCCGGCGCCGGGCCGACCGCATCCAGTCCCACCCCCGAACCGCCATCAGCAAGCCCAGGGCCGCCGCATAGTAGTAGGGCTCGGTCACGCCCTGCTTGGCGAGCCACAGGAAGTGGACGACGGCGAGGATCCCCGCCGCGTACGCGAGCCGGTGGAGAAGCCGCCAGCGCCGGCCGCCCAGCCGCTTGATCATCCGCGCGGTGGACGTCGCGGCGAGCGGGATCAGCATGACGAGCGCGGCCATCCCCACCGTGACGTACGGCCGCTTGACGATGTCCTCCAGCATCTGGGGCCAGTTGAGGAAGTGGTCGACGAGGGCCCAGACGAGGAAGTGGAGCACCACGTAGGCGAAGGCGAAGAGACCGAGGAGGCGCCGGAGCACGATGGGCCACGACAGGCCGGCGGCGATCCGGAGAGGCGTCACGGCCAGGCTCAGCAGCAGGATCTGGAGCGCGGTCTTGCCGAGCCGATCGGTGATGTAGTCGATGGGATTGGCGGTCAGGTCGTCCTGGAGTGCCCGGAGCCCGAGGTGCCCGAGGGGCGCAAGGCAGGCCACCCACACGGCGACCTTGAGCGCGATGCGGGCCCGGCTGGACATGGCAGCGGCCGCTCTCCTCCCGGCAGGGGAGCGGGGCGGCCGCTCAGTAGAACTTCTTGAGGTCCATGCCGGTATAGAGCGCGGCAACCTGGTCAGCGTACCCGTTGAACATCTTGGTCTCGCGGCGGCGGAACTCGCCGATGCGCCGCTCGGTGGCCTGACTCCACCGCGGGTGGCTCACCTCGGGGTTCACGTTGGAGTAGAAGCCATACTCCTGCGGCGCCGACTTGTTCCAGGTGGTCCTGGGCTCCTCGGTCACGAAGCGGATCTTGACGAGCGACTTGCCGCTCTTGAACCCGTACTTCCAGGGCACGACGATGCGCAGGGGGGCCCCGTTCTGGTTCGGAAGCACCTGGCCGTAGAGCCCGAAGGTCAGAAGCGCCAGGGGGTGCATGGCCTCGTCCATCCGGAGGCCCTCGGTGTAGGGCCAGTCCAGGCTGGAGCCGAAGAACCCCTTGCGCTGCCCCGGGAACATCTCGGGGTTGACCAGGGTCTGGAACTCCACGTACTTCGCCTGGCCCGTCGGCTCGACAGCCTTGATGAGAGCGGACAGGGGATAGCCGATCCAGGGGATCACCATGGACCAGGCCTCCACGCACCGGAGGGAGTACACGCGCTCCTCCATCGGCGCGAGCTTCAGGAGGTCCTCGATGTCGTAGGTGCGGGCCTTCTTCACGTGCCCCTCGACCTGGACCGTCCACGGCCGCGTCTTGAGCAGGTGGGCGTGCTTGGCGGGGTCGTCCTTGTCCAGCCCGAACTCGTAGAAGTTGTTGTAGCTCGTCACGTCCTTGAACGGCGTGGGCTTGTCGTCCAGCTTGAAGGCCGGGTTGGGCGTGGCCTTGAGAGGCGCGCCGGCCGGCACTTCCGCCGCTGCGGCGGGGTCGGCGTCGAGCTGGGCCCCGACCGAGATACCGACCGCCATCCCCGCGAGCCCGGCCATGAAGCGACGCCGGTCGAGATAGGCGCCATACGGCGTGATCTCCGAGCTCTTGATGCCTCCGCCTCGCCTGACGTGCATGACCTGTCCTCCCTGCACAACAGTCTACCAACCCGCCCCGGCGCCGATGTCACCAGCCTGTCAAGTCAGATGAGACCGGTGCCGCTGGGGGTCCGCCCGGCATCCGCCGCCGGTCAGGGGCCGCTGATCGCAAGACGTGGGCGATGCAGGACCTCGGAGGCGCCCCGGCCCGCCGCCCAGCCCGACGGCGCGGGGACACGGGCCGCCCTGACGCGTACCATGCGCGTTCCGGCCACCATGTCCGGCAAGCCACGGCGCTCCCGCGTGAAGAGGACCGGGAGCAGGCCGATGCCGAGCGTCAGCGCGGTGAGGATCCCGCCCAGACTGCGGGCGAGAGCGCGCCCGTGGCTCATCGCCCCGCCGCCGCGCCGGACCACCGCGATGCCGAAGGCCATGTGCCCCGGCGTCTGGCCACAGCCGCCGACGAAGGCGATCTGGTACACGAGGGAGAGGGCAACTCCCAGGAGGGCCATGGCCGCCGCCAGAACCAGCGCCCCCGGCAGATCGCGTGGCCACCCGCGGGTGGCCCAGAACAGGACGACGAGCCACATGGCGCAGAGCGCCCACAGGGCCACGCCGATCAGCCGATCGAGCCACCATGCGCCCTGGCGCCGCCAGAAACCCGCCGCCGGCGGATCCATCACGGCCGCCCCGCGTAGAGGCGACGGTACTCGTTCCACGAGAGAACGACGCGCTTGACGAAGGCACGCGTCTCGTTGAACGGGATCTGTTCGATCCAGACCTCGATGTCGTCGGGGCGGGAGGACGCCAGCCACCCGCGGACCCGGCCGGGCCCAGCGTTGTAGGCGGCCACGGCCAGGCGGGGATCGCCGAACTGGCGCACGAGACCCGCCAGGAACGCGGCCCCCATCTCCAGGTTGGCCGCCGGCTCGTCGAGCACCTCGCCGCCGCGGAAATCGAGCCCGCGCTGACGCGCCATGGGCCGCGCCGTATCGGGCATGAGCTGCATGAGACCGCGCGCGCCCACGCGGGAGCGCGCGCGCGGGAAGAACGACGATTCCTCGCGCACCACCGCCGCCACCAGCAGCGGGTCGACGGCGGCCCGGGAGGCCGCGTCCTCCAACGAGCCGCGCCAGCCCAGGGGGTACAGCATCTTCCACAGCGGCCGCGGCAGGGCGGCGTCGTCTGTCCGCAGCTGCCGGAAGAACTCGCGGCGGAGGATGCGGATCGCCAGGTGGTAGCGCGCGTCGTCCACGTGCACGGCGGCCACGGCGTACGACCGCGCCGGATCCGACGCCACTC
>DATKEI010000239.1:0-5090 GCA_035544455.1 Binatia bacterium | reverse complement strand
CCGAGCTGGCCCGGCTTGCAGGCGAGGCCTTCGAACTTCTCGGCGCCGCGCGCCGTGGGCGCGGTGGCGAAGCGGCGGGAGATCATCTCCTGGCCGAGGCTCAGGATGTTGACGGCGAATCGCCCGCTGTCGCGGAGCGCGGGATAGCTCTGGGCGCTGTGCGCCACGCAGACGAGGATGAGGGGCGGGTTCAGGGACACCGAGGTGAAGGAGCTCGCGGTCATTCCCGACGGGTCGCCCGCGGCGTCGACGGTGGTGATCACCGTCACTCCGCTCGGGAAGTGACCGAGAACGCGCCGGAACTCGTCGGGGCCGATCACCTGAATTTTGTAGCAGGTCCGCCCCGATCTTTCAAGCGGCTCAAGGAGTTGCCGAGCACTCGCCGGGGCCGGCGGCTTGACGGGACGCGGCGCGTCTCCCTATACTGGCGGAGCCGTTCGAGCTGTCCCTCAGCTGGTCAATTCCCACGGGATTCCGGGAGATCCTCCATGACGCCAGAGGTTCCACGCGTGACGGAAGCGGTGGTCCTGCAAGCCTTGCGCTCCGTCGAGGACCCCGACCAGCGCCGCGACATCGTGACGCTGGGCCTGGTGCGCGACCTCGAGATTCACGGGGCGGACGTCACCTTCACCCTCGGATTCAGCGGGCAGGCGCCCGCGACCAAGGTGGCCGTGCACAGCGGCGCCTCCCGCGCCCTGGCCGGCGTCCCGGGGGTGGGGCGCGTGCAGATTCGCATGGGCCCGGCCGCGGCTCCCCGCGGTCACACCCACGGCCCGGAGCCGCACGCCGGCGGCGGCGGCCAGGCGCCGGCGCGCCCGGCGGATCTCATCCCCGAGGTCAAGTACACCGTGGCCGTGTCCTCGGGCAAGGGAGGCGTGGGCAAGTCGACCGTGGCCGTGAATCTCGCGGTGGCGCTCCGGCAGCGTGGCGCCCAGGTCGGCCTGGTTGACGTGGACGTGTACGGCCCCGATGTGCCGCTCATGATGGGGACCCGGGGCAAGCCGGCCATGTTCGACAACAAGATCCTGCCGGTGGAGGCCCACGGGGTCCGGGTGATGTCGATCGGGCTCCTCGTCGCGGAGCGGGAGGCGCTGGTGTGGCGCGGGCCCATGATCCACTCGGCCGTCCAGCAGTTCCTGCGCGACGTCGCCTGGGGTCCGCTCGACTATCTCGTCTTCGACATGCCCCCCGGTACCGGAGACGCCCAGCTCTCGCTGTCACAGGTGATCCCGCTCTCGGGTGTGATCATGGTGACGACCCCGCAGGACGTGGCCCTCCTCGACGTGCGCAAGGCGCTGGGCATGTTCCGCAAGCTGAACGTGCCCGTGCTCGGCGTGGTCGAGAACATGAGCTATTTCGTGGCGCCGGACACGGGCGTGCGCTATCACGTCTTCGGCGAGGGCGGGGGCGCGCGGGTGGCCGACGAGTTCGGCGTCCCCCTCCTGGGCGAGATCCCGCTCGAGATGGAGACGCGCAAGGGTGGCGACGCCGGGGTGCCGATCACCGTGGGCCGGCCCGACTCCGCCCAGGCCGCCGCGTTCCGCGCGGTGGCGGCGGGGGTGGTGGCGAGGATCGAGGCGGTCTCGTCGCTGGCCCTGCCCACCATCGGGTAGCGGCCGCGGCGGTGAGCCAGGTCTTCGTCCCCATCTTCCCGCTCCCCGATGTGGTCCTGTTCCCGCACACCGTGCTGCCGCTGCACGTGTTCGAGGCGCGGTACCGCGCGATGGTGACCGACTGCCTGGCCCGCGACAAGCGGCTTGCCGTCGTCGGGCTCCGCCCGGGATACGAGGAGTCCTATCACGGCCGGCCTCCGGTGTTCGCAATCGCCGGCATGGGAGAGATCGTGCGGTGGGTGCGGCTCGCCACCGGCCGCTTCAACATCCTGCTGCGCGGAGACGCCCGGATCCGCATCGACGGCGAGCTGCCCACCGACACCCTCTACCGCATGGTGACGGGCACCCGGCTCGAGGATCGGGGAGAGGACGAGCCCGCGGTCGAGGCGCTGGCCGCCGCGGTGCGGGACAAGTGCCGGCGCCTTCTCCGCGCAGTGGCGCGGCCGGCATCGGACATGGCCGAGGTGCTCGACCGCAAGACAGCGGCCGGCGTCCTGTGCGATCAGGTCGCGGCGGCGCTGCTCCCGCAGCCGGTCGAGCGGCAGGCCCTCCTCGAGGAGATCGACGTCAGCCGGCGGCTCCGGCGCCTGGGCGATCTGCTGTCCGAGCTCGAGCGTCAGGTCGGAGGCGAGCGTTGACGTTGCCGGGGGCGATGAAGGCCCGCCGGGGGCCCCGGGCGCCGCGGCGTTTGTCCACGACGCGCGGGATCCTCCTCGCGATGGTGCTTGCCGCCGTTCTGCCGGGGCTGGTCCTGGCCGCCGACGTGGCCGGGCAATGGGGCTGGCTGGGAGTGCGGATCCGGGACCTGTCGGAGCAGGAGATGGACGAGATCTCGCAGCGGCACGGCATCCGGGAGGGCTTCGGGGCGATGGTCGTCGAGGTCATCGAGGACACTCCGGCGGCGGACGCCGGCATGCGGGCGGGCGACCTGGTCGTGGCGTTCCGGGACCGGCCGACGGTCGATACCCGGACGCTCCAGCGGATGGTGGCGGGCGCGCGCGTCGGTGACACCGTGAGCATCACCGTCCTGCGGCGAGAACTCGGCCGGCGCCAGCTCTCGGTGCGGCTCGGGCCCATGCCCGGGCCCGTGGTGGCCGAGCGCGTGGCGGCCGAGTTCGGCTTTCTCGTGAGAGATCCGGACGCCGCGCGGGAACTGGGCGGGCCGCGCCCCACCCCCCGCCCCGCGGTGGCCGCCGTGCTGCGGGGCGGCGCGGCGGAGAAGGCTGGCCTGAAGGCGGGCGACGTCCTCCTCGAGATCGACGGCCATCCCGTCCTGACCCTCGAGGCGGTGCGCCAGGCGCTCGCCGCGGTGTCGATCGATGCGCCCCTGCCGCTCACCGTGATCCGGGGCGACGACCAGATGTCCGTGGTGATCACGCGGCCGCGCCGGCCCTGATCGGTTCCCCTTCCACCGGGCGTCCCCCGGGCTGCGGACCCCGGCAGGCCCCGGGGTATACTCGGCTCCGGGCGGACCCCCGGCATTGGCGGCCGCCGGATCTCGCCGGGCGGTCCTCTCGGGGACGACCGCCGGGCGCCCGCAGCCGACCGGCGCGGCCAGTCAAGCACCGACACGGAGATGCCGATCATGTCGCGCAGGGGAACGCGGAGGTGGGCGGCCCGGGCGGTCCCCCGGGCATGATCGTCCTCGGCATCAACGAGACGCACTGCGCGACTGCCGCGGTCCTCCGGGACGGTCGCGTGGTCGGGTGCGCCTCCGAGGAACGCTTCACCCGCCTGAAGAACGACGCCGGTTATCCCCGGCGGGCGGTCGACGCCCTGCTCGCCCACCTGGACATCCGCCCCGCCGAGATCGACCTCGTGGCCCTCGCCGGCACGGGCGGCGCCTCGCGGGAGTGGCTCAACGGGCTGATGCACGACGAGGCCTACGCGCGCGAGTACTACGGCGTCGCCTGGCCCTCGCCGCGTCGGCGGCTCGAGCGCCGGATGCGCCGGCTCGGCCGCCGCCTCGGCATTCCCGCCACCCGTGACAAGCATGGGCTCTCGCCGGAGCAGCGGCTCGCCCCGCTGAGAGATCATCTCGGGAGCGAGGTGCGGATCGCCTGCCTGGACCACCACTGGTGCCACGCCGCCGCCGCCTGGTTCGGGTCGGGCTTCGGCGACCGTGCCGCCCTGGTCCTCACCAATGACAACTCCGGCGACGGCCTCTGCGCCACCGCCTCCACCGGCCGCGGCCTCGACCTCGTCCGGCACGAGGCGGCGCCGAGCGCCCCCGGCTCCGTGGGCTCCTTCTACTCGTTCGCCACCCTCGCCCTCGGCATGAAGTTCGGCGAGCACGAGTACAAGGTCATGGGGCTCGCCCCGTACGCCTCCGAGCGAGGGGCGACGCGAGCGGAGGCGGCCCTGCGCGGCGTGTTCGATCTGGACGGGGGGGTCCCGGCCACGTTCCGCTGGCGGGACCGGGGCGAGCGCTACCAGGTCCTGCAGCGGGCCACGCTCGGCCTGCGCTTCGACGCGGTGGCGGCCGGCGCCCAGCGCCGGCTCGAGGACGTCCTCCGGCGGTGGGTCCGGCTCATGCGCGAGCGCCACGGCGGCGCCCGGCTCGCCCTCGGCGGCGGCGTCTTCATGAACGTGAAGGCGAACATGCTGCTGGCGGCCGAGGAGTGGGTCGAGGACCTGTTCGCGTTCCCCTCGTGCGGCGACGAGTCGAACGCGGTGGGGGCCGCCTATCTCGGCTACGTCGAGGAGTGCGTGCGCCGGGGCGAGACGCCGCGGCCAGCTCCCTTCGGCCCGGCCTACCTGGGACCTGACGTGACGGACGCCGAGGTCGAGGCCATCATCCGGGAGCGCCGGCTCGAGGGCCGCTACGCGATCTCGTGCCCCGAGCGGATCGAGGAGCGCATCGCCGATCTGCTCGTCAGCGACGGCGTGGTCGCCCGCTGCGCCGGCCGCATGGAGTTCGGCGCGCGGGCGCTCGGGAACCGCTCCATCCTCGCCAACCCGTCCGATCCCCGGGTGGTCGGTCTGATCAACCGCATGATCAAGAACCGGGATTTCTGGATGCCGTTCGCCCCGACGGTGCTCGCGGAGCGGGCGGGCGACTACCTGGTGAACGACAAGGGCCTGGCCTCGCCCTACATGATGCTGGCCATGCCCACGCGCCCCGAGGCCCGGGAGGCGATCGCCGCCGCCATCCACCCTCACGATGCCACCGCGCGCCCGCAGATCCTCGAGCGGGACTGGAACCCCGGGTACCACGACGTGATCCGCGCGTTCGAGCAGCGCACCGGCGTCGGGGCCGTCCTCAACACGTCGTTCAACCTGCACGGCGAGCCCATCGTCTGCACCGCCGCCGACGCCGTGGACACCTTCGAGCGGTCCGGGCTGCCGCACCTCGCCCTCGGCAATTGGCTGATCTCCAAGAAGTAGCGGGGGCCCGCCGAGGGGAGGCCGTCCGCGCCGCCTTCACCCGGCGGCCGGCCGGACCGGGGACCTTGGCGTAGGCGATGGCCGTGCGCG
>DATKEI010000238.1:0-6151 GCA_035544455.1 Binatia bacterium | reverse complement strand
ACGGTGAGACACCCGGGGCCCGGGCAGTCTGCCCGGGCGGAGCGAGGATTGGGCAGGACGGGCAGGCAAGCCGTGGTGGGAGAAATTCGAGCGCCCCAGGGCGTTCAGAGGTGCGCACGATGACGGCAACTGTCAGACCGGGTACCGAATTGCTTCATGCGCTCAGGGCGGTGACAATCGCGGCGATGATCGTGGGGGTGGCAGGCGCGGCTGCCGCACAGGGCAAGGTGGAGTTCAAGAGCACTCCTGATGGGCGGGGGCGAGAGTTCGAGGTGGTCGTGCCCCGTCCCGCTCCGGGCGAGTCGCCAACGCCGGATGCGAAGTTCTTCCCCCAGGATAACCAGGTCCCCTACGAACCTGGGTTCATCGCCCCTTTGACGACCGCTCCGAAGTCCGGCCCGATCAAGAAGATCGGGGCGGCGGGCTGGACGAGCCCGCCGGGCCGAGGCTACGGAGGGGACCAGAACTTCGCCGTCGGCTCCTTCTCGATGGGGCTGAGCTTCACCTGGGAATAGGTTCGTGGCGCTCCTCCGGGGGAACCTGCACGCCCATACGACCCTGTCCGACGGGCAGCGGCCCGTGGCCGAGGTGCTCGAACGGTACCGGGACCTCGGCTACGGGTTCGTGGCCATCACCGATCACGACGACCGGATCCAGGACGACTACTGGTTCCAGATTCCCGCGGGCGACGATGATCTCATCGTCTTCGCCGGCGTCGAGCATAACTATCGCCCCCTGTCCCAGCACGTGGGCAGGGTGATCGGCGACCGCGAGACGCTCCTCGTCCTGAATCACCCCGCCCGCTACGATCTCTCCGTCGGGCAGGTGCTACAGCGCCTCGGCGTGCTGGCGGCCGCGGGCCTGGCGATCGACGCGGTAGAAGTGACCGAGACCGGGGTGTATCAGCCTCGGTACGACGTGGACGAGATCCCGTTGCCCAAGGTAGCCACCGACGACTCTCACCGCGATCCCCATCTCGGAAAGGCCTGGATCGAGGTGGAGGCGCCGCGGGATCGCGATGCCATCCTTCGCGCCATCAAGGCCGGCGACTTCCAGCTGGGCTTCGCTCCGGAGCCGCCCGAGGGTCCCGGGCGGCGCTACGACCTGCTCTCGCTCGGATACTGATCCCCCCCGGTGCGCGGAAGGGGACACCTGCGGCCCGGCTGATCAGCCCGCGGGCGCGGGGGAGGCGCCGATGCTGCGCAGCAGCATGGGCGCGAGCGCGGGCACGACCTCCGCCAGCAGATCGGGCGCCCCGGTCGACAGGGACTCGATCACCAGCTCGTTGATCGCGCCCAGCCATGCGCGGGTGGCGATGCGCGTGTCCAGGGGCGCGATGACGCCCTCCGCCACGGCCTGGTCGAGCGAGGCCTGGATGAGAGCGGCAAAGCGGCCGTGGATCTCCGCGCGCTTGGCTCGATAGGTCGCCCCCACGCTCGCGGACTCGAGCAGGAGGATGCGCGCCAGATCGCGGTGCCCGGCAAACGTCTCGAGTCCCGCCCGCAGTGCCGCCTCGACCTTGCCGAGCGCGCCGTGCGAGCTGGCGATGGCTGTGGCCACCGCGGCGGCGAGATGCCCGGCGAAGTCGTCGACCAGGGCGAGGAAGAGCGCCTCCTTGTTGGGGAAGTGATGGTACACGGCGCCCTTGGAGGTGCCGGAGGCGCGGACGATGTCGTCCACGGCGGCCCTGTGGTACCCTCGGGCCGCGAAGACCTCGAGGGCCGCGCGCAGGATCCGCTCTCGCGTGTCGCTCTTCACGACAACCGCTTTCACCGCCAGGAGCCTCCATGCCGCGCATTCGGATCGGCCACAGCCCGGACGCGGACGACGCGTTCATGTTCTACGCGCTCACCGCGGGCAAGGTCCAGGTTCCCGGCTGCACGATCGAGCACGTGCTCGAGGACATCGAATCCCTCAATCGCCGCGCCCGGAGCGCCGAGCTCGAGGTGACCGCCGTCTCCGCCGCGACCTACGCGTTGATCCACGACCGCTATCGCATGATGGACCCGGGCGCGTCGATGGGGAAGGGCTACGGGCCTGTCCTCGTGGCCCGAGCGCCGATGGATCCCAGGGCCATCCCGGAGCATGTCGTCGCCATCCCGGGGAGCCACACGACGGCGGCCCTCCTCCTCCGGCTGTACTGCGGCGATCCGCCGATCATCGAGGTCGCGTTCGACAAGATCCCGGCCGCCGTCCTGGAGGGCCAGGCGGACGTGGGCCTGCTCATCCACGAGGGCCAGATCACCCACCCCGCGATGGGACTGGTCAAGGTGCTCGACCTCGGCGAGGTCTGGGCGCAGGAGACGGGCCTGCCCCTGCCGCTCGGAATCAACGTGATGCGTCGGGACCTCGGCGAGGATCTCCACCGGATGCTCTCCCAGGGGCTCCGTGACTCGATCGACTTCGCCCATGCCCATGTCGACGAGGCGCTCGACTACGCCATGCGCTACAGCCGCGGCATCGACCGTGAGACGTGCCGCCGCTTCGTCCTCATGTACGTGAACGACTACACGCGCGTGCTCGGCCCGGACGGCCGATCGGCGCTCACGCGCCTGTTCGCGCTGGCCCACGCGCGCGGCCTGATCGAGAGCCTTCCGCCCGTCGACCCCATCTAGCCTACTGTGCTGAGTCAGAAATGTGCCGACAAAGCGCCGGGCGGGGTGGGGGCGCTCCCCGCGGGACACGCTGTGTCCCGGAGCGCTACCGGCACTCGATGGGGCCACGAGATGGGTGGTGGGTGGCTTCGGCCATCCGCAGAAGATACGGTCCCGCGGGGAGGGCCCCCACCCCACCCGGCGCCGCGAGTCCACGAGCTTCTGACTCGGGACGCCAGTCTCCCGAGGTGGCTCAGTAGGTCTGGAGGGGCTTGTAGTCCGTGGTGCGCTGGACCGGGGTGAATCCGGCCTCGCGGATCAGCGTCGCGATCTCCTCGACCGTGGTCCGGTTGACGAAGTCCGCCGCCGCGTGGACGTTTTCCTCGAACAGCGTCCCCCCAAAGTCGTCGGCGCCCCAGTGCAGCGCAACCTGGCCCGCGCGCTTGCCCTCGGAGAACCACGAGGCCTGGACGTGGTCGAAGTTGTCCAGGTAGAGGCGGGCCACGCCCAGCATGCGGAGGTACGCGTTCGGGCCGCGATACTGCTTGATCCATTTCTCGAGCAGCGTGTTGCCGGGCTTGAAGGACCACGGGACGAAGGCGGTGAATCCCCGGAGCTCGTCCTGGAGACCGCGGATGGCGTCCAGGTGGTCGAGCACATCGTCGGGGCTCTCCACGTGCCCGTACATCATGGTGGCCGTCGATCGGAAGCCCTGCCGGTGGGCCTCGCGATGCACGTCGAGCCACGCGCCGGGCCCGCCCTTCTTGGGCGCGATGCGCTCGCGCACCCGCGTGGACAGGATCTCGGCGCCCCCGCCGGGCAGGCTGGTCTGCCCGGCAGCGCGGAGCGCGGCGAGGACCTCGGCCACGGAGAGGTCGGCCACCTGGGCCATCGTCTGGATCTCCGAGGCGCTAAAGAAATGCGGCGTCACCTGCGGGAAGCGACGCCGGGTCTCCCGGACCAGCTCCACGTAGTAGGCAAGCGGCAGGGCGGGGTTGTGGCCGCCCTGGAGGAGCACGGTGGTGGCGCCGCCCGCGGCCGCGGCGCCCACCTTGTCCATGACCTGGTCCACGGTCAGGGTGTAGGCGTTCGGATCCCCGGGTTTCCGGTAGAACGCGCAGAACTGGCAATCGGTGATGCAGACGTTGGTGTAGTTCGGGTTGGTATCGATGACGAACGTCACCTGCCGCTCGGGGATGCGCCGGTAGCGGACGGCCTGGGCCAGGCTTCCCACGTCGAGGAGGGGCGCGTCGGTCAGGAGCCAGCGGCCCTCGGCCCGATCGAGGCGGGCGCCGCGCTCGGCCTTCGCCCGAATGGCCGCTAGCACCGCGCGGCTCCGACGAAGCCGCGGAGGCGACGGAACTCGGCGATCGCCTTGTCCTCGTCGGGGCCCAACCGGTAGGTGAAGGCGGAGAGGTACGCCATGGTCTCCATCTCGGTGAGGCCGGTATCGCGGCGCCGGCGCGCGATGGCGCGCAGGGCGTTTGCTTCGAGGCCGCGCCGGAGAGCGGTGTCGAGGTCCGCGGTCAGCTGCTGGCGGTCGGTCGCGGGGACGGCGGCGCGCACCCCCCACCGCGCGAACACGAACGGCAGCCCCGTCCAGCTCGTCCACGCCTCGGCGAGATCGAGCCGGTGCGGCCGCTCCGGCGCGGAGCCGAGGGCCCGCAGGGCCTGATCTCCGATGAGCAGGATCGCGTCGGCCGACTCGTCCCCGCGCACCCAGCGGGCGGGCTCCACCTCGAGGCGGAGGGCGAGGAGCACGCGCAGCAGCTCCACGGAGGTCGACGTCTCGTCGGTCACGCCGATGGTCGCGCCCCCGAGGGCGTCGAGCGGGAGGCGAGACAAGAGGAGCACGCTCCGGACGCTGCCGCGCACGGCGATCCCGAAGGGCAGGGCCACCGCTTCCGACCCGAGATCGTGCAGGTCGACCAGCGATAGCGGGGCGGCGTCGACCAGGCCGGCTCGCATGGCCCGGCCGAGGGCACGGGGCGCCATCTCGACCCCGGGTCCATCCCCGGGAAGGTGGGCGAAGAACGGCTCGCAATTGAGGTACGGGATCTTGCCGATGCGCACGGCTAGCTCCAGACTTGGACGACGTTGTAGAGGGCATCGCGCTCCACCGGCACCTTGCCCGCATCGCGCACCATGCGCAGGATCTGCTCGCGAGCGAGGCCGGCCGGGCTCGCGGCCAGGGCCATGTGGGCGATCTTCTCCTCCTCCAGGGTGCCGTTGACATCGGACGCCCCGAAGTGCAGTGCAATGGACGCCGTCGCCTCCCCGAGCATCACCCAGTACGCCTCGATGTGAGCGAAGTTGTCGAGCATGAGTCGCGCCGCCGCGATGGTGCGCAGGTCGTCGGTAGGCGGGGTCTGCCGCGGCACCAGCTTGGTCGTGCCCACCTGGTAGGCGAGGGGGACGAAGGTCAGGAAGCCGGCGGAGCGGTCCTGCTGATCGCGCAGGCGGAGCAGGTGGTCCACTCGCTCCTCCACGGTCTCCACGTGGCCGTAGAGCATGGTGGCGTTCGTCCGGATGCCCAGCGAGTGCGCGATGCCGTGAATCTCGCACCAGCGGTCCGCGTCGGCCTTGCCGGTGTAGTGCAAGAGCTTCTGCAGGCGCCGCGAGAAGATCTCGGCTCCGCCCCCGGGCATGGAGTGCAGGCCCGCCTGCTTGAGCCGGGTCAACGCCTCGCGTGGCTCGATCTTCCAGCGGCGCCACCAGTAGTCCACCTCGGCCGCGGTGAAGGCCTTGATCTGGGTCTCCGGCCGTGCGGCGCGGATGGACTCGATCAGCCGCTCGTAGTACTCGAAGGGCCAGTCCGGATGGTGACCGCCGACGATGTGGACCTCCCGGGTGCCGGGCTTGATCATGCCGAGGACGTCCTCGATGGAGTTCTCGAACGCGCCCGCCTCGCCCTTCTTGCGCGCGAAGTCGCAGAAGCTGCAGGCGAGGACGCAGACGTTGGTGGGGTTCACGTAGCGGTTCATCACGAAGAAGACCTGGTCGCCGTATCGGCGCGACTTCACGCGATCGGCCATGGCGCCCAGGGCGTGCAGGTCGCCGGTCTCGAACAGGAGGAGCCCGTCCTCGCGAGTCAGGCGGGCGCCGGCCTCCACCTTGTCCCACACGGGCGCGAGGCGAGCGTCCCTGACGAGGGGTTCACCGGCGGCGACGGACATTGGGCGCCTCCTTGGCCCGGGATCGGCGCTCCCGGATCAGCGTGTCGAGGGCCTGCTCACGGGGCAGACCGACTGGTCGGTCTGATTCTAAGTGCCCGGTTTCCAGCGGTCAAGACCTGTCGCCCCTCAGGACGAACCCTCGTTTGAGGACCGTCTTCCGCGACAAGGTCCGATGCCGACAAGGCGCCGGGTGGGGTGGGGGTCCTCCCCGCGGGACACGCTGAGTCGCGGAGCGCTGCCGCACTCAATGGGGCCACGAGATGGGTGGTGGGTGGCTTCGGCCATCCGCAGAAGATACGGTCCCGCGGGGAGGACCCCCACCCCACCCGGCGCCGCGAGTCCACGAACTTCTGACTCGGGGCACTAGAACAGGGTGTAGAT
>DATKEI010000237.1:0-5332 GCA_035544455.1 Binatia bacterium | reverse complement strand
AGGAGCGCTTCGGGCTCACCGAGTTCGCCCTCTGGTCCAGCGTGGGCGGGCTGCCGGCCGAGGACTGCGCGCGCTCGATGCGCGTGGCCATGGAGCGCGTCATTCCCCACGTCTGAGCCCTCGGCCGGGCCCCGCATCATTACGTGGCGCGCCGGAGTCCCTTATCCCACCCGGCGCTCTGTCGGCTCATCTCTGACTCAGCACACTAGTAGCGGTAGTGCTCGGACTTGTAGGGGCCCGCCTTCGGGACCCCGATGTAGCGCGCCTGCTCGTCGGTGAGCTCGGTGAGCATGGCGCCGAGCTTGGCGAGCTGCAGGCGCGCCACCTTCTCGTCGAGGTGCTTGGGCAGGATGTACACGCCGACCGGGTACTGCGCGGTGTTGGTGTACAGCTCGATCTGCGCGAGCACCTGGTTGGCGAAGGACGAGCTCATCACGTAGCTCGGGTGGCCGGTCGCGCACCCGAGGTTGACCAGCCGTCCCTCGGCAAGCAGGATGATGCGCGTGCCGTCGGGGAAGATGACGTGGTCCACCTGCGGCTTGATGTTCTCCCACTTGTGCGCCCGGAGGCCGGCCACGTCGATCTCGTTGTCGAAGTGGCCGATGTTGCACACGATGGCGTTGTGTTTCATGCGCTGCATGTGGTCGACCGTGATGACCTGGTAGTTGCCGGTGGCGGAGACAAAGATGTCGGCCTTGTCGGCAGCGTAGTCCATGGTGACCACGCGGTACCCTTCCATCGCCGCCTGGAGCGCGCAGATGGGGTCGATCTCGGTGACCCACACCTGAGCCTGCAGGCCCCGGAGGGCTTGCGCGCAGCCCTTGCCCACCTCGCCGTAGCCGCACACCACCGCGACCTAGCCCGCCACCATCACGTCGGTGGCGCGCTTGATGCCGTCCACCAGGGACTCGCGGCAGCCGTACACGTTGTCGAACTTGGACTTGGTGACGGAGTCGTTGACGTTGATGGCGGGGAACAGGAGTCGCCCTTCCTTGGCCATCTGGTAGAGGCGGTGCACGCCGGTGGTGGTCTCCTCGGTCACGCCCTTGAGGGTGGCCGCCATCTTCGCGTACCATCCGGGGTTCTCGGCCAGGCGCTTGCGGATCGACGCGAAGAGCGAGCGCTCCTCCTCGCTGCCGGGGCGGGCAAGCACCGAGGCGTCCTTCTCGGCTCGAGACCCGAGGTGCACGAGGAGCGTCGCATCGCCGCCGTCGTCGAGGATCATGTTGGCGCCGGCGTCGCCGGCGAACGCAAAGATGCGATGCGTGTACTCCCAGTACTCGTCGAGCGACTCGCCCTTGTAGGCAAAGACCGGCGTGCCGCTGGCGGCGATGGCCGCGGCGGCGTGGTCCTGGGTCGAGAAGATGTTGCACGACGCCCAGCGGACCTCGGCGCCGAGGGCCTGGAGCGTCTCGATCAGCACCGCCGTCTGGATGGTCATGTGCAGGGACCCCGCGATGCGGGCCCCCGCCAGCGGCTTGCGCGTCGCGTACTCCTCGCGGATCGCCATCAGCGCGGGCATCTCGCCCTCGGCGATCGCGATCTCCTTGCGGCCCCAGTCGGCGAGGGACAGGTCGGCGACCTTGTAGTCGGTGGACGTGGACGTCGGTCGGGCGGCGGCAGCAGTCATGAGCCGGCTCTCCTTTCCGTGCGCGCGGGGCTCCGGAAAACAGACGGGCGCCCACACCGGGTTCCGATGCGAGCGCCGTTTATTTGGCTGAGCCTGACCGGGCCCGACGCCCGGACGCAACGCTCCTCAGCTCTCCCGATTATGCCACCGGGCGCGCCAAACCGGGCACCAGCGCCGCGGGCCCCCGGGGCCTGTGGCGCCTGGGGGCACTGTCACGTCGTGGTCGCCAACGCCTGTCGCGCGACACGTGGGATCGCGGGAACCTCGACCGGCTCGACGCGGTGCGCCGACAGGATCGCAAGCGGCGGGCGGGCGACGCGATGCCCAGGGGCCTCGGTCGCGCCCTCGGGGGCATCCGCAGGCATGGTGCGGGGGGGTCGGCCCGGGTCGCCGGCGAAAGTCTCGGGCCAGGCGGTCGCGCCCAGCGGAGGCGCCGGGCGCCGACCCTGGGCAGGCCGTGGACGCCCAATCGCCCTCCCCGAGGACCCGGACGAGCAGGTTGCGGACGCCGCCGGTGGGCTCCGGAGCCCCGCGCACCTCATCCTGGTAATCCTGGTCCGTGTCGACCGACCATCGATCGGTGCGCGCTTGCCGAGGACGCGTTGCCGTCCACGACGTCGATCCCGGTCAGGCCCCCCGGCTCGACCTCGCCTCGGGCCCACCAGGTGGTCGTTCGCCTGCCCAGAACTCCCGGATCCACGACTCCCCTGTCCGGGCTGTCCCGGCCGGCTGGAGCGCCGCCGCCCGGTGCTCCCCGGTCGCGGTGAGCGCCCGGACCGCCCCGCCGCACGAAACGGGCGTTGAGCCCCGGGCCCAACTGCCGTATTGTCGCGCCAGGGGCGCGACGCGTGACAGCGCTGTCACCAGAAGCGGCACCGATCCCATCGACCCTGAAGTGGGCCATCACATTCACCGTCATGGTGGTGGCCTTCATGCAGATCCTCGACACCAGCGTCACCAACGTCATTCTCCCGCACCTGCAGGGGTCGATGTCGGCGGGACTCGACGAGGTGTCGTGGGTGATCACATCCTATCTCGCCGCCAACGCCGTGGTCATCCCGGCCACCGGATGGCTGAGCCGCCTGTTCGGGCGCCGGAAGTTCTTCCTGATCTGCACCACCCTGTTCGTCGTCAGCTCGTTTGTTTCCGGGGCGGCGCCCGACCTGACGACCCTGATCGTGGCCCGCATCCTCCAGGGCCTCGGCGGCGGTCCGATCATCCCGCTCTCGCAGGCGATCCTCTGGGAGATCTTCCCGCTGCACCAGCGGGGCCTGGCCATGGCCGTGTGGGGCGTCGGGTTCATCCTCGGCCCGATCCTGGGCCCGACCGTCGGCGGCTACCTGGCGGACGAGTGGTCGTGGCGCTGGATTTTCTACATCAACCTGCCCGTCGGCATTGTCGGCTTCCTCATGGGCATGGCCTTCCTGTTCGACCCATCGTACCTGCCGAAGGGCGGCGGGAGGATCGACTGGTGGGGGCTCGGCCTCATGATCGCGGGCTTCGGGGGCCTGCAGCTCGTGCTGGACCGGGGGGAGCGCGAGGACTGGTTCAACTCGCCGGCGATCGTCGCCGCGACCATCCTCGCCGTCTGTGCGCTGGCCGGCTTCATCATTCGCGAGCTGATGGCCAGCGATCCCCTGCTGGATCTCACCGTGTTCGCCGACCGCAACTTTGCTGTCGGCGCCCTTCTCATCGGCATCGTCGGTTTCGGGATGTTCTCGGGCATGCTGCTGGTCGCCATCTTCACGCAGAAGCTCCTGGGCTACGACGCGTGGACCTCGGGGCTGGTGCTCGCGCCCGGCGGGCTGGGCAACGTGTTCTCCCTCTTCGCCTCGGGGATGGTGACCCGGGTCGACCAGCGCATGATGCTGGCCTTCGGCTGTCTCCTCAACGCCGTCGCCCTGTACATGATGACCTCGCTCACGCTCGGGATGGACTACTGGGCCCTGGCCTGGCCTCGCTTCGTGCAGGGGTTCGCCGTCGGGTTCATCTTCGTGCCGCTCTCCACCCTCACCCTGGCGACCATCCCGCGTCACAAGCTCGTGAACGCCACCGCCGTGTACGGCATGCTGCGCAACTTCGGGGGGAGCGTGGGCATCGCCGTGCTCACGACACTCCTCGCCCAGCGAAGCCAGTTCCACCAGGCCACCCTGGTGAGTCACGTCACGGTGTGGGACCCGGAGACGCAGGAGCGCCTGGCGCGGTGGGCGAGCCACTTCGCGACCGGGGGCAGCGACAGCTTCACCGCCGAACGCCAGGCCATGGCGATGCTCTACCGCGAGACCGTGACCCAGGCTCAGCTGCTGGCGTACGCGGACGACTTCTGGCTCCTGGCCGTCATCTTCGCGACGATGCCCCTGCTTCTCCCCCTGATGCGTCGCGTCCGGCTGGCGGCGCCGGCGCCCGAGGCCGAAGGCAAGGCAGCGCCCGCGCCTGCCCACGCGGAGAAGGAAGTGGCGTGAACCGATGACGTGAACCGCCGACGGTCAGCGCGACCCGGGCCGCCACCCCACCCGGCGCTTTGTCGGCACATTTCCACCCGAGGCCGTGAGTCGCGGGCGAGCCGGACCAGCGACCTCTCACCGTCGGGGCCCTGGACCGATTGGGCCGAGCTCCGCCGCGTACCCCTCCCGGAAGGTGGGGTAGCGGAAGCGGTAGCCGGAGGCGACGAGCCGGTCGTTCCGTGCTCGCTTGTTGCTCCGGGGACTGGCGCCGTCCGCCGCCACGACCTTCGGCGGTGGCAGGCCCAGCGCGCGCGCTAGCCACCGGAGCACCTCGCACTCGTCGGCGGGCTCGTGATCGACGGCGAGGTAGAGCGGGTCCGGTCGGGGCAGGGCGATGACGTGGCGGAGCGCGCCCACACAGTCGTCGCGGTGGATCCGGTTGCCGTACCGCGGGGGCCCGGCGGCGCAGGCGGCTTCCCCGCGCCGCAGGCGGTCCACGAGCCGTGTCCGGCCGGCGCCGTAGATCCCGCCGAGGCGCACGACCGTCGCCGGGATCGGGCCGGCGAGCAGCGTTCGCTCGGCCTCGATCAGGCGGCGGCCGCGGAAGTCCCGGGGGTCGGTCGCCGAGGTCTCGTCCACCCAGCTCCCGTCGGTCTGCCCGTAGACGGCCGTGCTGGAGGTGAAGACGACACGGCGCGGCGGCGTCTCGTGGTCCGCTGCCAGGACCTCGAGCAGCCCGCGGAGCCCCTCGACATAGACCGCCTGGTAGGCGGGATCGGTCGACTCGGCCGGCGCGGCCGTGTAGACGACCAGGTCGATGCCCCTGGGTAGGCCGGCGAGCGTGGCCGGACGCGTCAGGTCCGCGCGGAGGGGATGCATGGTGGCGGGGAGGCCCGCGGGCTCCCGGCGGAGCCCCCAGACGTGGTGTCCCGTGGCGGTCAGCTCGACCCCGAGCGCGGCGCCGACGTCGCCGCAGCCGGCGATCAGGACGCGCATCGCAGGGGTGGCGCGCCCCGCCGCGTCTGACGCCCGGTGCCGCGCGGCATGCCGCGGCTCACCTGTCGCGCGGCTCGTCGCGGACGAAGCGTCCGGTGCGAAGGTCCTGCAGCGCCTGCTCGATCTCGATCCGCGTGTTCATCACGAACGGCCCGTGGCGGGCGATGGGCTCGCCGAGCGGCCGGGCGGCGGCCAGGAGAAACCGGCCCCCGCCCGGTCCGGCCGATGCCTCCACCGTGTCGCCGTCGCCGAAGATCACGAG
>DATKEI010000236.1:0-13873 GCA_035544455.1 Binatia bacterium | reverse complement strand
AGGTTCTCGCACTTGTGCGTGCCGGTCTCCTTGCCCTCGACCCCCGCGAGCGCGATCTTCCAGTGGTCCAGCACCATCCGGGCGAAGACGCCCTCCTTGGTCGTGACGAGCACCGCCTGCTCCGCGCCCGCGACGGTCCGGCGGATCTCGGCCGGGTCGCAGTATGGAAGGTTCTCGTCGAGCCATCCGGCGGGATCGGCGGCGATCCACTCGGAACGCACGACATCCAGGGTGCGCTTGAGGGCGGCGATGACGGCGTCCCCGGCGGGCTCACCCGCCCGGGCGAGCCCGTCTCGCACCGCCTCCCAGTCGCGAAGGATGTCCGCCTCCGGGATACCGCGGACGATCGCGCGCAGGAGCAATGGCATCTCCCAGCCGCTCAGGATGACCGGCCGAAGTCGGCGGAAGGGGTCCAGGAGCAGGTCCGACGGCTCGGGCTCGTCGGGCCAGACGCGCCCGTAGGTGCGGCGGCTGGTCTCGAAGTACTCCTTCATGCCGTCGCAGAGGACCCCGTCGAAATCCAGGGCCAGGATGTCGGGAGGGGGAGTCACGAGTTGCCGCGCGGCGCGATGCTGCGTCGATGTCCGGGCCGGTGGCCCAATGAAGGATCTCGAGCCCGACCAGTGTCCAGAGTCAGAGATGTGCCGACAGAGCGGCTAGTGTGCTGAGTCCACGAGCTTCTGACTCGGGACGCTAGCGCGGCAGGCCGACGCCAGGCATTCCTCCGGTCGCCGAGGCCGGACCGGCCCATGTCGGCCGCAAGGGCAGGCAGCTCGGGTCGCCGTCTGCCACCGTTATCCGAACCTGATCGGAGAGTCCGTCGATTCGCGGCGAGGGCACCGGGCGCAGATCATCGCGAGTGAGGGTCCGCATGTCGATCTGGCTGCTGGTAATGCCGAAGCGGAGGATGCCAGGCAGGGTGTTTTCCAGAGGCGGGGCAGCGTCCTCGCCGTGGGCGGCGGCAGGGAAGCCACACAGCGCGGTCAGGGTAATAGATGCCAGCATGCCCGATCCGAGAATCCACGCCCTCGGTTTCACGCCGTCCTCCGATCCATGTCCGCCCGTACTCGCCTCGCGGAGGCGGCCGCTGCCGCCTCCCGACGTTCCCGCCAGTGTACGCGCGATCCGGGATCCAGTCATGTCCTTTGCGCGGGCGCGCGGTCGGGGATGTCGCGCAGGAGCCTGGTCACCACCTCCCGCACCGCGTTCTCGGAACCGTCCTCCCGCGTGACGCTGTCGGTGCCGACCGCGCGGAGCGCGAGCTTGCCGGTGGCCCGGTCGATGAAGTCGATCAGCAAGGCCCCCTCCGTGTACCGGATCTCGCGAGTCGTCACCATGGGGGGCCCGTAGTACCCCCAGGCCCAACCGGGTCCGATACCCGGTCCGATGAATACAGGCGCCGGCGGCGGGACGGCCTGGGTAACCGTTTCGCGCCGCTCGCGAATGCCCACCCGGTACGCAACCAGGAAGTCCGCGGTGGCGGGATCGGTCTGCCGCAGCCCCTTCGGGACGAGCACGGCCTCCACGGCCCGCTGGATGCGGCCGTGAATGATGCTGTTGTTGACCCGTGGATCGAACTCCTCCGGGCGCCGCGGCCCCGGCTCGGGCGCCCAGGCCCAGGTTGCTCCGGCCGGGATCGGAATGGTGGAATCGCGCTCGATCTCCACGTGGAGGCTGGAACATGCACTCGCGATGAGCACCGCCCCGGCGAGGACACCCAGCGGGCGCGCCAGCGTCCGCCCCCTGCGTCTCCACCCACCCGCGACAGTCTGGTTATCCACGACCGGCTTGTGATCCCCCGGATCCGCTGTCATTGCCCACGGAAACCATCGTAACCGGGGGGCGATCGCGCCGCTCGAAGATATGGCGTGCTGTTGCCGGATCGGGTATATTTGCGTCCGTCTGGATCGATCGCTGGTTCGAGTCCGAGCCCGCAGTCCCCCAGGCCGCGTTTCTGGTCGCCTTTGCTGCACCCTGAAGCGTGTCGGAGATTACGGTCGGGTCGAACGGTGACCCGAGAGGTCAGGGAATCGTCCTCCACTTCCGGAGGATCCCCCGCCATGGTGGTGGGGTTGCACCGGGGCGAGAGTCCCAGAAGAAGAGGCTGCAGTCGATGGCTCAGGGTACAGTGAAGTGGTTCAACGACGCGAAGGGGTATGGTTTCATCTCGCAGCCGAATGGCGAGGACGTGTTCCTGCATTTCAGTGCCATTCAGGCCCAGGGATTCAAGAGCCTGAGCGAGGGTGACCGGGTCGAGTTCGAGGTCGTCCGGGGGCCCAAGGGCCTCCAGGCCGCGAACGTCCGCAAGGTCTAGTTTCCACCCCGTGGGGGGCCGGTCCCGGTTTGCCGGGGCCGGCCCCTTTGTTCTTTGCCCGATCCCCTGGCGTGGCACCATGGACTCTGCGGGGGTCGGGACGTCGCTCCCTGAAGAGGAGGAGCACCGCTCGTGAGACAGAGAAACTATGGGTTCGAGCGGCGACGGAAGGCCGACGCCAAGCGGGCCAAGCAGCTGGCGAAGCAGGAGCGAAAGAAGGTTGAGGGGGACCCTCCCGGCCCCGACATGGGGGAGGCGCAGGACTCGGGAGTTCCGGCCGGCCTGTGGGAATGGTTCTCGCCCAGCCGGAGCCGTGTCGTTACCACCCGCCCCAACAACCGGCCCCCGGACGAGAGCCCCGACGACTGGGTGCTCCTGACCGAGCCCGCCGGCGATGACGGGGCCGAGGCTGCCGGCGGCGGATCGTCCCGCAAGGGCTAGTTTGCCGAGTCAGGAATGTGCCGACAAAGCGCCGGGCGGGGCGGGGGCCCTCCCCGCGGGACACGCTGAGTCGCGGGAGCGTCGCCGGCACTCAATGGGGCCACGAGATGGGTGGTGGGTGGCTTCGGCCATCCGCAGAAGATACGGTCCCGCGGGGAGGACCCCCACCCCGCCCGGCGCCGCGAGTCCACGAACTTCTGACTCGGGACACTAGGCGCCGAGGAGACACGTCATGGATCACCGCGAGACCCGCAACGCCCACGTCATGGAGCGGCTCCACGCCGGCTTCGAGCGCCACGACGTCGAGGCCATCATCGACTGCTTCACCGGGGACGGCATCTTCGACGTCACCGAGGGCCCGGAGCCCTGGGGTGAGCGCTTCCAGGGCAAGCCGTCCATCCGGAAGGCCCTGGAGGCGCTGTTCAGCGCGATCCCGGACGTGCAGTTCGTCGACGGCACGCGCTGGGTCACGGGCGATCGCGGCGTCTCCGAGTGGACGTGCGTCGGCACGACGACGAAGGGCTGGCCGATCCGCGTCCGAGGCTGCGACCTCTTCGAGTTCCGCGAGGGCCTCGTGGCGCGCAAGGACAGCTACTTCAAGCGGGTGCGGCGGCCCCCCTCGCCCTGACCCGACGGGAGTGGCCGCCTCTGCGATGGGCGCCGGCCATCCCAGCGCCCATTGCGGTCAGGCCGGCGCCCATCGCGGTCAGGCCCGGCGGGCGAGGGGGCCCCGGAGAAGCTGACCCGGCAGCGCCCCGGTGTGCTTGCCGTCGCGCAGCACGACCTCCCCGTTCACCACGGTGGCCGCGTAGCCGCGGGCCCGCTGCACCAGGCGGCGCGCTCCCGCGGGCAGGTCGCGCACCACCTCGGGCATGTCCGGCCCCACCGTCTCCGGATCGAAGACGATGAGGTCGGCGGCCATGCCCTCCCGGATCAGGCCGCGGTCGGCGAAGCCCCAGTGCGTGGCCGGCTCGAAGCTCAGCATGCGCACGGCCTGCTCCAGCGTGAACGCCTGCCGCTGCCGCACCCAGTGCGAGAGCAGGTGGGTCTGGAGCGAGGCGTCCATGATCTGGGAGACGTGGGCCCCGGAGTCCGAGAACGTCACGACCGTCCGCGGGTGCTGCATGAGCTCGAGGGCGTCGTCCTGGTCCTCGTTGGCGATGGGCTGCAGGAAGAACCGGTCCAGGTCCCGCTCGAGGGCGAGGTCGATCAGGGCCTCGACCGGGTCCACGCCGCGCTCCCGCGCGACGTCGGCCAGCGAGCGATGCGGCCCTTCCGGGGTATCCATGACAAAGGTCCAGTCGTAGGCGGCCGGCCGCGGCTCGGCTCCGATGGCGGCCCGGTCGACGCGCGCCGACGCCGCCTCGACCAGCCGCCGGCGCAGCTCCGGATCGCGCAGCCGGTGCTGCTGCTCGACCAGGGGAAGGGCCCGCAGCTCCTTCCACACGGGCATGCGGTCGAACGGCAGGTTCGTCTTGAACGAGAGCACGACGGTGAGGGCCCGGCTGTGGACCTGCGCGAACATGCGCCCCCCCGCGGCCGCCGTCGCCTCCAGGAGGTCGACGTACATGCGCCACCGGCCGGGCTCGCCCCGGCGGCTGAAGAGCCCCCACGTCACCGGGCGGCCGGTCTCCACCGCCAGGTCGCGCAGGCGCGCGTGATACTCGCGCAGGGCGTCGTCGTCCGCGTGCCGCTCGCCGGCGAGCTCGAAGATGCCCGCGTTCATCTCGCCCATCGCGCCGACGAGGCGGCGCACCTCCGCCCACGACGCCATCCGGCTTGCCACCGGGCGGCGGTCGGGCGTCTCGTGGCTCGGCGAGCGAGAGGTGGTGAAGCCGACGGCCCCGGCGCGGATGGCGTCGCGCAGCTCGCGGGCCATCGCCTCCACGTCGGCCTCGCCGGCCTCGCCGTCGAAGGCCCGCTCCCCCATGGCGTAGGTGCGCAGGGCGGAGTGGCCGATGTAGCTCCCGTAGTTGATGCCCTTGGGCAGGGCCTCCAGGCGGTCCAGGTACTCGGGGAAGGTGGTCCAGGTCCACTCGATGCCGGCGTTCATGGCGTCGGCCGCGATATCTTCCGCGCGCTCCAGGTTCCGCATGACCAGGTGCTTGTCGGACGCCGGGCACGGGGCCAGGGTGAAGCCGCAGTTGCCCATCACCACGCTGGTCACCCCGTGCCAGCACGAGCACGTGCCGAGCGGATCCCAGAAGACCTGGGCGTCCATGTGGGTGTGGCCGTCCACGAAGCCGGGGGCGACGACCTGGCCGTCGGCGTCGATCACCTCGCGCGCGGCGCCCCGGATGCGTCCGATGCTGGTGATGCGGCCATGCCGCACGCCGACGTCGGCGCGGAACCGCGGCAACCCGGATCCGTCGACCACCGTGCCGTTCTTGATCACCAGGTCGAACGCCATCGCTCCTCCTCCTCGCCGCTCCGTCGCGGGCGGCCGTCGTGGACGTGGCGATCATGGTACGACAGCGCGAGCGGCCTTGGCCAGGACCGCCCCGCCGCGGCCGGACTGGGGCATAATCGGCCGACCGCGGGCGGTGGGCCCGCGAGCGCGCAACGACACGGACCGGGGAGGGGCCATGAGACTCAAGGGAAAGGTCGCGCTCATCACGGGCGGAGCCAGCGGAATGGGGCGGAGCGAGGCGGTGATCTTTGCGCGGGAGGGGGCGCGCGTCGTGGTGGCCGACGTCCTCGAGGCGGAGGGCCGCGCCGTGGTCGCGGAGATCGCCGCCGCGGGGGGGCAGGCGCGCTTCGCTGCCCTCGACGTCACCAGCGAGACCGCCTGGCGGGACGCGGTGGCCGCGGCGGCCGCGGACTTCGGCGCGCTGCACGTGCTCGTGAACAACGCGGGCCTCAGCGGCACCTTCGACCCCGACATCATGAGCACGGCGGCGTGGGACGCCCTCATGAACGTGAACGCCAAGGGCGTCTTCCTCGGGATGAAGCACGCCGTCCCCGCCCTCCGGCAGGCCGGCGGCGGATCGATCGTCAACATCTCGTCGATCTCGGGGTTCGTGGGGCAGGACATGATCCACATGGCCTACAACGCCTCCAAGGCGGCGGTGCGGGTCATGACCAAGTCGGCCGCCGTGCAGCTGGCCCGGGACGGCATCCGGGTGAATTCCGTGCACCCCGGGGTGATGCCGGCCATGCGGACCTCCAAGACGACGGCGGACCCGGCCTTCCGCGCGAAGATGCTCAAGGGCGTGCCGATGAAGCGGGAGGGACGGGTGGAGGAGGTCGCTCACGCCGTGCTCTTCCTGGCCTCGGACGAGGCCTCGTACATCACGGGCACCGAGCTGGTCGTCGACGGCGGCTATCTCGCGGTCTGATCCGCCCGCCCTTCGCGCGGGTTCCGGACCGCTCCCGACCCGGACGGACAAAGGAGACTCCATGAAGCTCGCCGATCGGATCGGCATCGTCACCGGCGCGGCCAAGGGCATGGGTCGCGACATCTGCCTCACGCTCGCCCGCGCGGGGGCGGACCTCGTGCTGGCTGCACGCGAGCCGGCGCCGCTCGCCACCCTTGCCCAGGAGATCGAGGGCCTCGGGCGGAGGGCCATTTTCCTCTCCACCGACGTGACCGACGAGGCCCAGGTGGCGCGGATGGTGGCGCGGGCGGGCGAGGCGTTCGGCCGCGTCGACATCCTGGTGAACGGCGCCGGCGTGACCGGCCCCATCGAGACCCCGGTGTGGGAGATCGCGGCGGAGGATTTCGACGCCGTGCTCGCCGCCAACGTCCGCGGCACGTTCCTGCCCACCAAGCACGTGCTCCCCGGGATGATCGCCCGGCGCTACGGCAAGATCGTCAACATCAGCGGCTCGTCGGGACTGCGCGGGTACAAGTACCGGGCGGCGTACTCGTCATCCAAGTGGGCGCTGCGGGGCTTCACGCGCACGGTGGCCCTCGAGGTTGGACCGCACAACGTCAACGTCAACGCGATCCACCCGGGCATCGTGGCCGGGCCGCGCATGGACACGCTCTGCCGCGAGAAGGCGCGCAAGCGCGGGTGGACGCCCGAGCAGGTCTACGAGGAGTACGTCGCGGACATGGCGCTCCGGCGTGTCACCACCGCGCAGGATATCGCCGACGCCGTGCTGTTCCTGGCCTCCGACGACTCGAAGAACATGACGGGCCAGTCCGTGGCCGTGGACGGCGGCTGGGACGTGTAGTCCCGGCGGGACGCCTTCCGGACAGGGAGGACGCTCGCATCAGCACGTGGTAGTCGAAGGGCCCCGCGGCTCTCACCGGGAGCTGGATCCCGGTCGCCAGGCAGGTGTTCCGGACCCGCTTGACTCACTCAACACATGACGTGTATCTTTCTGGTCCCGGGCACTTGGTCCGGGGCAAGTCTTGCATGTCGATGCCAATCGCGTCCGCGCCTCCGCCAGGGCCGGATCCGGTGGCCGCCGCTCTGCTGACGTCGTTCCCTCGAGGTCGGCTGAGCGAGATCGTCGGGCCACGGTCCTCCGGAGGGACCAGCCTGCTGATGGCCCTGCTCGCCCGGACCACTGCCGCCGGAGCGCTGGCGGCCGTGATCGACGCCGCGGATGCCCTGGACCCTGCCTCGGCCCGGGAGGCGGGGGTCGACCTCCGTCTCCTCCTCTGGGTCCGGTGTGGAGGACGCCTGCCTCTCGCCCTCCGCGCGGCGGACCTCATTGCCCGGTGTCCGGGATTCGGCGTGGTCGCGGTGGACCTCGGCGCCGAGCGAATCGGTCGCGTTCCCCATACCGCCCTGGTTCGCCTGCAGCGAGCCGTCGAGACGGGAGGGGGCATCCTGGTGGTCCGGGCGCTCCAGCATGTGGCTGGAAGCGCGGCGGGCCTGGTCGTGTCGAGCGCGGCGGTGCGGGTGTCGTGGGCAGGAGGCGGGCGGCCCACCCATCTCGACGGCCTGATCTGCCAGGCCCAGGTGGCGCACGCCCGCGGGGTCGCCCCCAGGGAAGGGGCGCGGTGGATCCTGGCCTTTTCCGCGCCCGGGTCGCAGCCCGACCGCCCCGCGGAATGGACAGGGGCATGAGGCGCATCGCCTGTCTCCTCGTCCACCGGTTCGCGGCGGCGGCCATCGTCCGGATCGAGCCCGCTCTCGCCGGTCGGCCGCTCGTGATTCTCGGCGACACCGCGCCGGCTCGCCTGGTGATCGAGGCCACCGATGAGGCCCGCGCCCAGGGGGTTCGGCGCGGCATGACGGAGGGACAGCTCCTGGCCGAGCCGAGAGCGGTTGTCTGCCGGGAGCGGTCGAACGACGCCGAGATCGCCGCGCATCGCGCCCTGCTCGAGGTCGCGCTCGCCCATTCGCCTCGCGTCGAGGGCGGTGGGCCGGGCATCGGGTACCTCGATGTGGCCGGGCTCAGCGGTCTCTTCGGCGACGAGAGGCAGATCGGCGCCCGGCTGTCCGGAGCGGCTCGCGAGCTCGGGCTCCACGCCAGGGTCGGCATCGCGGGCAGCCGCGCCGGAGCCCGCCTCGCCGCGCGGGGGACATCGGACCTCACCGTCATCCCCCCGGGGGGCGAGGCGATGGCCCTTGCCCCGGCTCCACTCGCCCTGCTCGATCTGCCACCGGAGATCGCCGCTCGCCTCGCGCGCTGGGGACTGCGGACCCTGGGAGATCTGGCCGCCCTGCCTTCGCCCGCTCTGTTCGAGCGCATGGGGGAGGAGGGGCTCGCCCTGCAGCGCCTGGCCCGGGGCGAGGATCCCCGCCCGCTCCATCTCCATGAGCCGGCGGCGATGATCGAGGAACAGCACGAGCTCGACGACCCCGTCGATACCCTGGAGCCCGTCTGGGCCCTTCTCGTCGCGCTCGCCGCTCGTGTGTGCGAGCGCCTCTCGCGCCGCCAGCACGCGGCCGATCGCCTGGAGTGGATCTGCCACCTGGCCGACGGCACCGAGCACGCCGGTCAGGTGGTGCCGGCCTTTCCGACCGCGGATGCGTCCGCCATGGGCATCCTGCTGCGCGGGGCGGTGGAGGCCCGGCCGCCGCGCGCTCCGGTGGCCGCGGTGCTGGTGCGCGCCTGGCCAATCCACATCGCCCCCGGTCAGGAATCCTTTGACGGCCCTCTCCGCCCGAGCCCCCGGCGGCTCGCGGAAACCATGGCCCGCCTCGCTGCGCTGGTGGGAGGGGACAGCCTCGGGGCTCCGGAGGTCCTCGACACCCACCGGCCCGACGCGATCCGGCTCTCGCCGTTCACGCCCCTGTCCGCCGTGGCGCCGCGGTCGAGACGCCGGCGGGTGGGGCGCCTTGCGGCGACGGCAGCCCGCGACGACTCGGCCTTCCAGCTGGCGGGGCGCGAGCTCCTGCCCGCGGAGCCCGAGGCGCTGACCAGGAGGACGGCCTCGATCCCCCGGGAGGACATCGAGATGACGAGCACAGGTGAAGCGCGCGAACCCGACCCCACCGCAGCCGGCGCCTTGACCCTCGCGCTCCGGCGCTTCCGCCCGCTGCGGCGCGCCGCCGTCACGCTGGTCGGGGGCCGCCCCGTGCAGGTGAGGGCGGAGGGGTGCATGGGGCGGGTCGTGGCCAGCGCGGGCCCGTGGCGCTCATCCGGGGAGTGGTGGGGCGAATCCCGCTGGGCGCGGGACGAGTGGGACATCGAGCTCCAGGACGGAACCATCTGCCGGATCTTCACCGACGGCCGCACCTGGTCGGTGGAGGGAATCTACGACTGAGGGACAGGGGGACATCTCGATGGATTCGAAATCCCATGCCCCGGGCGCGGCAGACGTCCCGACGCCCTACACGGTGGCGATTCCCGAGGAGATCCTGGACGATCTTCGCGAAAGGCTCGAGCGCACCCGCTGGCCCGACGAGGTCGACGGGGCGGGATGGGAGTACGGCGCCAGCCTCGCCTACATGAAGGACCTGGTCGCGTACTGGCGCGCCGGGTTCGACTGGCGGGCGCAGGAGCGGGCCATCAACGCCTTCTCCCATTTTCGCGCCCGCGTCGCCGGGACGGGCATCCACTTCATTCACGAGCGGGGCCGCGGCCCCGCTCCGATGCCGCTCGTGATCACCCACGGCTGGCCGAGCTCGTTCTGCGAGATGCTCCCGCTCATCCCGCTCCTCGCCGACCCCGGCGCCCACGGAGGCGATCCTGCCGACGCCTTCGACGTGGTGGTGCCCTCCGTCCCCGGCTTCGGGTTCTCGGACCGGCCCACGGAGCGCGGGATGACCCGGAGCCGGGTGGCGGAGCTGTGGGTCCGCCTGATGAGCGCCCTGGGCTACCAGCGCTTCGCCGCCCACGGCAACGACATCGGCGCCGTCATCACCGGCTGGATGGCCCTCGACCACCCCGAGCGGCTCATCGGCATCCACACCATGATGCCCGGCTTCCCCGGTCCCGACTTCGGGCCCGGGACGCCGCCCATGTCCGAGGCGGAGCGCGCCTTCGCGGCACGGCAAGACCGCTGGGGGCGGGAAGAGGGCGGCTACAACCTGATCCAGGAGACCCGCCCGCAGACCCTGGCCTACGGCCTGCACGATTCCCCCGCCGGCCTGGCCGCGTGGATCGTCGAGAAGTGGCGGGCCTGGACCGATCCGGATGGCGATCTGGACCGCCACTTCACCCGGGACACCTTGCTCACCAACGTCACCATCTACTGGGTGACGGAGACCGCGAACGCCTCGGGCCGCTCCTACTACGAGCGGGCGCGGGATCCCCGGCGCATCGCCCCGGACGCGCGCATCGCGGTGCCCACCGGGGTCGCCCTCAGCACCGAGGCCGTGCAGCGCGTGCCGCGGGAGTGGGCGGAACGCCGCTACGTCGACATCCGGCGCTGGACCGAGTTCGACCGCGGGGGCCACTTCATGGCCGCCGAGGAGCCGGCCCTGCTCGCCGAGGAGATCCGTGCCTTCTTCCGCCCCCTGCGCGACGCGGCCGGTCCGCGGGCAAGCCCGGCCGGATAGCGCGCGCGGCGCCGCGGTCACTGGCGGCCATGTTCGTCGAGCTCCACGCCCGGAGCGCCTTCAGCTTTCTCGAGGGGGCGATGCTGCCGGAGACGCTGGCCGACCGGGCGGCCCGGCTCGACCTGCGCGCCGTGGCGCTGGTGGACCGCGACGGGCTGTACGGGGCGCCGCGCTTCTACCGGGCGTGCACACGGGTCGGGATCATGCCCCTCGTCGGAGCGGAGGTGACGCTGGCCGGTGGCGGTCGGCTGCCCCTGCTCGTCGAGGACCGCGAGGGCTACCAGAACCTCTGCCGCCTTCTCACCGCGATCAAGATGCGAGCGCCCAAGGGCGAGGGCGCGGCCACCCTCGAGGACCTCGCCGCGCACGCGACCGGCCTCGTCTGCCTCACCGGCGGGGACGAGGGACCCGTGGCGGCGTGCCTGGGGAGCGGCCGAGGCGGCGGGGCCGGTGTCGATGCCGCCCGCCGCCTGATCGACCGGCTCGTCGGCATCTTCGGCCGCGGCAACGTCATGGCCGAGCTCCAGCGGCACCGCCGGCGCGCGCAGGAAGCCCGGAACCAGTGGCTGCGCGGCGTGGCCGCCCACTACGGGCTCGCCCTCGTCGCCACCAACGCCCCCGTCATGGCCGAGCGCGGCGCCCGCCCGCTCCTGGACATCCTGACCTGCATCCGCCACCGCACCACGGTGGACGCGGCCGGGCGTCTCCTCGCGTCCAACAGCGAGCAGGTGCTGCGCGCGGGAGCCGAGATGGAGGCGCTGTTCGCCGACGTGCCGGCGGCGGTGGCCATCACCGGCGAGCTGGCCCTGCGCCTCGGCTTCACCCTGAAGAATCTCGGCTATCGATTCCCCGACTACCCGCTGCCCCCGGGGGAGACCACGCCCATCGGCTTTCTCCGGCAGCTCGCCGAGCAGGGCGGGCAGGCGCGCTACGGCACCACGAGCGACCTCGCGGCCCGGGCGCGCCGGCAGATCGCGCGCGAGCTCGACCTGATCGGCCGCCTCGATCTCGCCGGCTACTTCCTGATCGTCTGGGACCTCGTCCAGTACTGCCGCCGGCACGGGATCCTGGTGCAGGGGCGGGGCTCGGCCGCCAACAGCGCGGTGTGCTACGCCCTCGGCATCACCGCGGTGGATCCGGTGGGGATGGAGCTGCTCTTCGAGCGCTTCCTCTCGGAGGAGCGCGGGGAGTGGCCGGACATCGACCTCGACCTGCCGAGCGGAGACCGGCGGGAGCAGGTGATCCAGTACGTGTACGAGCGCTACGGGCGCCTGGGGGCGGGAATGACGGCGAACGTCATCACCTACCGCGACCGGCTGGCCGCGCGCCAGGTGGGCAAGGCCCTCGGGCTCGCCGACGACCTCTGCGAGCGACTGTCCCAGTACGCGAGCCACTTCGAGTACCGCGACCCCGGCGACACCCTGCTCGCCCACCTCGGCGAGGCGGGCTGCGACACCGCTCACCCGCGCATCCAGCGGTTCGCCGAGCTGTGGACGGCCATCCAGGATTTCCCGCGCCACCTCGGCCAGCACTCCGGGGGCCTCGTCATCTGCCAGGGGAGCCTCGACGCGGTGGCCCCCCTCGAGCCGGCGACCATGCCGGGGCGATCGGTCATCCAGTGGGACAAGGACGACTGCGCGACGCTCGGCATCATCAAGGTCGATCTCCTCGGCCTCGGGATGATGGCGCTCCTCGAGGACGCGCTGGCCACCATCCGCGCCCGGGGCGGGGCGGTGGACCTGGCCCGCCTCCCCCAGGAGAAGGCCGTGTACGAGATGCTGTCGCGCGCGGACACCATCGGCGTCTTCCAGGTGGAGAGCCGGGCGCAGATGGCGACCTTGCCGCGCCTCCGCCCGGAGAAGTTCTATGACCTCGTCGTGCAGGTGGCCATCATTCGCCCCGGGCCCATCGTCGGCAACATGGTCCATCCGTATCTGCGCCGGCGCGCCGGGCGCGAGGCGGTCGCGGTGCCGCATCCCGCCCTCGAGCCCATCCTGGCCCGGACCCTCGGGGTGCCTCTCTTTCAGGAGCAGCTCCTGCGCATGGCCATGGCCACCGCCGGCTTCACCGGGGGCGAGGCCGAGGAGCTGCGCCGCGCCTTTGGCTTCAAGCGCTCCGAGCGCGCCATGAAGGACGTGGAGGTCAAGCTCCGCGCCGGCATGGCCGCCCAGGGGATCGCCGGCGACACCGCCGACCAGATCATCCGCTCCATCACCTCGTTCGCCCTCTACGGGTTTCCGGAGTCTCATGCGGCGAGCTTTGCCCTGCTCGCGTACGCCAGCGCGTACCTGAAGCTGTACTATCCGGCCGCGTTCTACGCGGCGCTGCTGAACAACCAGCCGATGGGCTTCTACCATCCCGCCACGATCACGCGCGATGCCGAGCGGCACGGGCAGGAGATCCGCCCGGTCGACGTGAGCCGCTCGGACTGGCTCTGCACCATCGAGGATGCCGCCGGCGCCCACCGCGACCCACGCGCGGCGACCGGGTCGACTCGCGGGATAGTGAGCGCGCGCGCCGGAGCGGGCCGTTCCGGCAGGATCGACGGCGCGTCGAGCCTCGACGGCTTCGGATCGGCGGCGGGGACACTCAACCGCGATCCGCGGGCGGCCGTGCGGATCGGGCTTCGCTACGTGAAGGGGCTCCGCGAGGACGTCGGTAAGCGCATCGAGGCCGAGCGGCGGGCCCGCCCGTTCGAATCGGTCGCCGACCTGGCGCGGCGAAGCGGGGCCGGGCGAGAAGAGCTGACCCGCTTGGCCGAGGTGGGCGCGCTGGCGAGCTTCGGGCTGGAGCGGCGCGGCGCCCTGTGGGAGGCAGAGCGCGCCATCCGTCCGGCGGGCCCGCTGTACGAAGGACACGAGGACCCTCCGGACCCCTCTCCCCTTCGCCCCATGAATCCCATCGAGGAGGTGGTGGCCGACTACACGGGCACCTCGCTGAGCCTCGGCCCTCACCCCATGGCCTTTTTGCGCCGCCCGCTCGAGGCCAAGGGCGTGGTGCGCGCCGCCGACCTCGCCCATCTCGCCGACGGCTGTCAGGTGCGGGTGGCGGGAGCCGTGATCGTGCGCCAGCGCCCCGGCACCGCCAAGGGCTTCGTCTTCCTGAACCTCGAGGACGAGACGGGGCTGGTCAACGTGGTGGTGCGGCCGGTGTTCTTCCAGCGGCAGCGCTTCACCCTGATGCAGGAGCCGTTTCTCATCGTGGACGGCAC
>DATKEI010000235.1:0-4515 GCA_035544455.1 Binatia bacterium | reverse complement strand
ATCTTAAAAAGAGCCGCGGCCTGGTTTGCGCGGGAGACCGGCTCGATCCCATCCAAGGATTCGAGTTCGTGACGGCGCACCAGGCCGCGCATCGCGTCGCGACGATGTGTCGCGTGCTGGGTGTCTGGACCTGCCCCGGTTTCGTGGACACTATTCCCTTTGGGGGAAGGAAGGAGTCCACGATGCCCAAGACGCGACCACCGTACACCCCGGAGTTCCGGCGGCGGCTGATCGAGCTGGTCCGGAAGGGCCGCTCGCCGGAGGAAGTCGGCCGACAGTTCGAGCCCTCCGCCCAGACGATTCGGAACTGGCTGCGGCAGGCCGATCGCGATGCCGGCCGCCGGACGGACGGGCCCACGACTGACGAGCAGGAGGAGCTCCGCCGCCTGCGGCGGGAGAACAAGCTGCTCCGCGAGGAGCGCGAAATCTTAAAAAGAGCCGCGGCCTGGTTTGCGCGGGAGACCGGCTCGATCCCATCCAAGGATTCGAGTTCGTGACGGCGCACCAGGCCGCGCATCGCGTCGCGACGATGTGTCGCGTGCTGGGTGTCTCCCCCAGCGGGTACTACGCCTGGCGCCGGCGGCCGCTGTCGGGCCGGGCGCGGGCGGATGTGCGGATGGGCGCGCAGGTCGAGGCGATCCACGCCCACTCGCGCGGGACCTATGGGGCGCCGCGGGTCCACGCGGAGCTCCGGGCCGAGGGCGTCCCTGTCGGCCGGAAGCGCGTGGCGCGGCTGATGCGCGCGGCGGGCCTGCAGGGCGTCAGCCGGCGGAAGTGGGTGACCACCACGCAGCGGGATCCCGCAGAGCAACCCGCGCCCGATCTGGTCGCGCGCGCCTTTGTCGCCCCCGGCCCGAACCGGCTGTGGGTTGCCGACATCACCTATATCCCGACGGCCGGGTTCCTCTATCTGGCGGTCGTGCTCGATGTCTGGAGCCGGCGTGTGGTGGGCTGGGCCATGGCCACCCACCTGCGCACCGAGCTGGTCCTCTCCACAGGTGGCGATCCGTGCAGAGCACCCGACGCCCCAGCCGGGTGCGCTCGAGTTACCGCCGGCGCACGGGGTCCACGCGCCAGCGGGATCGCTGCGGCTGCACACCTTCGCCACGGTCCTGGGCCTGGCGCTGGTGAGTCGGGCGAAGACCGCGCTGGGCACGGATGCCTCGGCCCGCGCCATGATGCAGAGCCTGGCCGGCATCCGCGCGACGCTGGTGCGGACAACCACGGGGGCCCGGGGCGTCGGCCGACCGTGATGCTAGCGCCGGAGCTCACGGCCGAGCAGCGTCGCGCCGTCAAGGTCTTCGCGCTGGATCGTGGCTCCCCACTCTTCTTTCATGTATGACGGCGAGACCGCTTCAGGCGTGAGAAGCGCGGTCCAAGCCGTGGTTCCCATCGCTGCCGTGCGAAAGTAGGGCTAGCGGGTGGGGTTGGGCGGGGGCGGTGGGGCGGCCTCGCCACCGTCGAGAAACCGCTGGCGCGAGACCGCGTAGCAGACTGCGTCCAGCCCGAACACGTGGACGTCCCGCTCGTACGCGAGCCCGAGCTTGTCCATGACGCGGAGCGATCCCCGGTTGTCCGCGCGGGCGAGGGCGACGACCCGGGCGAGCTGGAGGCGGCGGAAGGCGTGGTCCAGGGCGGCCCGCCCCGCCTCCGGGGCGAGGCCCTGGCGCCAGCGGGCCTGGACGAGGGCGTAGAGCAGCTCGACCTCGCCGAGGGCGGGCACGCGGGCGAGGCCGCACTGGCCGACGAGGACGCCGGTGTCGCGGTCGAGCACGGCCCACACGCCGAACCCGTGCTCGCGCCAGTGGGCCATGAAGCGCTCGAGAGCCGATCGGGAGCGCTCGGCGGCCTCCGTCGGCCCGAACGGTCCGCGGGGCAGGAAACGCGTCACCTCCGGATCGGCATACATGCGGGCGTGGGCGGGTCCGTCTCCCGGGCGGAACGGACGCATGATGAGGCGGGGCGTGTCGATCTGGTCGTCCGCGCGCCCCGGGGGCGCGCCCCTCACGATGACTCGCGGCGCGGCGACGCCTCGGCGGCCATGATGTGCGAGGCGTGGTGATGCACGAGGAGCCAGTCCCGCCCGTGGCGCTCGAACACGTTGGTGGCGAGCAGGGCGGTGACGGCCACGGTGCCTCGCACCTCCGAGAGGATGTTCTCGGTGCAGAATACCCATCCGAGGTCGCCGTCCACGCGGGCCTGGACGCCGGAGAGGCTGAAGCGCATCTCGCCGCTGTTCTTGAAGATCATCTCCCAGGAGTGGCGGACGGCATCCCAGCCCTCGAGCACGCCCCAGCCGGGATGGACGCAGCGCACGTAGCTGTGGTGCACCCAGACCCGATCCATCTCCGCCACGTCCATGGTCTCGAACGCGCGGTAGAAGCGGAGATTGGCCTCCTCGATCTCCGCCGCCTGATCGTCGCGAGGCTCGTCGGCGCGGCTCATGGCGGCAGCGTCACGACCACGGTGTCGCCCCGGCGCTCCACCGGAAGTCGGGGCAATCGCGCGCCCGGGCACGGCCCTTCGATGCAGACGCCGGAGCCCGGCTCGAAGATGGCGCCGTGGGTGGAGCAGATCAAGTACTGCCCGTCCTCGGTGAAGAACTCGTTCGGCCAGAGGTCGAGGGGCGTGCCGGCGTGGGGGCACCGGTTCACATACGCGTGATGCTCACCGCCCCAGTTGACGAGGAACGCGTCGGTGCCCTTGCCGTGTCGCTCCAGCCGGAAGCGGAGGGTCTGCCCCGGGCCCAGGGCCTCGCCCCGCCAGATCTCGCTGTTCCCGCCAGCCGCCACGCCCCGGTTCTAGCAAATCGATTCCGCCTTGTCCAACGGCACGAACCGCGCCGGAGGCCGCTGAACGCCGGGCCGCGGGGCCGGCGTGGTACCATGCGCGGGTATGCTCGCAGTTGACGTGCAGGATCTCCGGAAGACCTTTCGCAGCATCTGGCCGAGGCGTCGTCAAATCGAAGCGCTGCGCGGAGCCACCCTGCAGGTCACGCGCGGAGCGATCTTCGGCCTGCTCGGTCCGAACGGAGCGGGCAAGACGACCCTGCTGTCGATCCTGGCCACCCTGCTCATTCCCGACAGCGGGTCCGCGCGTCTGCTCGGACACGACCTCCTGGCCGATCCCGCCGCGGTGCGCCATCGCATCAACATGGTGAGTGGCAACGCCTCGTTCGTCTGGAGCCTCCGGCCGGCCGAGATCCTGTCCTTCTACGGGCGCCTGTACGGGCTCTCCGGCGCGGCGCTGCGCCGGCGCGTGGACGAGCTGATCGACCGGAGCGAGCTGCGCCCGCATGTCGCCACCGAGTACAACGAGCTGTCGACCGGGCTCAAGCAGCGGCTGGCCTTTGCCAAGGCGCTGCTCAACGATCCGGAGGTGCTGTTTCTCGACGAGCCTACCCTCGGGCTCGACCCCGACGTCTCCGTGCGGATCCGGGCCCAGGTCGCGGCGCTCCGCCGGGAGCGCGGAACCACCATCATCCTCACCACCCACTACATGCGGGAGGCCGAGGAGCTCTGCGACGAGATCGCCTTCATCAAGGGCGGACAGATCCTGGCCCAGGGGCCGGCGGACGCGCTCAAGCGCCAGATCCGGATCGGGGACGTCATCGCTCTGCGGCTGGATCCGGAGGAGCCGGCCGGCCTCGGGGACCTGCCCGGGGTGATCGAGGTGCGCCGGCGGGCCGCGCGGCTCGAGTGCACGGTCGACGTCGCCGAGAAGCGCCTGCCGGAGATCTTGCGCTGGCTCCACGAGCAGGGCGCGATGGTGCGCGACTGCCAGGTGAAGGAGCCCGATCTGGAGGACGTCTTCGTTGAGCTCGCTCGCTGAGCGCGCCCCGGCGCCGGCGGGGCCCGGCGCCGAGCTCGTCCGGGTCTGGGCGTTTGCCGTCCGCAACATCATCATGGCCCGGCGCAACGTGTTCTTCGTCTTCGAGCTCACGTTCTGGCCCGGGGTGGCCCTGCTGTCTCACGGCCTGCTCACGCGCTTTCTCGAGCTCACGCCGGAGATGACGGCGTTCATCCTCGTCGGGACGGTGGCGCTGTCCACCGTCCAGGTGTGCCAGCTCGACGTGGCCTACGCCGTCCTCTTCGACATCTGGTCCAAGTCCATGAAGCACCAGTTCCTGGCTCCCGTCGGCATCCGGCACCTCGCCATCGGGTCCTGGCTCGTGGGCGTCATGCGCGGCCTCGCCGTCTTCGGCCTCATGGCCGTGCTCGGGAGCTGGGCGTTCGGATTCGACTTCATGGGGGCCGGGCCCGGCAGCCTCGCCCTGTTCCTCGCCGGGTGCTTCCTGTGCGCGCTGATCATCGGGGTTCTCGTCTGCGCCCTCGTGCTGACCTTCGGGACGCGGGCCGAGACCTCGGCGTGGGCCGCGGTGAACTTCTTCCTGATGCTCTCCGGCATCTACTACCCGGTGTCGGTGCTGCCCGGGTGGACGCAGGCCCTGGCCGCGGCGATACCGCTCACCTACTTCCTGGACGCGTTTCGCACCGGCTACGGGTTTCCCGAGCG
>DATKEI010000234.1:0-4720 GCA_035544455.1 Binatia bacterium | reverse complement strand
CGCCCGTCGCGCCGCGCGTCACGGCGACGCCGTCGTTCCGACCCACCGAGCCCACCGCCTTGAGGAGAGCCTTCTGCTCGTTCACTGCCTCGGCGACGGCCGCCAGCACCGGCGCCTCGGCGGCATGCATGGTCAGGATGACGCTCTCCTGCACGCGGCCGTTGATTGCGGCGCGGGTCAGGCAGCCATCGCCGACGGCGACACCGATGCCGAGTGCCGCGCCGGCCGGCAGCGTTCGGCGCCCGAAGCCCGGGCCCTCCAGGACTATCCGATCGCCGGCGGCGAGGTCTTTCACGAGCACGTCCCCGCGGTTCGCGGTCAGCACGGGATGATCGGCGGTGATCCGCACCTGGTAGCCGGAGCGAGTCGTCAGCGCGAACACCGGCTTGCGCCCGGTGGGGAAGATCCGCGTCACCAGGTGAGGCAGGCCGTCGGCGCCGATGATCCGCGCCACCTTGCCCACCAGCGCGTCGATCCGCTGCCACCCTTCGGCCGTCGCCACCAGCGTGTCGCCGGTCACACACGGGTTCGACGCGTTGATCCGGCCGTCGGCGGGGCAGGTGTGCCACTCGTTGATGGTCGTGTCGTACTGGACACCGGGGTCGGCGCAGGCCCACGCGGCATGGGCGATCTCGTCCCAGAGCGTGGCGGCCGGGATGCGGCGAGTCACCTTGCCGTCGGTGCGGCGGGTCAGCTCCCAGTCGCCGCCGCGCCGGAGCACGTCGAAGAAGTGGTTCGGAACCCGCACGCTGTTGTTGGAGTTCTGTCCGGCGACGGTGTAGTACGCCTCGCCGTCCCAGTCGGTGTCGAACTCGGGGAAGCTCACGTCGTTGACGCCCTGGGCGGCGAGCTGGAGCGTCTTCTGGATGTAGCCGTCGGGCACCATGGCCGCACGCGCCTCGCGGATGGCGGAGCGGAGCCCGGCATTCTGCTTCGGATCGGCCTCGAGCGTGTCGCCGATGCGGCAGGCGGCCACGATCGCCTGCAGGCGGCGCCTGGTCAGGCGCGAGCCCGCCACGAGCGCGGCCACTTTCTGCTCCTCCACGACCTTCCACCGGATGAAATCGAAGATATCCGGGTGGTCGAGGTTGAGAATCACCATCTTCGCGGCCCGGCGCGTGGTCCCACCCGACTTGATCGCGGCTGCCGCCCGATCGCCAATCTTCAAGAAGGACATCAGCCCCGAGGACTTGCCGCCGCCCGAGAGAGCCTCGTTCGCGCCCCGGAGTGTCGAGAAATTCGAGCCGGTGCCTGAGCCGTATTTAAAGATGCGCGCCTCGCGCGTCCAGAGGTCCATGATGCCGCCGTCGTTGACGAGGTCGTCGGCGACCGACTGGATGAAGCAGGCCGAGGGCTGCGGCCGCTCGTACGCCGACGTCGCCCGGGTGAGGGCGCCGGATGCCGGATCCACGTAGTAGTGGCCCTGGGCGGGACCGCTCAGGCCGTAGGCGTGGTGCAGGCCCGTGTTGAACCACTGAGGGGAGTTGGGCGCGGCGATCTGACTTGCCAGCATGTGACACAGCTCGTCGTGGAAGGCGCGGGCGTCGTCGGGCCGGTCAAAGTAGCCGTGCTGTTCGCCCCAGTGGGTCCAGCAGCCGGCGAGCCGGTGGAAGACCTGGCGGGCATCGCGCTCTCCGCCCAGCACCGGGCGGCCGGCGCCGTCGAGCTGTGGCCGTCCGTCCTGGGTGATCTGTGGGACACCGGACTTCCGGAAGTACTTCTGGGCGAGGATGTCAGTGGCTACCGCCGACCAGCCCACCGGCACCGAGATGCCCTCCTGGCGGAAGACGACCGAGCCATCCGGGTTGCGGATCTCCGATGTCCGCAGTTCGAACTCGATCCCGGCGAAAGGACTTTGGGCCTCTCGTGTGAAGCGGCGGGCGATCTTCATTGCGACCTCCTGCTGCGCGTGCGTGAGTGTTCTCGGGAGCGAGCCAGATTGTTGCGGCGTCGTTACGGCGCCAAGGGGCGACCCCCAAGATATTGGGGTCGCCGTGGTCGCGTCAACCACTATTTAGTGTCTGGGTACTTTCGTTCCCAGTCTGGCAGGGCGGGCCGCCGCCGGCCGGACGAAGGTTGGCGGGGCGGGGTCCCGGCGTACAATGCGGGCGTGAACTGGCTCGTGGACGGCTACAACGTGATCCGTCGCTCGCCCGAGCTGGCCGGGCGCGAGGCCGAAAGCCTCGAGGCCGGCCGGACGGCGCTGTGCCGCTGGCTCTCGGAAGCATCCGGCGCCTCGGGCGATCGGTTCACGGTCGTCTTCGACGGCGCGAAGGCGGGAGGCGCGAAGTCGGGGGCGGCCGGCGTCGCCGTGGTCTTCTCGAGCGCGCGGGAGACGGCCGACGCCGTTCTGGCCCGCATGGCCACCCGGGGTGGCGCGGTCGTGTCGAACGACCGGGAGGTGCAGCGGGCCGCTGTCCGCGCGGGTGCGATCGCCGTGGCGGCAGACGCCTTCCTGAACCGGCTGGAGGCGACCCGGCGACGCTCGGTCGCGTCCAGCCCAACCGGTCCTGGTCGGGATGATGCCTGGGATGACGCGCCCGGCCCGAAGCCCGAAGAGGACGAGGTGCCTCGAGGGCCCCGGAAGGGCAATCCCCGCCGGCTCTCGAAGCGCCGCCGGGCCGCGGCGCGGGCCCTCGGCCGGCTCAGCCGCTCCTCGCGCTGAAGCGCAGACGGCGGCCTTCCGGCATGATGCTGCCGGCATGTCGGGGACCTCTCTTCCTCGCCCGTGGCCGGCCCCCCGGGGTCCCGCTACGAGCGTCCCGGAAGGAACCCCTGCTGCGCGGTCCCGCGAGAGACATCAGCACCCATGATTCCCGGCAGTGCGCGGTGCTCATGGCCAGCAATCAGTCGCGGATCTGGTGCGCTCTCCGGGACAGGTAGGCGTTCCGCACCGCGGTATAGAAGTCGAGGGTGGTTTCCTCGAACCCCTGGAAGAGCTCGAGGTTGAGGGCGCGGTCGTTGATCGTGTCGCCCAGGAACAGCCCGATGCTCCCCAGGAACGGGGTGAAATAGGACACCGGGTTCATGAAGCCATCGACGACCCGCCCGATGATGTCCCTCACCGTGGTGGGGGCGAGAACGGGCAGGACAAGGTACGGTCCGGCGTCGATGCCCCACACCCCGAGGGTCTGGCCGAAGTCCTCGGGATCGGGGCGCTCGAGGCCGAATTCCTGGCGCGCCATGTCCCAGAGCCCGACGATCCCCACGGTGCTGTTGATCAGGAAGCGACTCGTCTCGGTCCCCGCCTTGGACCACTTGGCCTGGAGGAGGCTGTTGACAATTCGCGACACGGAGCGGAAGTTGTCAAACCCCCGCGCGATCATCTGCTTGAGCTCGTCCGGGAGCGCCTTGTCCCAGACCTCGGCGACGGGCTTGAGGACGTAGCGGTCGAGGTCGAGGTTGAAGTTGAACATGGTCTCGTTGAACGGCTCCCACGGGTCGTACTCCGCGCTCTCGTCGAGGTCGTTCCACTCCGTCGAGGCCTGGGCGACCAGGGTCGGCCATTCTCCGAGGCCGAGCATGATCCTCACCAGGGTCTCGTCGGAGATCGGGTGGAACGCTATCAGCGGGGCGAGATCGAGGCCGGGCGGGGCAGAGTACAGATCATCCAGGGCAAACGAGGCGCCGTCGAGGACGGGAGGGTCCGGATCGACTTCGGCGGCCCCCGGCGGGAGCATCGCACCCAGCGGAGCCCCTCGATCGCCGGGCGCGACCTGCGCGGTTGCCCCCGGGACGTAACCCTCGGAGGTCGTGTCCGGAAGCGGTCGTGACGCCGGGGAAGTCGTCCGCCCCGGGTCCGGCGAGCTTGTCGGGGGAGCCGGCTCGGCGAGGCTGGCGTCGGCGCCGGAAACCGGCTGGCGGGAGGCGCGAACGGGGATCGGCGAGACGGGGTCCCAGGCGTCGGGCTCGGAGCTGGCGGCAGGAACCTGGGCGAGCAGGAACACATCGCGGTCGAGCAGGCCGCCACAGCCTCCCAGAGCCAGCGCGAGGAAGCCGAACAGCACTCCTGCCGTCAATCTAGCCGATGCCCACACCACGATGCGGATCCTCCTCGGGCTGCCAGAATCGGGATTCGTTTGCGGCGCCGGCGCGCCAGGAACCTGCCCGGCCCTCGACCCGAGGGCACGCCGCAAGAGCCTAGCTCGAAAGGTTCTGCATTTCCAGACCTTTCCGACGAAACGGGGCGAGCTACCCGCGGAAAGCGCTCGAGGGGGACCCGGAATCCGAGCGCATGGTATCGGAAAGTCTGTCGGAAGGGGGCGACGCCGGGCTAACGCGGGGACCATCTCGGGAAAGGCGGCAGAGGGCCGGGCGAGAGTACGCTGCCCTCGCCCGGCTGCCTCACGTCAATGTGCGGGCCTGCCGTGGGCCCGCATCCCGGCGCGAGCCGGGATCACGTTCACGCTTGGGTGGCGCCGACGGGCTCCCGCGAAAGCTCTAGGGCGATCCCGCCGGCGCGGGTCGGTGGTCCGGTGGCGTGTCCATCCTCACCTCCCGCGGAAATGTCCTCGATCGCGGCCCGACACCCAGGCCGCTATGGCCATGGAATACACGGCGAGGGCTGGGTGTCAAGACTTGGCGCGCCATCGGCGAGAGTTTCGCCATGCTCCGCGCCAGTCGACCGCAACGGGCGGAAGTCGCCGTCTCGAGGACGAATCCACCTGGGACTCCCTCAGGTGACAGGACCGCCACCCGAGGAATCTTTGGGTGTCTCTTG
>DATKEI010000233.1:0-4170 GCA_035544455.1 Binatia bacterium | reverse complement strand
GACCTCGGCATCGGCCATGTTCTCGATGCGCTCGACGCGCAGGAGGGTGGCCTCCCCCCCGTCCCGCTGGACGTCCTGGGTGAGCCACTGCACGCGCTCGGCGTGCTCGGCGGTGGCCGGCAGCAGGTAGACCGAGTTCTTCAGCGCCACCGCCCCGAACGCCCGGAGCTTCCGCCACGCCCGCACCCGGAGGCTCGAGGGGTGCGGCGGCAGGCTCACGATCAGGACCAGCCAGGCATCCATGGCGTCTTCAGTTCCCCACCGAAACGGTGCGCGCTATCCAATACTTGCGGCGACTGGGAGTTCACCATCCGGCCACTGTAGGTACGGCTGGGTCCGCTCGATCCGATTGCTGCATCAGCTGTTGCATACAACACTCAATGTGTTGCCTCTGTCAAGAACAATCCTGAGCACGTCCCGCGGACCTGCCCGGCTCGATGGACCGGGGCCGCGGCCTCGGGGGAGGGCGACGGCCGGTGCGTGGTTCGAACGGTGGGGTCTCGTGCAGCGGCCGATTCGCGGCCGCTGCACGAGACGAGGCTGGCGAGAGAGACGTCCTTCTCCTTTCCCGGGCGCTCGCATAGAATCCGGCGAGGGCCCGGGCGACAGCGGCCGGGACTCGAGCTCGACATGCGCATCCCCGATCATCCCGGCGTCGACGTCGACGATCCCTGGCAGGCGATCGAGACGTGCTTCGCCCAGGAGTGGACGGACGGCCTGCCCGTGGTGCCGCCCACCGTCCCGCTCGTGGAGCGGATGCTCGCGGGCGGTCCGTGGCGCGCCGACGAGGTGCTCCTGCACGAGCCGGTCCGCGACCGCGCCGTCACCGCCTGGCACGCGGCGATCAACGCCGTGATGGCCGGCTGCCGGCCCGAGTACTTCCCGGTGGTTGGCGCGGCGCTCTCGGCCGTCGGCGATCCCGAGTTCAAGCTGCACGGCCCGGCGACCAGCACCGGCGGCGCAGCGCTGATGGTCATCGTCAACGGGCCCGTGCGCGAGGCGATCGGCCTGCACGCGGGCGGCAACCTCTTCGGCCCCGGGGTGCGCGCCAACGCCACCATCGGCCGGGTGCTCCGGCTCGTGCTGCTGAATTGCCTGGGCTGCCGGCCGGGCGTGCTCGACCAGTCGACGCAGGGCTGGGCGGGGAAATACACGCTCTGCTTCGCCGAGCACGAGACGGCGAGCCCGTGGGAACCGCTGCACGTCTCGCGTGGCCTGTCGTCCGGGCAATCGGCGGTGACCGTGTTCGCCGCGGAGTCAGGCCACAACGTCCTCGTCCACGCGGCCAGCGAGCCCGAGACCCTGCTCCTCTCGTTCGCTGACGCCATGGCGGGCCTGGCCAGCCTGAGCCCGGGCCGGTCGGTCATCGTCCTGGCTCCCGAGCACGCGCAGCACCTGGCGCGCGCCGGCTGGTCGCGGGCGCGGACCCAGGCGTGGCTCTACGAACACGCCCGGCGGCCGCTGGCCGACCTCAAGCGCGCCGGGAAGGTCGAGGCGCAGTTCCTCGTGAGCGAGGAGATGCGCCGCTGGCTCTACGGGCGCGCGCCCGGCGGCGCGGCCACCGCGCCCACGGAGCCCCATGCGCACGCGCGCGTGCTGCCCGGCGACGAGGCCATCCCGGTCCATCGCGGCCTCGGCCCCGACGATATCCTGCTCTGCGCCGGTGGCGGAGCGGCGGGGGGGCACAGCGCCTTCTTCCCGGCGTGGAGCCGCGGCCGCAGCGTGCCCTTCGTCACCAGGGAGGTTCCCACATGATGCGCATCCTCGACCCCACCCTGCGCGCGGTGCCGCCCCGGACGGCGGCGCGCGCGGCCCGTCCGGCGCGCCTGTCCGGCGCGACGCTCGGGCTCCTCGCCAACGGCAAGACCCACGGCATGGCGTTCCTCGAACACGTGGCCGAGCACCTGCGGGCCCGCCACGGCGTCGCGGAGATCGTCCGCGTCACCAAGGCCAACGCGAGCGCCCCGGCCCCGCCCGACGACGCCAGGATGCTCGCCCTGCGGTGCGCAGCGGTGGTCACCGCCATCGGCGACTGAGGGAGCTGCTCGTCGGGCAGTGTGCTCGACGCCATCACCCTCGAGAAGCGGGGCATCCCGGCCGTTGCCGTCGTGACCGAGCCATTCGTGCCCACCGGCAACGCCATGGCCGAGCTCAACGGGCTGCCGGGCTACCCGTTCGTGGTCGTGCCGCATCCCTTCGGCAGCCTCGACGATGCGTCCGTGCGCGCGCGGGCCGACGCCGCCCTGGAGCGGATCGAGCGGTTGCTGCTCGGCGGGTAGGCGGCCGGTCCGTGCGGCGCGGGCCCGCGCGCGCCCGGCCGCCGACGTCGTCACCCCGTCCGCGACGATCGCCCGGAGCGACCGGGCGCTCCTCGGCCTGCCTGGAGTTCGCGGCTAAGCAAGGCCTGCCCGAGGCGAGGCGCGCGGATACCGCGCGCGCTACTGGGTGGTATCGTCCCGCACTGTGCAGGGCCCATCCGCGGGGCATTCACAGAGACATTCATTGAGAGGCGGAGTCGATCCCAGCAGCAGCTCGGTCAGGAGTCTCCCGGATCCGGTCGGGGCACCAACGGGGATGACGCTTCCATTGGCAGTGGGATTCGGGACACTGCACGCCGCACACCCGCTGGGGTCACATCGTTGCCCGACCGGAGCCTGTGGATGATACGGGCCAAAGATCTGATATCCGAGCGCGTCTGCGCTGCCCGGCGTCGCGCTCGTCGAGATCGGACAAGAGCATGTGATCTCCCGCTGTAGCTCGCCATCATCGAGGCTCTTCCTGGTGGTACTGGTAAAGCAGATTCCCCCGTCACACTGGCCATACGCGACCGGCGCTGGCACTCCACTGCCCTGGTTCGCTGTTCCGGGGCACGTGTACGCCGCGGAGGAGCCGCCCTTCTCGGCGTCGGGCGGCAGGCTGTACGTGCTCACCATGTAGCCATGCGTCTTGCCCTGCGCGTTCACGTCGCAGACGTTCTTTTCCCCGTCGGGGGTCGGGATGTCCAGTTGAAGGCTGATGCTGTCGCCTCTCAAGACGACGCATTCGCAGTAGGCGACGCCGTTGTACGTGGTGCACCGGGCCTCGGCACACAGGGCGTACCGCTGGTCACTACAGATGACAAAGGGGCCCTGCGGATCGGGGACGGCGTTCTCCTGGGACGCGACGGGCGATACGGCGGCGAACAGCTGAAGGACCACCGTGGCGGACACGGCTGCAGCAAGCCACCCGGGGACGCGCATCTGGTTACTCCTCTCTGTTTGGGTAGTCCGGACCAGTCCGGAGCGGGTCGATCGGGATCGAGATGGCCCAGGCGGGATTGCCCAAGGTGTCCGACACCGGCCTTCGACGCTGGCGCCTTCGGGGCATGCGGACGTCCTCGGACCGCTCATCCCACGCTGGAGCTCAGGCACTGCAACCGAATCCGTTCGTGCGGATGCGGACGTCAACTGGAACCAAGCCAAAGCTGACTACGCGGTCATCATTCCCGGGATAGAATGGGTAGAAATTTACATGGTTGCGGTCGTGCTGTCAACTTCAAGGGTCCGGATCGGCGACCCTGAGACAGAACGACGCCGCGACGCGTGCGCCACCGCGCCTGGCCAGGACGCGGGGTCTGAGCCCGTCGGCAGGCGCCAGGTTCCCAGCATCGATCACGACAATGGCGATGCGGGTGCCTGGCGGGCAGGCGGACGCAGGTGCCCTCGGCCCGGGCCGGGCGAGGTCCTGACATCACGCGCTGCAGCCCTGGGGGCCGAGCCGGGCGAGCGGCGTGGCCACTGCCGTCACGTCGGGGCCGAGGTCAGCAGGTCAACGCGCGCGGGAACGCATCACGGCGCTTGCACACCTGCAGTCCGAGCACCGACAGGCGCTGCCACACACGCGCGGCGCCGACCCCCGTCTGACCCGTGGTCACCGCGAACAGGTCGGCTCGACACACCCCGGCGGTCTCGGCAGCCGGTGGTGAATCGCCTCGCCGCCCCAGGCTCTTCCCTCTCCGAGGGAGAGCGAGTCATCGCGGTTCCTCGCCCCGTCATCGCGGTTCCTCGCCCCGGAGGAGGAATAGGTCAGGGTGAGGGGGGCGCTCCGGAGCCGAAGGTGCGCATGGTCCGCCAGAGGGTGGCGGGATCGCCGTCGGCGGACACGGGCAGGACGACGGTGTGGGTCAGCCCG
>DATKEI010000232.1:0-6804 GCA_035544455.1 Binatia bacterium | reverse complement strand
GGTGACCACGGTGGCCGGCCGGATGTCGGCCTTGAAGATGTCCTCCTGAACGAACGTCACCTTGTCGCTCACCCCGGCCTTCTCGGCGTTGGCCTTGGCCTCGCGGATGCGCGCGGGGTCGATGTCGAAGCCGACCCCGCGGGTGCCATACTGGCGCGCCGCGGTGATGACGATGCGGCCGTCGCCGGATCCGAGGTCGTACACGACGTCCCTGGGCCGGATCTGGGCCATCTTGAGCATCTGGGCCACCACCGGCTCGGGTGTGGGCACGTACGGGACGTCGAGGGGCGGCGTGGACAGCTGGGGCGGCGTGGACAGCTGGGGCGGCGTGGACACCTGGGCCGCCGCGCACGCGACCAGGGTGAGGGCGCCGAGCACGAGGACGGGCCAGCTCCGAAGCGTCCGCAGAATCATGAACGAGCTCCTTTCAGGACGGGGATCCCGGATGATCGACCGCGCGGGGCGATCGGTCGACGAGCGCGGGCCGGGGCGATGCCACCAGCAGCACGACCATGCCGCTGCCGACGACCATCAGGCCCACCAGCGCGCCGAATCCGGTGTAGGCGAGGCTCGCGTAGAAGAGGTACGCGCACGTCGCGCAGAACACCAGCGGGGTCAGCGGATAGAGCGGGACGCGGAACGGCCGCACCATGGCCGCCTCGCGCCGGCGCAGGACGAAGAGCGACAGTCCGGTCAGGAAGAAGAAGCTCCAGAACACGGGCGCCGTGTACTCCACCATGGTCTCGAAGCCGCGGCGCGTGGCCCCTCCCATGGCCACCAGCGCGAGCGCCACCGCGCCCTGGACGATGAGCGCGTTGATCGGCGTGCCGGTGGGGCCGTGCCAGTGCCCGAGGAAGGACAGGAGGGGGACGTCGCGGCCGAGGGCGTAGGCGGTGCGGGCCCCGGTGATCATGGTGGCGTTGGCCGAGGTGAGGGTGGCCACCACGACCAGCAGTGTGACCATCCAGGCCCCGCTCGCGCCGAACGCGCGATCGAGAACATCGGCGGCCACCGCCTGCGAGTCGGCCATGCCGTGCACCCCGAGGGCGCGCAGGTAGGCGAGGTTGATCAGCACGTAGAGCACGGTCACGATGGCGATCCCCCCGACGAGGGCGCGCGCCATGTTCCGGCGCGGCTCGCGGACCTCGGCGGAGACGTAGGCGGCCTCGTTCCATCCCCCGTAGGTGAGGAGCACGAATACCATCATGAGGCCCAGCGCGGACGCCGACGGCAATCGCGGGATGGCGTCCTGGGCGGTGGCCGGCATGGCGATGACGAGCCCGGCAAAGACGACGAGGAGGACGCCGGCGATCTCGAGCAGCGTGAGCAGTCGCTGGGCACGCATGCTGTGGCGGACGCCGGCCACGTTGACCGCGGTCAACAGCACCACGGCGCCGGCGGCATACAGGGCCGGCGAGTATGGACCCATGGGCAGGACCTGGGTGGCGTAGTCCCCGAAGACGAAACCCAGGATCGCGATGGACCCCGTCTGGAGCACGCTCAGCCTGGCCCAGGCGAAGAGAAAGGACAGCCGCGGCCCGAAGGCGCGCGAGAGGTAGTGATAGTCGCCGCCCGCATGCGGATACGTCGCCGACAGCTCCGCGTAGCAGAGGGCGCCCGCCAGCGACACGATCCCCCCGACCAGCCACACGATCATGACGAAGGCGCCACTGTCGGCGTTGGCCGCCACCAGGGAGGGCGTGCGGAAGATGCCTACGCCGACGACGACACCCACCATGAGCGCGATCACGTCCCGCACACGCAGGGCGGCGCGGGGCTGATCCGTGGAGCTGGACATCGCGGGCACGGGATCCGGGCTGCCGCTCACGCCGGCGCGGGTCCGAGGCCGGCGCCGGCGGGACCGGGGGCCCTCAGCCCGTGGCACCGGCCCACCCGGACCCTGCGGGTTCGGCGGTCGAGCGCCGACGAGCAGAGCTGTGGCATGCTGTAGGGCGAGATGAGACGGATCGAGGCAATCATAGGGTGTTCGGGATCGCGACTCGGACACGCGCAGCATACCCCGAAAGCGCCGGGGAAGCCGGCGCGACCGGGCGAGGCCGGCGTGTCGATGACGGCCGAGGGGGCGTCGGCCGGCCCCTGGACGCTCGGGCCGGCCGATGGGCCGGTCACCTCGAGGCCGGACCCCGGACCGCGTCGAGGCGGCCGGTCCCCGGGCCGCCGCGGCCATCCGTCGAGGCCCCGCCTGAGCCTCGCCCTCGCCGCCCTCGCCGTCCTGGGCTGGGCGTCCGCCCTCGCCGCCCAGCCTGCGGACGACGCGGTGAGCGCGATCCGCAAGGAGCTCGAGTCCCTGAAGGCCGGGCAGGCCGCGCTCTACCGCGAGCTCCAGGAGATCAAGAGCCTCCTGCGCGGGCGAGAGGCGCCGGCGGCCGAGGCGCCCGCGAATCTCGACCTGAGTCTGGACGGTGCGCCCGTCAAGGGCGATGAGAAGGCCCGGCTGGTGCTGGTCGAGTTCACGGACTACGAGTGCCCTTTCTGCGCGCGCCACGTCCGGCAGACCCTCCCCCAGATCGAGGCGGAGTACGTCACATCCGGGAAGATGCGGTACGCGGTTCGCGATTTTCCCCTCGAGGCCGTCCATGGGCGGGCCCTGCCGGCGGCCGAGGCCGCGCGCTGCGCCGGGGACCAGGGCCAGTTCTGGCAGATGCACCAGCGCCTTTTCTCGAATCAGCGCGCGCTCTCGGCCGCCGACCTCCGCGCCCACGCCGGGGCGCTGGGCCTCGACCCGGGCGCGTTCGATGCGTGCATGCAGGGCGGCGCGCATGTGGCCCGCATACGCGCCGACTTTGCGGCCGGGACCCAAGGGGGTGTCCGGGGGACGCCGACCTTCTTCATCGGCTTGCAGGAGCCGGGCAGCCCGACGGTGAAGGTGCTTCGGGTCATCCGCGGCGCCGTGCCCTTCGCGACCTTCAAGGCGGCGCTCGACGAGGCGCTTGCCGCCTCCAAGCCGTAGGCGGCCCCCTTCCGCCCGGATCGGGACGGGCCCCGGGGCCGGCCGCTCGCCCGGCGCCCCCGTGTCCCCACCTACTGGGCAGTCCACCCGCCGTCGATCACAAGCTCACTGCCGGTGACAAAGGCGGACTCGTCGGAGGCCAGGTAGAGAACCCCGTAGGCCACCTCCTCCGGCTCGCCGTAGCGCCGGAGAGGGATGCGCGAGATTGCGAGCTGGTAGTGCTCGGGGTCGGCGCGCCGCGCCGCGGTCATGGGCGTGGCGATCGGCCCGGGATGCACGGAGTTGGCCCGGATCCGGTCCGGCGCGTACTGGATGGCCGTCGCCTTGGTGAACAGGCGCACCGCCCCCTTGGACGCCTGGTACTGAGCGCTCGTGGTGTCGACGCCTACGAGCCCGAGCTGGGACGAGATGTTGACGATCGAGCCACCGCCCGCCGCGCGCATGGCGGGGATGGCCGTCCGCGTCCCCAGGAACACCCCCGTGGCGTTCACCGCCATGACCCGGTTCCACGCCTCGAGCGTCGTGTCCTCGACGCGGCCCGGACCGCCGATCCCGGCGTTGTTGACCAGGACGTCGAGCTTGCCGAAGCGGCTGACGGCGATGTCCACCGCGACGCGCCAGTCCCCCTCGCTGGTCACGTCCAGGCGGACAAAGGCGGCCGCGCCTCCGGCGTCCCGGATGGCCGCTTCCACCTGCGTGCCCTCGGCCTCGAGGACGTCCCCGATGACGACCTTGGCCCCCTCGCGCGCGAACAGCTGGGCCTCGACCGCCCCCATGCCCCGCGCGCCCCCGCTGATCAACGCGACCTTGCCGGCGAGCCTCGCCATCCGCGCTCTCCTCCCCGTGGGGTGAACGTTTTCCCGCTCGGCCCGGCCTCGGGCCTGGCCTCACGGATGATGCCAGAACCGGGGGCTCGGCGTCGCCCGCGTCTTGCACCCGGGTCTGGCGAGAGGACATGGCCAGCGCCTACAATCTCGCAGCTCTCAACTCTACTGACTCGAACCGAGGAGGCTTCAATGCAGGCCCTCGTCATGCGCGAGCACGGCGGCCTTGATGTTCCTCGGCTTCTGAGGACCGGCTGCGGAGCGTCCCCCCGGGCCGGGGCGAGGGGATGCAGCGAGGCGGCCGCCGTGGGACCCTGGCAAGAAGCGATGCTGGACGGCGGAGACGCCCGGGAGGATCGACATGGAGCTCGCGGGTCAGGTGGCGATCGTGACGGGCGGTGGGCGCAACATCGGGCAGGCCATCGCTCGGGAGCTGGCGAACATGGGCGCCGACGTGGTCGTCGCCGAGATCGACGCGACCAGCGGGGCGCAGACGGCCGACGAGGTTCGCCGTCTCGGCCGCCGGGCCGCCGCGGTACAGACCGACGTGACGCGCCCCGTCGATCTCCGCGCCATGGTGGACGCGGCGATGGGAGAGTTCGGGAGGATCGACATCCTCGTGAACAACGCGGGGATCCACAAGTCGATGGTCACCCTTGACGTGACCGAGGCCGACTGGGATCGGCTCATGGGCGTCAACGCCAAGGCCGTCTTCTTCGCGACCCAGGCCGTCCTGCCCGCCATGATCGGCGCCGGCCGCGGCAACATCATCAGCCTGGCCTCGATGGCCGGCAAGATGGGGCTCCGGACGTCGCTCGTCTACGGCGTCACCAAGGCCGCGGTCATCAGCATGACAAAGAGCCTGGCCCTGGCCCATGCCGGGGACGGGATCCGCGCCAACTGCGTCTGCCCGGGAATCGTGGAGACGGACATGATCGCCCAGGTCGACCGGGAAGCCGGGGTGGGCCTCATGGGCCTGGCCCCGGGCCAGTACACGCGGCAGCGGGTGGCCCAGATCCCCCTCGGGCGCATCGAGCAGCCCGAGGACGTGGCGCGCGTCGTCGGCTTCCTGGCCTCTCCGAAGTCGGCCTACATGACCGGCCAGGCCATCAACGTGACAGGCGGCCTGGTCATGCACTAGTGTCCTGAGTCAGAAATGTGCCGACAAAGCGCCAGGCGGGGTGGGGGCCTCCCCGCGGGACACGCTGAGTCGCGGAACGCTGCCGGCACTCAATGGGGCCACGAGATGGGTGGTGGGCGCCCCCTTGCCTCTCTCCCCGCGTGGGACATGATCACCTCGGAGAGAGAGAGGGCTACCCTTGGGCCAGGGCCCGTCGAGGCGGGCACGGCCTCCGGCCGTGCGGGGAGCGCCGGCCGCGGCGGCGGGAGCCGGCGGGGCGGCCCGCCCCGCCGGGCGGCGATGGCCGCCGCGTGGATGGCTGCGCTGTCACTCGCCCTGGGGGCCGGGGCGGCCGGAGCGCAGATCCGCGGGCCGTCCGCGGAAGCGCTCGAGGCGGCGCGGGTCGAGCAGGCGCGCGTCGCCCGCGAGTACCGGGCGAGCCTGGAGCGGCTGATCCCATTCCAGGAGCAGGCGGCCGCGCGGGCCACGGCGACGGCGCAGCAGCGCCGGGAGTTTGCCGCCCGAGGCATCCTGTCGCGCCTCGAGGCGGAGGACAGCGAGCGGATCGCCGCGGCGGCCCGAGCCGCCGCCGACGCCACCAGGGCCTCCATCGCGCAGGTGGACGAGGTCATCGCCGAGGCCGAGGCCGCGCCCGAGGTGGCCGCCCTTCCCCTGCCCGAGCCCGGCGACCTCCGGGAGCTGCCGACGCTCATCCGCTATGCCGGTGCCTCGCCGTGGTCCGCGGCGGTGACGGCCCGCCTCCAGCAGTTCTTCGTCGAGCGCTTCGGCCGCCCGCTCCCCCTGAGCGCGGCCGGACAGACCGCCCTGCACGACCGCCTCGGCTTCGACCACCGGAACGCCATCGACGTCGCCGTGCACCCGGACAGCCTGGAGGGCCAGGCGATGATGGCGTGGCTGCGTGCGCAGGGCGTCTCGTTCCTGGCCTTCCGCGGGCGCGTGGGTGGCGCGTCCACCGGGGCGCACATCCACGTGGGCGAGCCCTCGCCCCGTCTGACCGCCTCCCCGCGCTGAGCCCGGCCCGTCTCCGCACGTCCGCCCCGCACGGGCCGACTCATCTCGGTAGTGTTCCGGAAGGCACGGCGCTGCCCGGGCGGGAAGCCCGCCCGGGCAGCGCCCTCGGTCAGACCCCGGTCGCGCGGTCGAGGGCCTGGGCGAGGTCGGCGATGAGGTCGTCGGCGTCCTCGATGCCGACGGCGTAGCGAATGAGGGTGTCCCTGATCCCGATCTGCAGGCGCTCCTCGGTCGTGAGCTCGTAGAAGCTCATCACCGCCGGCTGCTCGATGAGGGTCTCGACGCCGCCCAGCGAGGCGGCGATGTGGGGGATCTGGCAGGCGTCGACGACGCGGGAGGCCGTGTCGAGATCGCCCTGGACCTCGAAGGACACCACTCCGCCGAAGCCGCGCATCTGCTTGCGGGCGATATCGTGCTCGGGATGGCTCGGCAGCCCCGCGTAGTGGACCGCCGCGATGCGCGGATGCGCGGCCAGGAACTCGGCGATGGCCTGGGCGCTGGCATTCTGGCGCTCCACGCGCAGGGCGAGCGTTTTCAGCCCGCGCACGAGCAGAAAGGCGGCGAACGGATCGACCACGGCCCCCGTGATGCCCTGCAGCCCGCGCACGCCCTGCACGAGATCCCGCGAGCCGAGGAGCGCCCCGGCAAGCAGGTCGTTGTGCCCGCCCAGGTACTTGGTCGCCGAGTGCACGACCAGGTCGACGCCCCACTCGAGAGGGCGCTGGTTGTACGGCGTGGCGAAGGTGGCGTCGATGAGCGTCTTCACGCGATGGCGCCGGCCGATGGCGGCGAAGCGCTCCATGTCCGTGACGCGGTTGTAGGGGTTGGTCGGGGACTCGCTGACCAGCACCCGCGTG
>DATKEI010000231.1:0-10138 GCA_035544455.1 Binatia bacterium | reverse complement strand
GGCGGCACCCTCCGGCTGGTCCCGGGCAAGGCGGACACCCAGGCCCGGGACGTCCCCATCGAGGCGTTCTTCAAGAAGATCGTCCAGGTGCGCGATCGCCTGCGCGTGCTCGAGCAGAAGGTGAACGGCCACCCCAGCCTGGCCGCCGAGGAGAAGCTCGACCTCCAGGGCTACATCACCCGCTGCTACGGGAGCCTGACCACGTTCAACGTGCTCTTCGCGGCGGAGGGCAGCCGCTTCCAGGGCACAGGCGAGCGCGACTGACCGCTGCGGTCAGGCTCGCCTTCCCGCCCTTGTCCTCGACAAGGCCAGCGCCGACGCCGCCGCCGAGGTCCGGCGCACGCTCGCGCGAAGCGGCCGCGAGATCGGCATGGCCGACAGCCTCATCGCCAGCATCGTCCTCGCCCGCGGGGGCATGCTCCTCACCAGGAACCGCCGGCACTTCGAACGCGTGCCGGGCCTTGCCCTCGGCCGGATCACCGGAGCAACGCGGGTGGAACCGCCGCCAAGGACGCCAGGGGATCGGAGCAGATGGCGCTGACGGCGCGCCACGCTCACCGGGGTCCTCGACGACATGAGCGGTCCGGGGGACAGTCGACGCGGCGTCACTCCGCGGCCTTGCCGCGGACCCGGGGGTCGAGCGCGTCGCGCAGGCCGTCGCCGAGGCAGTTGAAGCCCATCACGGTGAGGAAGATGGCGATCCCCGGGAACAGCGAGACGTGGGGCGCCTCCATCAGGTAGTTGCGCCCATCGCTCACCATCTTGCCCCACTCCGGTGTCGGCGGCTGCACGCCGAGGCCGAGGAAGGACAGGATGGCGGCGAGGAGGATGGCGGTGGCCACCTGCAGGGAGGAAAACACCAGAAGCGGCGACACGCTGTTCGGCAAGATGTGGCGGAACAGCACGCGCGGGTGCCCGGCTCCGAGGGCGCGGGCGCCCTGGACGAAGTCGAGCTCCTTCAGGGCCAGCACCATGGACCGCGTCACCCGGGCAAAGCTCGGGATGGAGCGAATCCCCACCGCGATCATGACGTTGAGCAGGCTCGGGCCCAGCGCGGCCATGATGGCGATGGCCAGCAGAATGCCGGGAAACGCCAGGAGCACGTCCATGCTCCGCATGACCAGGCCGTCGAGCCGCGGAAAGTAGCCGCCGACGAGGCCGAGGATCACGCCCGCCCCCGCGCCGATGGCGGTGGCGATGATCCCGACCACGAGCGAGATCCGCGCCCCGTAGAGGATCCGGCTCAGCAGGCAGCGCCCGAACTCGTCCGTTCCCAGGGGGAACTCGCGCGACGGGCCCTCCAGGGCGCGCGGCAGGTCCTGGCGGATCGGATCGTGCGGCGCCACCGTCCGGGCGAAGACGGCGAGCAGGACGAGGGTGAGGATGACGGCGAGCCCGACCACGGCCAGTCGATGCGACGAGAACCGCCGCCAGGTCATCGCCGCGTCCGACATGGGGCCCGCGGAAGCGGGCGCGGACCCCGCGCCGGGCGCCCCGTGCTCCGCCATCTCCCGGGATCCGGGCGTCATTCGAACCGGATCCGCGGGTCGAGCCAGCTGTAGAGAAGATCGACGGCGAGGTTGATCAGCACGAACAGCACCGCCACCAGCAGCACGCAGCCCTGCACCACCGGATAGTCGCGCTGGAGGATGGAGGTCATGGCGAGGCGCCCGACGCCCGGCCAGGCGAAGATCGTCTCCGTCACCACCGCGCCGCCGAGCAGGAAGCCGTACTGCAGGCCCACCACCGTGACCACCGGAATGAGCGCGTTCTTGAGCGCGTGCTTGCCCACCACGCCGAGGGGCGAGACGCCCTTGGCCCGGGCCGTCGTGATGAACTCGCGCCCGAGCACGTCGAGCATGCCCGACCGGGTGAGCCGGCTGATGATGGCCACCGACGCGGTTGCCAGGGTCAAGGCCGGCAGCGCGATGTGGCGGAGCCCGTTCCACTCCCACACCGGCCCGCCGCGGCCGGACACCGGGAACCAGCCGAGCTGCAGGCTGAAGAGCCAGATGGCCACGATGCCTACCCAGAAGATCGGCAGCGACAGCGTCGACAGCGACGTGCCCATGGCGAGGTAGTCGATCCACGTCGACCGCCGCACCGCGGCCACGAGGCCGAGGGGGATCCCCACCGCCACCGCGACCAGCATGCTCACGGTGGTGAGCTCGAGGGTGGCGGGGAAGCGCCGGAGCACCTCGTCGGTCACGGGGGCGCGGGATCGGAGAGAGCGGCCGAGGTCGCCCTGGAGCGCGCGCCCCAGAAACGACAGGTACCGCTCGTGGAGCGGCCGGTCCAGGCCGAGCTGGCCGCGAATGCGCTGGACCACCTCCTCCGGGGCATCCGGCCCCGCGATCAGCCGCACCGGATCGCCGGGCACGACGTGCATGATGGCGAAGGCCAGGAGCGACACGCCGAGGAGCACGGGGATCGTCTGGAGCAGCCGGCGGACGACGTATCGGCCCATGGTATCGGCCGGAGAACCGGGGCTAGTGTCCCGAGGCGAAGGTTCGTCGACTCACGGCGCCGGGTGGGGTGGGGGTCCTCCCCGCGGGACCGTATCTTCTGCGGGTTGCCGAAGCCACCCACCACCCATCTCGTGGCCCCATCGAGTGCCGGCAGCGCTCCGCCACTCAGCGTGTCCCGCGGGGAGGACCCCCGCCCCGCCTGGCGCTCTGTCGGCACATCGCGGACTCAGCACACGAGACTGGCTAGGCGTCCCACTCGGGGTAGGTCTGGGGCGAGAGCTGGTCGGCGGGTCGGCCCGCCCAGTCGTGCTTGACCATCTCCGGCCACATGCGCTCGCCCCCGGCCTGGAGGGCGCGCAGGATCGCCGCCTCGTCGGCGGCCAGCACCCGCCCCCCGTCGACCACCAGCCGGCCGGCCACGTACACGCGGTCCACGTCCTCCTCGCTCGCGTTGAAGACGATGTTCTTCACGGGATCGCGCAGCGGCGTCATCTTCCAGGACGACGCCTTCCAGAGCACGAGGTCGGCCTTGGCGCCGGCGGCGATCCGCCCGAGATCGTCCCGGCCGAGCGCCCGCGCCCCGCCGAGGGTAGCGGCGTCGAAGGCGTCGGCGGCCGTGGTCGCCTCCGTGTTGCGCTCCATCATCTTCGACACCACCGCCGCCCACCGCATGGCCTCGATCACGCTCTGGGGATTGGTGTCGGTCCCGAGCGACATGTTGACGCCGGCGGCGCGGTATCGCGCGAAGGACTCCATGGCCACCCCGCGCCGGGCGAACACCCACACCGCGTGGGCCACCGAGCAGCCGGAGCCGGCCATGATCGCGATGTCGCCGGTGGGATAGTTCGTCCAGGACGAGCCGCCGATGATGATGGCGTGGCCCAGGATGGTGTTCGGCCCGAGCACGCCCAGCTCCTGCATCCACGCGATGGGGGTCTTGCCGTGGCGGGCCACCATCTCGTTGAACTCGACCACGGACTGGGCGGTGTGGACCTGATAGGGTCGGCCGGCGGCGTCGGCGAGACGCTTGGCCTCGCGCAGCAGCTCCGGCGTGCACGTGTCGATCTGCGCCGGCGAGAAGAAGCAGCGCACGAGGTCGCCGTGGGCGCCGTCGTGCCGCTCGTGGAGGGCGACGGCGCGGCGGAGGCCCTGGCGCCCGGCCTCCTCGTCCCACTCCCATTCCACGCGCTTGCCGTCGCGAGTGAGCCAGCGGCCGGAGCGAAAGCCGAGGCCCATGTACACGCGCATCCCGTAGTGCGCGGCGCGCTCGATCACGTACTCGCCGAGCGAGCCGATCTCCATGACGGTGGTGACCCCGCCGCGAAGCATCTCGGCCATGGAGAAGTCCACGCACGCGCGGCCCGCTTCCTCGTCCTGGCCGGCGCTCCGCACGGGGAGCATCTCGAACAGGCCGGAGTACCAGAACTGCGGGTTGCCGCGATCCTCGATGAACGACCGGTCCAGCGGCGAGCCGGCGATGTGGGCGTGCGTCGAGATGAGCCCGGGGGTCACGATGCGGTCGGCGGCGTCCACGGTGGCGTCGACGGGGCCATCGAACCGGGGCCCGACGTGGAGGATCCGGTCGCCCTCGATCACGACCACCCCATCGCGGAGCAGGCGGTGGCGGCGGCCGTCGAACGCGATGATCCAGCCGGCCCGGATGGCGGTGCGTCGCGGTACGGTCATGGCTCGTCTCCCGGTGGTACTTGGCCGCTGGTACTTGGCCGGTGATCCTGGCCGGTAGTCCTGGCTGTGGCCCTGGCAGCGGCCCTGGCGGCGGCCCGGCCTCAGGCCAGCCAGGTGTCCATCAGCTTGTACACGCCGTGGATGGGGTGGTACTTCATGCCGCGCACGCGCGCCCGGTTGCCGAAGATCCAGCGGATGTGCTGGATCGGCACCACCACTGACTCGGCGACGAGCCGCTGCTCGATGCCCTGGAAGGCCTTGATGCGCTCCGGCTCCTTGAGCGTGGTCTGGGTCTGCCGGAACAGGGTGTCGGTCCGGTCGTCGCGCCAGCGCACGGTGTTGGGGGCGGGGATGGCCGCCGACACGAAGAAGTACAGGAAGTCGGCGGAGGAGTAGATCATGGGCAGGAAGCGCATGTCGTGGTCCCCCGCCCGCGTGGCCGCGGTGAACGCCGCCGCCTCCAGCCGCTTGATCTGGAAGTCGAAGCCCGCCTCCCGCAGGGAGGCCTGCACCGGCGTCACGATGCGCTCGTGGAGCTCGGTGAAGACGTAGCACGTGGCCCGGAGCGGCTTGCCGTCCTTCTGGCGAATCCCGTCCGGGCCCGGGCTCCAGCCCGCCTCGGTGAGGAGCTGCCGCGTCTTGTCCGTGCTGAAGTCCGCCATCACCCGTCGCATCTCGTCCTTGGAGCTGGCGCCGGGGACCAGGGGATGGAGGAAGCCGTAGGAGACATCGGCCTGGCCCTTCATGATGAACTGCACGATCTGCTCCCGGTTCACGGCGTGGGCCACCGCGCGCCGGACCCGCGCGTCCTTGAAGACGTCCTTCTCCACGTTGAAGCCGATGTGGTTCGAGCTGAGGCGCGGGATCGCGGTGACCGTCACCCCCTTGCCCTCGAGGCGCGCGATGTGCTGGGGCGCCACGTCGATGTCGAGATCGATGCCGCCCGTCTCGAGCTCGGCGGCTCGCGAAGCATCCTCGGGCACCGTGCGCAGGACGAGCCGGTCGAGCCACGCCGGCCCCTGGTTCTCGTAGGCCGGCGAGCCCCAGGCGTACTCCTCGTTGCGCACGAGCTCCGTGCGGTCGTCCTTCACCCACTCCCGGAGCTTGAACGGGCCCGTCCCGCACACGCTCGCCGGCACCACGCCGTAGTCCTTGCCGTACTGGGCCACGTGCTTGGCGTGGGGGATCGAGGCGTAGCTCCACTCCGTCTGGCTGATGTTGTTGAGGAAGACGAGGGTGGGGTTCTTCAGCGTGAACACCACGGTGTGGTCGTCGACCACCCGCGTCTCCTGAAGGGCCGCCACCTTGGCCCGTGTCGGCATCGCCTCCTTCGGATCGATCCAGCGGTCGAAATGGTCCTTCACATCCTGGGCGGTGAGCGGGGCCCCGCAGTGGAACTTGACGCCGCGGCGCAGGTGGAAGGTCCAGGTGAGCCCGTCCGCCGACACCTCCCACTTCTCGGCCAGGGCGGGGCGGACCTTCATCTGGAAGTCGTGGAGGACGAGCCCGTCGTAGATGAGGAGGTTCGTGGCGATGGCCGATAGCCCGGTCGAGCGGCCCGGGTAGAGCGTGTCGGCGTCGTGGCTCCGGCCGAGGGTGAGCGTCCCGCCCTTCTTTGGCTTGTCCTGGGCGAAGGCCCGGCCGGTATCCACGCCAGCCACGAGCGCCCCCGCCGCCCCCAGCCGAAGCACCGCGCGTCGATTCAGGGTCCTCGCCATCCGGAGCCTCCTGGGTGCCCCCGACGCAGGCACAGCGCCGGGCGCGAGTAATCGCCACCGCGGAGGAAAAGTGGCACACCCTCCTCCCTGTTGCAAGCGCGCGCGGGCGGGGGTCGGGATGCGAGATCGGGATGAGATGTCGCTGCGGATCTCCCCCGGCTCCCTGCGCGCCTCGGGATCCCGCCCCCGCATTCTTCTCCACGCCCCCGGGCGGTGGTTGCGCTGGCGCCGCGGTCGCGCGACCCTCAGGATCGGGAGCCATCGAGAGTGTCGATCGCACTGCGCCCCATGACCGGCGACGATGTCGGCCACGTCCCGCTCGCTCACCAGGGCGAGCCCGACGAGGTGCGCCAGCGCATCGTCGAGCTCGGGTCGAGCGCCATCCTCGCCTTCGACGGGATGCAGCACGTGGGGCAGCTCCAGTTCCGCCTCTACGAGCCGGGGGCCCGATCCCCGCGCGGGCTCCACCATCCCCTGTACTGGGCGGACTTCGAGGGCCGCGGCCCGGTGCTGCCCGCCCGCACGCTCGCCGTGTTCTGCTACCACGTCGGCCAGCTCGACGACACCGACGCTCGCGACGCCCGCTACCAGGGACGGGGGCTCGGGGGGCGCCTGCTCGACGCCTTGCTCGCCTGGGCGACGGAGGCGGGCTTCGCGGCCGTGGTGGCCAAGGCCGTCTCTCCCGAGCGCGGGGTCATGGGGTTCATGGGCGGGCAGCCGCCGGCGATCTACGAGGCGCGCGGCTTCGCGGTGGTGGCGACCTGGGTGGACGCCGAGCTTCGCGCTCTCGTCGAGGAGCGCCGGCTCGCTCCGGGGGCCGACCTCGACGCGGCGGCACGCGTGGCCTGCTGCGTGCGATCGCTCGGGCCAGCGGGCGCGTAGGCCGAAGCGCTAGCCGAACTTCCGGTGCTGGTCGCGGGCGTAGGCCCGGACGGCGAGGGCGAGGAAGACGGCGGTGTAGCCAGCGAGCCACGCGAGGCTCACCAGCACGGGCTCGGCGCGTGCCCCGACCGCGCTCCATGCCAGCTGGCCGAGGTGGTAGGTCGGCAGGTACGGGGCGAGGCGCTGGACGAAGCCCGGCAGCTGCCCGATGGGCAGGAACAGGCCGGAGGCGAACGCCAGGGGCAGGTACACGAAGTTCGCCACCGCGGGCGCCGCGTGCGGGCCCACCGCGTAGCCGATCCAGAACCCGAGCGCGATGAACGGGAGTGATCCGGCGAGGAGGCGGGCGACCACGGCGATCCAGACCGCGAGGGGCTGCCGGATCCCGCCCGCCACGATCCCGTAGCCGATCAGCAGGAGCAGGGACACCAGCGCGAACAGCAGCGCGACCAGCACCTTGGCGGCCAGGGCCAGCGCCGGCGGCAAGGGCGTCGCCCGGGCGAGGACGTCAAGGCGCTGGGCCCGCTCGTTGGCCACCCCGATGCCGAACCCGAACACCATCACGCTTCCCACGCCGTAGGCGCCGAGCGAGGCGAGCATGTAGGCGCCGACGTTCACCCCGTCGCCATCCGTCGTCCGGGCGAAGGGCAGGCCGAAGAAGGTGAAGAACAGCGCGGGCAGCGCCAGGCTGGTGACGCTGAAGGCGGGGATGCGCCAGCGCACGCGCAGCTCGCTCCGCGTCTGGGCGGCGAGCATGCGCAGGAGCGAGGCCAGCGCCGGCGACGCGCCCGGCGTCACGGCGCGGCGCTGTCGCCGGTGAGGCTGAGAAACGCCTCCTCGAGGGCGGCGCCGGCGACCTCGAGGTCCTCGATGGGGACGCCGCGCCCGAAGAGCTCGCGCAGGACCGCCTCGGGGGCGCTGCTGAGAAAGCGCACCTCGCCACCGGACAGCTCCAGGCGCTCCACGGGCAATCCGGTGAAGGCGCTCGCGTCGAGGGCGCCGGCAGAGCGAAAGCGCACGCGCTTGCTCGGCACCCGGGCCTTGATCGCGCCGGGAGCGGCGTCGGCCACGATCACGCCGTGATCGATCACGACGATGCGGCTGGCGACCTGGTCGGCCTCCTCGAGGTAGTGCGTGGTGAGCACGACCGTCTTGCCCTCGCGGGCCAGGGTCCCGATGGCGTCGAGGCACGCCCGGCGGGCGGCCACGTCCATGCCCACCGTCGGCTCGTCCAGGAAGAGCACCTCGGGATTCCCGCACACGGCAAGGGCGAGATACAGGCGCTGCCGCTCTCCGCCCGACAGGCGGGCCACGCGGACCGGAGCCCGGTCCGCGAGGCCGGCCAGGCCGAGGGCCCGCGCCGCCGGCAGGGGCGCGCCGTAGTAGGAGCGGAACAGGTCGACGACCTCGCGCACCGTGAGCATCCCGGGCACGCCCGATTCCTGCAGCATGACGCCACAGCGGCTGCGGGCGCGGCGGTCGGCGGGATCGAGGCCGAAGAGGCGGGCCTGGCCGGAGGTCGCCCGGCGCAGGCCCACCATGAGGTTGATCGACGTGGTCTTGCCCGCGCCGTTCGGCCCGAGCATGGCCACCACCTCCCCGGGGTGGATCGCGAGGCTGACCCCGCGCAGGGCCTCGACACGGCCATAGCGCTTGCTCGCGGCACGCAGCTCCACCACGGCGCTCACACGGGCGCTGGCCTCCGGGGTGGCGCGCGCCAGCTACCCCCCGTAGAAGACCTTGTCGCCGAGGTCGCGCAGCCACAGGGTGGCATCGTCGGCGCGGCCCTCGGGCAGCTTGGCCACGCCGGCATCCACGACCTCGCCGACGAAGAGGGAGTGGTCGCCCTTCTCCACGCTCGCGATCAGCCGACATTCGACGTACGCGGGCGTGGCGGCGAGAATGGGCGCCCCCGTCGTCCCGGCGCGGTAGGGCTGGCCGGAGATGGTGGAGCCCTGCCGCTCGGCGGGCTTGAAGAACGTGTAGGCCAGCGCGTCCTGGCCCTTGCCGAGCACGTTGAGGGCGAAGGCCCCCGCGCCCTTGATGACGGCGTGGGCGTGGGAGTCGGCCTTGACACCCACCGCCACCAGCGGGGGCGTGAACGACGTCTGGGTCACCCAGTTCACGGTGGCGGCCGCCGTCTCGGGCCCGTGCTCCGCGGTGAGCACGTAGAGCCCGTAGGGGATCATCCGGAGGGCCGTCTTCTTCGCGTTCGCGTCCATCGCGTCTCCTCCTTCCGCCGCGGCGTCGCGCGGCCTGGTCACGCCTTGATCTCGATCTCCACGAAGACGATCGACGCCGGGCCGGGGTTGATGACGTCGTGCTCCACGCCAGCCCCGCGCGCATAGGCCTGCCCGAGCACGAGGTCGTTCGCGCGCTCCTGCCCGCCCTCGCGGATGAGCAGCCGGCCCGTCGTCATGGGCACCACCACGTAGTCGTGCTCGTGCCGGTGAACGCCCGTGGCGGTGCCGGGCGCGAACCGCCACTCCGTCACCCGCACGCGCTCGTTCTCGACCTGAACCGTCGCCACCGCCATCGCCATGTCCCGTCCTCCCGCGATGCGATCTCGCCGCGCGCCCCACCGTATCAGAGACCGCGGCGCCCTGCCCGGCTCCCGGCGAGACGCCCGGCGCGCCGGGGCCCGCCCGCCGGGCGGCGCGAGCGGCCTCAGCGCCCCTTGAACTTCGGCTCGCGCTTCTCGAGGAAGGCGCGGATCGCCTCGGGGGCGTCCTCGGTACCCGAGTTCACGGACTGGGCCAGGCCCTCCGCCTCGAGGGCCTCGTCCATCGTCATGGAGAACGAGTTGGTGAGGAGCCGCTTGGTCATCGCGAGGGCGAGGGGCGGCCCCGCGGCGAGGCGGTCGGCCCAGTCGCCGACGAAGGCGTCGAGCTCGCTCGCCGGGACCACGCGGTTGACCAGCCCCATCTCGGCCGCCTCCTTGGCGGAGATGATGTCGGCGAAGAACGCGAGCTCCTTCGCCCGGTGCATGCCGACGAGGCGCGGCAAGAGCCACGAGCCACCGAAGTCCACGCTGAGTCCGCGGCGCGCGAAGATCTCCGAGAACCGCGCGGTGTCGGCGGCGACGATCAGGTCGCAGCCCAGCGCGAGGTTCATGCCGGCGCCGGCCGCCACGCCGTTCACCTTGGCGATGATGGGCTTGGGGATCCGGTGCAGGGCCAGCGCGATGTCCGCCACCCAGTGCAACCGCTGGAGCGCATGGCGCGTGTCGGTGCCCCGGGCGCTGAGATCGGCGCCGGAGCAGAAGGCGTCGCCGGCCCCGGTGATGACGAGTACCCGGTCGGCGGTCGAGTCGTTGACCTCGCGGAACACGGTCAGCAGCTCGTTGAACATCGCGGCGTTCAGCGCGTTCTTCCTCTCGGGGCG
>DATKEI010000230.1:0-10080 GCA_035544455.1 Binatia bacterium | reverse complement strand
GCTTGCGGCCATCGGCCTCTGGGCGCATCAGATCCCGGGAGACGTACTGGTCGTGGACGAGGCGATACGCCTTGTCCAGGGTGCCGGTCTCGCGGGCCGTCGTGAACTCCATCCCGGACACGACGGCTGCATCTGCCCATCTCCAGCGGGCCGCGTGACTCGAGGATCCGGCTCGGGCGACGGGACGCGGAGGTCGGTCTGGAGTCGGCACCTTCGGAGTCATCGTCATCTCGTGCCTCCACCCACGGGCACGGCAAGGCGTGTGCCAGTCTCGTCGGCAGCGACCGCTGACACCGCTCGTCAATCGGAACGTGCAGATACAGACGGGTTCCTTCGACCAGGGGGCCGAACCTGGACCTCGGCTGCCGTATCTTGTCAAATCCGGCATCCGATCGGCCGCGTGCAGTCAAGGCAGCACGAGGATGGCCGGCCGCCCCGGACGTCATGGCGGGAGCTGGAGCTGCCCACGGCGGAGCCACGGCAACCGCGCACCCGAGCCCCGCCCGGGCTGGCACCGCGCCATTCAAGCGTAGTCGCCATCGGACCTGTCCGCCAATGGACCTAGGTTCACTGGCCGCCGCTCCATGGCCGCGGCTAGCATGGACGGAGGGTGGTCGCTTGCCGGTGGGATCCGTTGGAACCAGACTGGGTGGTGGCGCTCCGGCAGCGAGTGAGGGCGCAGCCTGCGTGGACGACGCGTCGCTCGCCGTTCACGCGCTGCAGGAAGGCGCCCAGGACCATCACGTCAAGGGGCAGATCCAGACGCGCGGGCTCCGGAACGCCCTGCGCTACACCAACGAGCGCAAGAGCCTCGAAGCCCGGCATCGCCACCTGATGGAACAGGCGAGCGACGCCACCCTCGTGCTCCAGCCGCCGCGGATCCTCGAGGCCAACCGCGCCGCGGTAGTGCTCTCGATCCTTTACGAGTATCGGTTTCGCCACCGGGACGGCCGGTATCGCTGGTTCCGCGACGAGACAGGGGTCGTGCCCGGCAGGGCGGGGACGCCGAGCGAGGCGGACCGCTCCTGGAAAAGGCCCGCAATGGCATACGGGCTGGAAGCGACGGCGAGCCAGCGGCGCCGCGAGGCCGAGCAGGGCGGACACGGGCACGTGCCGATCGTGGCGATGACGGCGCACGCGATGAAGGGCGATTGCGAGCGCTGCCTCGCGGCCGGCATGGATGGCTACCTCACCAAGCCGGTCCGTGCCGCCGAGATCTACGCGACGATCAGCGCGATGACACAGTCGCCGCCCGGCGGTTCGCCCACCGAGCCCGCCCCCCGCGCGCCGCCCGGCGACACCGCGCGTGCCGTCGACTGAAGTCAGGCGGGCGGCAAGGCGTCAGCATCGGCGCGACGGAGACGCCCCGGGCGCCCGTCCTCTCGATCGCGCGGGCGACGAGTCCAGATGCCTTGGCTCAGCACACTAGCAGAAGCGGGGCGAGGAGTCCCGCGGCCGTCTCGACGGCGAGGGGAGGCGTCAGCCGCCGCGATCCGCCTTGCGGGGCCGGGGCGAGGCGGGTCCACCGCGGGCCGGGCGGCCTCACGCCACCACCTGCGCCTGCCGGAGGGCGGCGATCTCGTCCCTGGCGTACCCGGCGGCCGCGAGGATCTCGTCCGTGTGCTCGCCGAGGGCAGGCGCGAAGGGCTGCAGGTGGGCCGGGGCTGCCGAGAAGCGATAGGGCGGATTCACGGCCCTGAACGTGCCGCCGCCGTCGCGCACCTCGCCGAGGGCCTGCCGGTGGGTGAGCTGGGGGTCGGCCAGGGCCTCGTCTACCGTGCGATAGGGCGAAGCGGGCACGCCGGCTTCATCGAAGCGCGCCTGGCACTCGGCGGTGGTGAGCTGGCGGGACCAGCCCTCCAGCTCCTCGATGAACAGGTGCCAGTTGGCGCGCCGGTCCGCGTACCGGGCGAAGCGCGGGTCGACCCGCCATTCCTCGTGGCCGGCGGCACCGCAGAGGTCGGCGAACGTGCGCTCGCTGGCCACCGCCAGCATCACGTAGCCATCCCGGGTCTGCAGCGGGCCGAACATGGGCCGGCCCGGTGGGGGCACCGGGAACTGCGTCCGCTGCACCTCCGTCAGCATGAGCGTGAGCATGCTCTCCAGCATGGACACGTCGATCATCTGCCCCTCGCCGGTGGCCCGCCGGTGGAACAGGGCGGTCATGATCGCCCCGAAAGCGTAGGTCCCGAGCAGCACGTCGCCCACGAAGACACCGCACGCGTCCGGCCGGCCCCGGTCCCCCTGGTAGGAGAGGTGGGCGAGGTCATAGCCGGAAGCGGCGTGAATGGAGGGAGCATAGGCGGGCAGCCCGGCCGAAGGGCCCGTCTGGCCGTAGCCCGACATCGCGCAGTACACGAGATCGGCCCGGATGGCCCGGAGCTCCCGGTAGCCGAGGCCGAGCCGCGCCATCACACCGGGCCGGAAGTTCTCGACCACCAGGTCGCTCCGGGCCACCAGCCGCCGGACGACGGCCACGCCCTCCGGCCGCTTGAGGTCGACCACCATGCTCCGCTTGCCCGCGTTGAGCGCGCCGAAGTAGCTGCTGGCGCCCTGGCGGATGGGCGGGCGATGGCGGAGGAGGTCGCCCTCGGTGGACTCGATCTTGACGACGCGGGCCCCGAGGTCGGCGAGCAGGCGCGTGGCGTGGGGCCCGGCGATCGTGGTGGTGAAGTCGAGCACGCGGAGATCGGCGAGCATGCCGGTGGCCACCCTACGACCGGGCGAACGCCGGCATGACGTCCCGGCTGAACCGCGTGAGCTGCTCGATCATGAGATCGCGCGGCGTGCCCAGCGCCCAGGCGATCATGACGTGCTCGAGTCCCGGGTAGCGCCGCTCCACGTCGCGGAGGTAGGCGACGATGTCACCGGGGGGGCCGCAGAGCCAGCTCCGGTTGCGCACGCCATTCTCGAGGGACGCGGAGGCCGGGGACTGCGCCTGCCGGGCCGCCACCGCCTTCACGTGCTCCTCGCTGTAGCGCAGCATGCCAAGGGGCGCCATGAACTTGGCGTGCTCCTCGAAGTAGGGCCGCGCCCGCTGGAGGGCGCGCTCCTCGGTCTCGTCGATGCTCATCCGGAAGCCGAGGATCAGGTCCTCGCCGAGCTCGAGCATCCGGCCGTGCCGGCGCGCCGCCTCCTGGTAGTCGCGGGCCCATCGGTGCGCGACCTCCTCGGCGGTCGCGGAGATGACGCCCTTGATGCCGTGCCGGGCCATGAAGTCGAGGCTCCGCGCGCTCCCGCTCACAATGGGCTGCCAGACGTCCACCGGCTGGTGGAGAGGGCGCGGCACCAGCGTGATCTCCTCCAGCTGGTAGCCACGATAGGGCACGGAAGGCGGGAGAGTGTAGTGCACTCCCCGATGCGAGAACGACTCCTGCCGGAACGCCTTCAGGATGATCTCCGTCTGCTCCTCGAACAGCGCGCGGTTCGCCTCGCCATCGAGCATGGGGCGGCCGAAGGTCTCCACCTCGCGGCTGTGATACCCGCGGCCGATGCCGAAGACGACACGGCCCCGGGTCAGGATATCCGCGGTGGCAAAGTCCTCGGCGAGCCGCAGCGGATGCCAGGTGGGCAGGATGTTGAAGGCGCAGCCGATCTTGACGCGCTCGGTCCGGTGCGCCAGCTCCACCGCCAGCATCGGGATGTTCGGGATGCACTCGTACCCCTCGCGCTGGAAGTGGTGCTCGGCCAGCCAGAGCGTCTCGTATCCGAGCGCGTCCACGGCGCGGGCGAGAGCGACGGCAGTGTCGAACACCTCGATCAGCCGCTCGTTGCCATACCGGCGATCGTCGGCGGGAATGCCCGACAGGCCGCACTGCTCCAGCTCGACGTGGCCAACGTACAGCGTCGAGAAGCGTCTGATCATGCCGACCCCGGTGTCCTCGGCGGCGCCCCGCGTTTTCGGCGTCCTCGGTGCGTGGCCGCCCCGGCGAGCGTCCGGTCGGGCCGCCGGGACTCGCTCGCGCACGCGCCCGCACGCGCCCGCGGGGGACGCGCGAGGAGAGGGTAGAGAGATCGCGGCGTCCCGTCAACCACCCAGCGCGAGCGCTCCTCGGCCGCGTGCCCCTGCGCCTCCCTTCGCGTTCTCGGTGCCTGCCGCCTCGCCGGCGGCCACGCCGGTCATGTAGAGTTGACCTCATGGGTGGGCCGCCGAGCGTGGTCAACGCGCCTTCGCCCCCGCCCCCGATCCCCGCCCGACTCGGCGCGTTCCGCCACCGCGACTTCCGGCTGTTCTGGGCGGGGCAGCTCGTGTCCCTGATCGGGACGTGGATGCAGAGCGTCGGGCAGGCCTGGCTCGTCCTCGATCTGACGGGCTCGCCGTTTCAGCTCGGAGTCGTGAACGCGCTCCAGTTCATCCCGGTGCTGCTGCTGTCCACCGTGGGCGGGGCGCTCAGCGACCAGTTGCCCAAGCGTCGGATCCTGCTCGTGACCCAGGCCGCCATGATGGTCCAGGCCCTGGTGCTGGCCGGGCTCGTGGCGAGCGGCCACGTGCGGTACTGGCACGTGGCGGTGCTCGCCGCCGTCTACGGGCTGGGCCGGGCCATCGACATCCCGGCGCGTCAGGCGTACGTCACCGACCTGGTGGGCAAGCCGGACGTGCCGAACGCCGTCGCCCTCAACTCGCTGGTGTTCAACGGGGCGCGGATCGTGGGCCCGGCCGTGGCCGGCGTCCTCATCGCGGGCTTCGGGGTGGGCCTGGCCTTCTTCCTGAACGGCGTGAGCTTCCTCGCCGTGCTCGCCGCCCTGCTCGCCATCCGCACCCCGGGGCGGCCGGCGCCGGGCGGCCGCCTGGGAATCCGCGAGGGCGTGATGGGCGCCGTCGCCTACGCCGCGGGGACGCCCCCCATCGCGTTCACCCTCGGCCTCCTGGTAGCGGTGAGCCTGCTCGTCCTCAACTTCAATGTGCTCGTGCCCCTCGTCGCCCGCGGCGTGCTCGACGAGGGACCGCACGGCTTCGGCTTGCTCATGTCCTCGCTCGGCGCCGGCGCTGTGGTCGGGGCGATCGGCCTGTCCCTGCTCCGCCGCCGCGGGCCGTCCCTGTCGCTGCTGGCCGGGTCAGCCGCGGTCCTGTGCGTGGGCACGGCCGGGCTGTCACTGGTGGGAAGCTTCGGGACGGCGGCGGCGCTCCTCGCCGTGCTCGGGTGCGGTCAGATCCTGTTCAGCACGGGATGCAACACCACGCTGCAGCTCCAGACACCAGACGGGCTGCGCGGGCGCGTCATGGGCCTCTACGCCCTGGCCTTCGCGGGCATGAGCCCCTTTGGCTCGCTGCTGGTCGGCACGCTCGCCGAACACCTCGGCGTGCGCGCAACCTGCGCCATCGGCGGCGGCGCCGGCCTGGTCGCGGTGACCGCCCTGGTGGTCGTCGCGCGCCGCGCCGGGCTCTCCGTCCTGGCGCGCGCGCCCTGGACCCTACCGTGGTCCGCGCGCCCGCCGGCCTGACCGCCGGGGTCGAGCGGCTCGGGTGGCGCGTTGTCGGCACATGTCTGACTCAGCACACGAGACTAGGGCATGCCCTCCATGTCGACCTTCGCGTAGTAGCGATTCTCGCCGAGCGCGTCGACGCGCTCCCAGAAGTCGGGCTGGGCAGCGAGGCCCATCCCGTTCACGCCCGCGCTCTGGCGCCAGATGCACCAGGAGGCGGGATGGCGACGCCTCGCCTCGGCGAGCCAGCGGTCGGCCTCGGCCTGCTCGCCTCGCCGCCGCAGGAGCTGGGCGAGTCGGAACATCGCCTGGGCCAAGACCGCGTCCTCGGTGAGCACGGGCAGGTGGGCGCGCGCCTGGTCGGCGGCGAAGGCGTGGGGGCTGGCCGCGCCCCGGAGCACCCAGTCGCGGATGGCGCTCATGTACGTGGCCTTGGCCTGCGCGGTGGTCCGCGCCGTCTCCTCCGGCATCTCACCGGTGGCGCGGTTCATCTGGCGAAAGCCCTCGTAGGCCCCCGCCGGTTCCGCCGGGCGCACGATCCTCCCCTGCTCGTCGATCCAGACGGCCTGGGGCACGTTGACCACCCCGTACAGCTCGGCCAGGCGGTGCTCCCGATCGATCAGCGCGGGATAGGTGGGGTGCGCGGCCTCGATCCACGGCAGCGGGTCGCCTTCCCGGCTGTCCATGGCCACGGCGATGACGACGAAGTTGCGGCCGGCCAGCTCCTCGTAGAGCGCCTGCCACACGGGCAGGTCGCGGCGGCACCCTCACCACGAGGCCCAGGTGACGAGCAGGACCTTCTTGCCGCGGTGGTCCGACAGCGAGTGCGGGCGCCCGGCGGCATCGGGCAGCGTGAACTCCGGCGCCTGCAGCGACTCGAGGGCGGCGGCCCGATCGCGCGCGCTCTGGCCGAGGACCCAGGCATGGCCGCTCTCGCTGCGCACCAGCGGCTGCCCGAGGTGCCGCCACAGCGCGGCCACGTTCACCCGCGTTCCCCGGACGAGCTCCTGCTCCCGGCCCGCGGGCAGCGGCACGCAGATCTCGCCGCGGCAGAGGCCCTCGGGCTTCGCCACCCAGCCCGTGGCTCGCTCTGCGTCGCGGCCCGACAGCCACAGCGCCTCGTTCGACGCCTCGGCCTCGGGGGCGGCCCATTCACCTGATGCGGTCAGCACCGTCACCATGGCAATGCCCTCCATGGCGCTGTCGCAGTGGGCACGGTTCAGCCGCCGCGGTGAACGAAGCGAGCTGCGAACGGCCGCAACCGTACGTCCGACCCCTGGAAGCACCATCGGCTATAGGAACGCGATGAACTCATCTCGTTCGATCTCGCAATCGCGGAGATTGTTGTCAGCAGCCCCGGGCCGATCGCCTCACCCGAGCCCTTGATCCTCGCGACTCGAACCCGGCCCTCCTCAGTGCCGCGATGACCTCTCGCCCCGTGATTCGCGGAAGGCGAGTCACGCCACAGTGATCTTCTGGACACCGATGAAATCGAGTGGTTCGACGCTGTCGCCTTGGACCTCAAGGCAGAGCTCGACTGCCTCGCGCACCCTGGCCATCAACTCGTCAAGAGACGTCGCCTGCGTATGGCAACCTCGCAGGGCAGGAACGGACGCCACGTAGTAGCCCTCGGTGTCCCGCTCGATGATTACGCTGAAGTCCCGCGCCATCGATGTCCCTCCCGAGCGGATTCTACCCTGAGGATCGCTACCGCGCCTCGTGGGGCGAACGCAAGGGCTTGCCCGGCTCCGCGCGGCGCCGGGCCCGCCCGCGGCGCGGGCGGGTGCCTCGCCGACCTGGGCCCGGTAGGCGTGCGGCGGTGTCGCGACCTCAGGGTCATCGGTCTGCCGCGCCCCCTCGTGGCGGTGGACACCTCGCGGCTTCGCCCGTACCTTTGCCGCGAGAGGGGTGCCCACATGGTCGGCAACGAGTTCCTGGCCCAGGAGATCCTCGGTTGCGGTGCGTACCTCTGCCTGCGCGGGCCGGACGGCGGCGAGGTGCGCAAGGCGGGGGCGGCCCTGCCGTCGCTGGCGGACCGCCTTGGCCTCGCCGGCGAGTTCCAGGCGATCGCGCCGGCCGCCCGGGAGTCCATCGCCTTCCTCCGCCGCCAGGGGGCCACGCCGGGCGACGTCGGGGACGACGGCGTGCAGGAGGCCGACTGGGTCGTCCACGTGGCATCCGGACGCCCGGAGGCCGTCGCCGAGTTCTGCGGCGAGGCGGCGCGGCTCCTGGCCCCGGCCGCGCACCTGCGCATCCTCCGCGGCGTGGTGCGACCGCGGAACTACACGGGCGCGGCCATGAACAACTGGGCGTATGCGCGCGCCGTGGTGCAGCAGCCCGGGTCGGTGCTGCCCAACGCGTTCCTGCTCCCGCTCAGCAAGACGCCCGAGTGGTGGCGCAAGGACTGGATGGAGCGCCACACCTATTTCCTGCCCCGCTATGACGACACGGGGCACATGGTGAACGAGGGCCACGCCCTCGCCTCGGCCGCGGGCATCTCCTGTCTGCTCCGCCGGACGTACCGGAGCGCGGCCGAGCCGGCGCCCGCCGGCGACTACGACTTCGTCACCTACTTCGAGTGCGCCGATGCGGACGTCCCCACCTTCCACGAGGTCTGCGCCGCCCTCCGGGACGTCGCCCGGAATCCGGAGTGGCGCTTCGTCCGGGAGGGTCCGACCTGGCACGGCCGCCGCGCCCCGTCCTGGGATGCCATGTTCGCGGCGGACGCGCCCCGCTGAGGGAGGAGGCCACCATGCCCATCGCCTACGAGAAGCGCGGTCACATCGGCATCGTCACCCTCAGCCGCCCCACCGCCCGCAACGCATGGGGGCCCGACTTCAACGAGGGCCTCGAGCGAAGCTTCCGGGCCATGGACGAGGACGACGACGTCCGCTGCGCCGTCCTGACCGGCGACGAGAGCGGGGGGGCATTCTCGGCCGGGGCCGACCTGAAGGACCCGAGGACCCACACCACGGCCTCGACCGCCGCCCTCATCAAGAGCATTTCGAAGCGGACGCATCGCGCCTTCGAGGTCCTCGGCAACTTTCCCAAGCCCCTCGTCGGAGCCGTCAACGGCTACGCGGTCGGCATCGGCTGCATCGTCACGTTCTGCTGCGACCTCATCGTCGCCTCCGAACGGGCGGAGTGGCGGCTGCCCCAGGTCGCGCTGGGCATCCTGCCCGCCTACGGCGGGGCGGTGCGGCTGGCGCGCCTGGTCGGCAAGGGGCACGCGATGCGCCTCGCCCTGGGCTTTGCGCTCCCGGCCGAGGAGGCGTACCGCATCGGCCTGGCCCAGTGGGTCGTGCCGCACGCGAAGCTCATGGATCAGGCGCTGGAGGTCGCCGCGCACCTCGTCGCGCTGCCGCCGCTCGCCGCGCGCCTGACCAAGGAGTCGCTCGTCCGCGGCCTCGACATCCCCAACCTGTCCGATGCCTCGCTCGTCGATCTCTACCGCTTCGCCGCGCTCGAGCTGACCGAGGACAAGGCCGAGGGCCATGCCGCCTGGCGCGAGAAGCGCCCGCCCGTCTTCCGCGGTCGCTGACGGCCGGGTCAGCTCGGCTTCGAATCGAGCAGCGGCGCGGCGGCCCGGATCTGGTCGAGCGGAAAGGGCGGCCCCACGAGCAGGATGAGCCGCCCCACGCCCACCCGGGCCAGGCTCGCGCGCGCGGCCGAGTCGGGGCGGAGCCAGCGGTCGTGCAGGCCGGCGAACACGGTCAGCAGGAAGCGCGCGGGATCGCCTCCCGCCCGCGCGTACTCATCGAGGGCGATGCGCGCCAGATCGGCGAGCCGGGGGTGGCCGGCCTGGGTGTTGAAACCGTCGCCGTGGCGGCCGGCAATGGCCGCCATCCTCGGCCCGAAGCCGCCGACGATGACGGGGGGCGGCGGCTCCGCGCGCAGGTAGCCCGCCGGTCGCGCCAGCCGGTAGTGCGCGCCGGCGAAGGCCGAGGCGTCGCCGGCCCAGAGCCGCCGCATCACCTGGATGGCCTCCGCCGTGCGGGCGGCGCGGGCCGCGTCCGCCTCGACGGCCAGCCCCAGCATCTCCTGCTCGGCCGCGTAGGGGGTGCCGCGGTTGCCGCCGGCCCCGATCCCGAGCAGGAGCCGGCCCGACGAGACCTGCTGGAGGGTGGCCGCCATGTTGGCGAGCAGGCCGGGATGTCGGTTGTGCACGTTCAGCACGAGGGGTCCGAGGGCCACCCGGCGCGTGGCCTCGGCCAGCCCGGTGAGAGTGGTCCAGGCCTCGACGGTTCCCGGGCCCCCGTCGCCATCGGTGTCCCGCAGGTGGTCCCAGGTCCACACGCCGTCGAACCCGGCCGTCTCGGCCTCGAGCGCCGCCGCGCGCACGTCGGCGTAGCGCGTGCCCATGGGGATGAGGAGGAGATCGATCTTCATGGTCGGCGCCGCGCGATCCACGCCTGCCCGCAACCGCGTGGCGATCGGCGCTCCATGATCGCACACCCCCAGCCTCTTTCATCAGGGCAGCGGACACCCCCGCCGGATGGCGACCCTCGCGTCAGAGCCCGGCGGGCCCGCCGCCGCTCCGAGCGGGGGGCAGGCGGGCGGGATCGAAGCGGCGCAGGTCCACCGACGAGGCGGCGCCCTCCGCGATGAGCTCGGCCATGGCGAGCCCCGTGGCCGGGGCATTCAGGATGCCCCAGG
>DATKEI010000229.1:0-5320 GCA_035544455.1 Binatia bacterium | reverse complement strand
TGCGCCGAGTCCCTCCGCGAGCGCGGCGGGGACGTCGCCCTCAAGGACGTCGAGGCCTTCCAGGACTTCCCGGCCTACCTGGCGATCATCGAGGAGGAGGCCTTCCGGTGCAAGGAGATCACCGGGAGCCTGCTGCAGTTCGTGCGCGAGCCGGGCGGGCGCCGCAGCTCGGCGGACCTGAACGGCCTGGTGGAGAAGGTCATCGATCTCCTGCGCCGCCAGTCGCGGTTCGCGCACAGCCGGATGCGCACGGAGCTCGATCCCGAGCTGCCGCTGCTGGTCGTGAACGAGGGCCAGCTCCGCCAGGTCTTCCTCGGCATCTCGGCCAATGCGCTCGAGGCCACGAGCGGAGAGGGGCCGCTGACGGTGCGCACGTGCCGATGCCAGCCGGAGGAGGTGACCGTGGAGTTCATCGACGAGGGGCCCGGGATTCCCGAGGACGTCGTCCCGCGGGTGTTCGATCCGTTCTTCACCACCAAGCCGCCCGGCCAGGGGACGGGCCTGGGCCTCGCCATCGCCCAGGGCATCGTCACCGAGCACGGCGGCCGCATCGAGCTCGTTTCGCGGCTCGGGGTCGGGACCACCTTCCGGGTGGTGCTCCCCGCGCCCGCCACGGCCGCGGTATGAGCGCCGCCATCCGGATCCTGGTCGCGGACGACGAGCGCAACCTGCGCGAGCTGCTCGTGCGCGAGCTCGCCCGCAGGGGCCACGAGGCCGAGGGCGTGCCCGACGGCAAGGCGGCCCTCGATCGCCTCGAGGAGGCGGTGCCCGACGTGCTGCGGCTCGACATGAGGATGCCGCGAATGGAGGGGCTCGAGGTGCTCCGCGCGCTCCGCGACATGCCGGAGGCGCCGCAGGTGATCGTCATGACCGGGTTCCAGGAGGTGTCCTCGGCGGTCGAGGCCATGAAGCTCGGGGCCTACGACTACCTGACCAAGCCGACCCGGATCGAGGAGCTCGACGTGCTGGTCCGCAAGGCGGCCGAGAAGGGCCGCCTCATCCGGCAGAACGCCGTCATGCGGGCCCAGCTCGATCCGACGGCCGCGCCCCACGGGATCGTGACCACGAGCGCGAAGATGCAGGAGCTGCTGCGCCTGGTAGACCGGGTGGCGCCCACCGACTCGGCCGTGCTCGTCCTCGGCGAGAGCGGCACGGGCAAGGAGCTGGTGGCCCGCGCCCTCCACGAGCGGTCGCCGCGGGCGAGCCAGGCCTTCGTCCCCATCCACTGCGGAGCCCTGCCGCGGGAGGTGCTCGAGAGCGAGCTCTTCGGCCACGAGAAGGGCGCGTTCACGGGGGCCGTCGGGGCCAAGCCGGGCCTCATCGAGCTGGCCGACGGGGGCACCCTTTTCCTCGACGAGATCGGCGAGATGGAGCCTGACAGCCAGGTGCGGCTGCTGCGCGTGCTGGAGACGCGGGCGTTCTTCCGGGTGGGGGGGACGCGCTCGCGCACGGTGGACATGCGCCTGGTGGCTGCCACCAACCGCGACCTCGCGGAGGCGATCCGGGCCGGCCGGTTTCGCCAGGACCTGTACTACCGCATCAACACCATCGCGCTGACCCTGCCCCCGCTGCGGGATCGTCCGGAAGACGTGCGTCCGCTCGCGGAGCACTTCCTCGAGGCCAACGCCGTCTACGGGCGCAAGCGTCTGTCGGCGGCGGCCCTGCGCTGCCTGGAGGCGTACGCCTGGCCGGGCAACGTGCGCGAGCTTGAGCACGCGATCCAGCGCGCGGTGATCCTGACCTCGGGCGATGAGATCCTGCCCGCCGACCTGCCCACGGAGGTCCACGCGGGGACGGTCCCCCCCGCCGGCCCGCCAGCGGGGAGCCTGGACGAAATGGAGCGCCAGCACATCGTGACGACGCTCCGGCAAGTGGGAGGACACCGCGGCAAGGCGGCGGCGCTTCTCCACATCGACCCGAAGACCCTCTACCGGAAGATCATCGCGTACGGCATCACCCCCGAGATGTTCGGCTAGCCCGGACCCTCTCCGAGGGCGAAGGAGTCAGTCCCCTCGCCCGTTCCGGAGGTTCAGTCCAGGTGCGGTGGCGGGGATTGCCCGGGTGTTCGGGCAGGCTGCCCGAGCACCGGTGAGAGGGCCGGCCGCAAGTGCGCGGGTTCACAAGGCCCGTGTGCGCGGCAACGGTGGCACTGCCCTTGCTCTTAGTGCCCCGGTCACGGCATTGCAGCCGCGACGAGATCAACCGTGGGGAAGGGGTTTGCCATGAATCGCGTCCTGCTGATCGATACGGACAAGGAATTCGCCCGCGCTCTGGGCATGGCGTGCCTGGCGGGCGGGATCGCCATCCGTCTTGCCGAGAACCTGTGTGAGGGCGTGCGGTTCATGCTCGACGCGCCCGTGTCGGCCGTCCTCGTCGAGGCGCGCGTGCTCCGGCTCGCCGGGCCCGATCAGTCCCGCCTGTTCGACATCGTCGCGCCCGGCATCCCCGTCGTCGTGACGGTCGCGGCCGATGCCTCGACGGAGGAGCGCGTGCGGCTCGAGCTCCAGGGATTCACCGTCGTTCCGAAGCCCTTCGACATCGTTGAGCTGCTCGCCAAGCTGGAGCCCCTGGCCCGCACACGCTGGACCTCGCGGGCCGCGGTGGCGGCCGAGGTCGACGCCCTCTGCGGCTGATGCCACGCGGCGAGACGGCGCGCGCGCCGTCCGGCATCGGGCGGACCGTGGCGCCCCGCCGGCGGCGTGGTGTACACTACCAGCGGTCTTGACGGCGAGGTGATCGCGTGAAGCCGCAGTTGTGGTCGTCGGCCGAAGCGGCACAAGGAGAATGAAATGGCATCCAAGCTCTACGTGGGCGGCTTGTCCTATTCCACCACCAGCGAGACGTTGCGCGAGTACTTCGCCCAGTGCGGGACGGTCGAGTCGGCGTCCGTGATCACCGACAAGTTCTCGGGGCAGTCCCGTGGGTTCGGCTTCGTCGAGATGTCCACCACGGAGGAGGCCCAGCGGGCGATCTCCGAGCTGAGCGGCAAGGACCTCGACGGCCGCAAGCTGACGGTCAACCTGTCCAACCCGCGTCCCGCGGGTGGTGGGGGTGGCGGGGGGCGCGGCGGCCCGCGCGGCGGCGGTGGGCGGCCTGGCGGCGGCCGGGGCGGCGGCGGGGACCGCGCCGTGTACGGTGTCCCGCCCTCGAAGAAGCCGTTCCGCTGGTAGCGCGCGGTCGACGCCGATCGGATCGGGGCGCGGTGGCACGGCCACTGCGCCCTTGCCTTGTCGGCTGGGGCGACCGGTGCGGCCGCCTCGCCGGGCCGCGCGCCGCGAGCGCTCATCGCACGGCCTTCAGGGTCAGCGCCGGCGCCGCCCGGTGACGGCCGGGCCCTGACGGGGGCATGCCAGATGGCCTTCGCGGACATCGCCGTCAACGCGTCGGTCGTGGGCGGCAATCCGACGGGCCTCGGGCTCTACACCATCAACCTCGTGCGGGGACTGGATCGGCTGCGCACGGACCTCGAGGTCTACACGTCGGCCCCGGCCGCCTTTGGCCCGCTCAGGGCGCGCCTGCGCCGCATCGCCTCGCTGGGGCGGCCGGAGCACGGGCTTCGCGGCCACGCGGCGCGGCTCCTGTGGACTCAGCTGGTGCTGCGCGCCCGCGCCGGCGGCGCCCGCGTCCTGCTCAACACGGTGCCCGAAGGGCCGCTGGGCGGCCGCCCCGAGCAGGTGACGGTGGTCCACGATCTCCTTCCCCTCCAGTTCCCCGAGGAGTACCCGCGCCAGCAGTACTACTTTCGCCACCTGGTGCCGCGGGTGCTGCGGCGCTCGCGCGTCGTCGTGGCGGACTCCGAGAGCACCCGCCAGGAGGTCATCCGGCGCTATGGCTTGCCGGGCGACCACATCCGCGTGGTCTACCCCGGCTTCGATCCCGAGCGCTTCTACCGCGATCCGGCGAGCCCGGCTTCGCCCGCGGGGACACCCTATCTCCTCTACGTCGGCAACATCCTGCCGCACAAGAACCTGCTCCGCCTGGTCGAGGCGTTCGCCCGCGTCCGGCGCCGGGCCCCGTGCCGCCTCGTCATCCGGGGCACGGGGCGCCCGGCCTACGGGCGGGCGCTCCGGCGGCGCATCGAGGCCCTCGGCGTGGGCGACGGCGTGCGCTTCGAGGAGTACGCGGGCGCCGATGCCCTGCGCGGGCTCTACGCCGGCGCGGCGTGCCTCGTGTTGCCGTCGCTGGCCGAGGGCTTCGGCCTGCCCATCCTGGAGGCCATGGCGTCGGGCACGCCGGTCGTCACCTCCAGCGTCTCGTCGCTCGCCGAGGTGGCCGGGGGCGCGGCCGTCACGGTGGACCCGTACGACGTGGCCGCGCTCGCCGGGGCCATCGGTGCGGTGCTGACCGGGCCCGAGCGCCGCGCCGAGCTGCGGCAGCGCGGGCTGGAGCGAGCGCGGCAGTTCAGCTGGGAGCGGACGGCGGCCGAGGTCTCGCGGCTGATCGACGTCGCGGCGCCCGCGGTGGCGTGAGCCGGTGAGCGGAAGCCCGGCCGGGGGGGGCAGCGGGGCGGCGCCGTCCGCGCCCGCCCGCGCCTTCATCCCCGACAACCGCACGGCCACCCGCGCCGTCTTCGGGATCTTCATCGTCGGCCTGGGCTGCTCGATCACCCTGCAGCAAGGCGCGCTGATCGCGCTGACCGCGCTGTGGCTCTGGCGGCTCCGCGATCCTGTGGCGCGCCGCTCGCAGCAGTGGCCGCTGGCCTGGCCGGTCCTGGCGTTCCTCGCCGCCACCATCGTGTCGGCGCTCGCCTCGGAGGCGCCGGGGCGGAGCCTGTACGCCTGCAAGGGGCTGTTCGTCGTCCTGGCGCTGTACGTGACGGCGGACGTCCTCGAAACGCTCGACCGGTGCGAGCTCTTCGTCGACGCCCTCGCCATCGTGTGCGGGCTGGCCGCCGCGGCCGGCCTCGTCCAGGTGCTGGCATGCCCGGAGTCGCCGCTCGAGCCGGGGCCCCTGGCGCGCTTCTTCCGTCGCTGCGATCGCGCGCGCGGGCCGTTCAGCATCTACATGACACTCGGGGGCGTCCTGGCCACTGTGCTGGCCGCGGCGCTTCCGCGCCTGCTGCCCGGGGGCGGCGGGCCCCGCTGGCTGGCTGCCCCCGGCCTCGCCATGCTGGCCGGCCTCGCCGCGACGTACGTCCGGGGCGCGTGGCTGGGGTTCGGCGCCGGGGTGGCGGTGGTGCTGGCCAGCGCGCGCCGCGGGCGGTGGCTGCTCGCCCTCGGCTTCGGGCTGCTCGTGCTGGGCGTGCTCGTCGGTCCGGAGCGCCTGAGCCAGCGGCTGCGCAGCATGACCGACCCCCAGGAGGTCACCATCCGCGAGCGCG
>DATKEI010000228.1:0-5099 GCA_035544455.1 Binatia bacterium | reverse complement strand
GAAACCCGAGATCACGATCCGCCAGGCCGGCATCACACAGCTGCCGTGCGCGCGCGGTAGGGGCACGCGATCCAGACCCTATCCCACCTGGGGCTCGGGCGCCCAGCGTCGCGGTCGGGCAGACTCCAACCGCCGCGATGTTCGGTAGATGCCGACCTCGGCGGAAGATGCTCACGGTGACCCGACGGTACGGCCACCGGGCTGCTCGGGTCAATGTCTCGGATCCTCCGTGGCGTCCAGAGGCGCGCCGATGTCACGGCCGCTGGGGGAAGGCGGTATCTACTTCCGCCGTCGGGAGGATGGTGAAAACGTCGGGATTCCCACACGATGGGGATCTACTTCCCCGCGCGGAGAGGGGGCATGGCGGCGGCCGGCCGGCGCCCCCGCGCGGAGGCGCCGCCGGCCAGTGGTCCCGTTCGGGCGCGGGGGGCGTCGGCGGCCGGTGATCGGCGCGAAGTTATTCGTCGCCGTCGAGTGGCGCGCCGTGCACCTCGCGGGGTTGACGATACGGCTTGCCGGTGAAGCGCAGGATGGTGGCGTCGTCGACGAGGCGATCGGCGATGGCTACGGCCTGGGCCGGAGACGGGAGAAACTCGGCCCACTGCTTGAACGGAAGATTTGACACCACGAGCGTCGAGCGCTGCCTATGCCGGGCACACACCACACGAAAGAGCTCGTTGGCGGCGTCGCGGCCGAGGTCGGAAAATCCGGCGTCGTCGAGGATGAGGAGATCGGGGCCGGTGACGCGGCGGAAGACTTTGCGGTACGTCCCATCGGCCCGCGCGGCATGGAGCGTCTGGAGGACCTCGGCCATCGAGGCGTAGTAGACGCTGAGCGCCCGCGCGCAGGCGGCGTGGCCGAGGGCCTTGGCCACGGTGGTCTTGCCGGTGGACGGTCGGCCGACGAGGATCACGTTGCGGTGCTCGTCGACGAACCGGCACGTGAGGAGCTCCTTGACGACCTGCGGGGGGAGCTGGGGGCGCGCGGCCCAGTCGAAGCCGTCGAGGGCGACGGGCGGGCCGAGCTTGCTCCAGCGGCGGCGGCGCTGGAGCTTGCGCTCCCAGCGGGCGCCGTCCTCGGCCTCGAGGATTTGGCTGAGGAAGCTCGAGTAGGACGGCTGCGCCGTCTCGGCCTGCGCCAGCAAGTCGGCGAGGCGCCGGGCGGCGGTGGTGAGGTTGAGCTGCTCGAGCAGCGTTCGCACGCGGGCGAGGGGATCCTGAGCGTCAGCTTTACGCGCCATCGGGGGTTCCTCCAGTCGGGGCCATAGAGTCCAGCGTGTAGTCCTGGGGCGAGCCGGGATCGACGTCATCGAGCGCGCCCAGCGCCTCGAGGCGCGGCGGCCCCGTGGCGACCGCGGGCTCGGGCACGACAGTGGGATGGGCGCGGGCGAGGATGCGCTCGATCGCGCGCGCGTTGAAGTTGCGGTAGGCGGTGGCGACGGCGAGGGCCTCGCCCATCGCCGCCTCGCCATAGAGCGCCGCCAGGCGGGTGAGGGCGTGCAGGTGGATCGGGGTCAGCGTCGTCATGCGGTGCGTGAGGCCATCGAGGAACGCGGCGGCCTCAGGGAAGCGGGCCAGGAAGCGCGCCGCCTGGGCGGGACGGGAGAGGCCGGCGCGGTGGTGGCCGGGCGGCTCGGGCGGTGAGGGCAGCCGCGTCGGCTGGTCGGGGACGGCATGCGTGGCGACGAGGACGCCGGCGGCGGCGAAGATCTGCACGCGTGCCGGATCGATGTGCACGCTCACCTGCTGACCTGCGGGCTGGCCGGGCGCCGGGTAGTACGAGCCGTCGATCGGCACCAGGCCGTCCTTCTGCACCGTGCGGGTCTCGCGCCGCTCGGCGGGATAGGCCACCGCGGGGAGGGCGATGAGGCAAGGCCGTTCTTCCGCGTACGCCTCGTCGACGCGGCGGCGGGTGGTGCCGTGCACGCGGACATTGGCGACGGTGTCCAGCCACGTGCGGACCTGGGCACGCAGGTCGTCCCAGGAGGCGAAGGTGCGCGCGCGCAAGAAGTCTTCCTCGAAGTAGCGGAAGGGGCGCTCGACCTTGCCGCGGCGTTCCTTGTGGCGGGGACGCCCCACCGAGGGCTCGAACCCGTAGTGACGGGCGAAGGCGAGGAACGAGGGATGCCAGCGCGGCCGGCCGCCGACGCGCCCGAGGGTGATCGCGGTCTGGTTGTCGTACGCGATCCGACGGCACACGCCGCCGTGGTCGCGGAACGCCTCGCGATGAGCCCAGAGCAGGGTGGGCAGCCGCTCGTCACGGAAGCAGGCCACGAAGTTTCTGCGCGAGTAGCCCAGGACCATCGCGAAAGCGTGCACGACGGTCTCGCGGCCCGCGATCGTCACGCGGTAGGGGCTCCAGTCCGACTGCGCCTCGACCCCCGGCCCCGTCTCGAAGCGGCGGAACGTCGGGCGCGTCGGACGGCGCGGCCCCAGCGTCTGCAGGTACGCCTTCAGGATCGTGAGGCCCCCCGTGTACCCCCGCTCCCGCAGCTCGCGCAGGATGCGGGGCGAACGCAGGCCCGCCTCGAAGCGCTCCTTGGCCAGGGCCTGATAGGGCATCAGCTTCGAGGGGGGCGGCGGGTGGGGCGGCCGGTGGCCCAGCGTGCGGCGGATCGTCTTGACGTCCCGGCCGAGCCGGCGCGCGATCGCGCGCAGCGGGATGTGCTCGCGCCGGAGCCGCTGCAGTTCGTCGTGTTCCTCGGGCGTCAGCATGGGCAGTCTCCTCCTGGAGGGGCGGGATGGGGCGGGCCAGCCGGACGACCTGGGCGGCCAAGCGCCGCTGGCAAGCCTCCAGGACCCGCCGGTCGGGATCGGTGAAGCCGGTGAGGTCGAGCGACAGCAGGTCGTCGAGGGCGCGCTCGGTCTGATCGAAGCGGGCCTGGAGCTCCCGGGCCGTGGGCCCGAGGGGCGAGACGGCCGGGGCGCCGGGGGCGGGCACCGCGCCCCGCGGATCGCGCCGCAACGCCTCGCGGGTGGCGGCGTCGGCGGTGACGCGCCACGCCTCGAGGAAGGCCTCGGCCTCGCGCGCGCGCAGACCGTGGCGCGTGATGGCCTCGGCCAGGCGCGGCTGCTCGGCGCGCGGGAGCGACGCGAGGGTATGCGCGGTGGTGGCGGAGAGTCGGCCGTCATCGACGTGGGCGGCCACGGCCGGAGCCAGCCGGCGGCCGAGCATCAGGCGGCGATCGACCCAGCCGCGGCCGCGGCCGAGCAGCTTGGCGATCTGCGTCGGCGTGAGGTGATCCTCGTCGGTGAGCGAGCAGACCACGCGTGCCTCGTCCATGGGGCTCAGCGTGCAGCGCGGGGCGTTGGCCTCGAGCAGCCGGGCCTTGCGCACGACGCCGGGCGCGTCCTCGACGACCACCGGCACGTGCGTGTGGCCGTCGCCACGCCAGCGTGCCAAGCGCTTGAACCCATCGAGCACCTCGTAGGTGCCGGCGCCGGTCGCGGCGACGCGCAACGGCAACGGGGCGAGCCCGCTCGCGGCCTCGGTGCGCGGGCCGCGCAGGGGCGCCAGCGTGGTGGCGAGCTGCGCGATCGGCAGGGCGAGCAAGGTGCTCACGGGCGGGCGGCGTCGAGGGGCAGCAGCTGGTAGAGCGGGTAGCGGTAGGCGACCAGCCCCTGGGCGACGAGCCGGAAGCGGGCCTGGCTGACGTCGCCCTCGCGCAGGCCGAGCTTGTTGGCGATGGTGGCGTCGGCCCAGAACGAACAGCCGCTGCGGTCGGCGGCGAGGTGCAGGAAGAGGAGCAGGGCGATCTCTTCGAGGCGGAGGTCGCGGAGGCGCTCCCGCAGGCGGTGATCGATCCAGGCGAAGTGGCGCGGCAGGGTGCGTACGCGCGTCGGATCCACGGGCTCGGCGAGCGACAGCGGCGGGTGACGCATCGGCGGTGTCCTCCTGGGGTGTGTTCGGCGTCCGCTTGACGGGGACCAGGACCAGGGGAACACTTGACTCTGTGCGGCCAGCGCACCCCTGCAATTTCGCGCGGTTGCCGCGAGGCGGGTGGCATGGACCTCGGAATCGTCATGCGGGGCGAGGTCTTACACGACAAGCGGGCGGACGGCCGCGCCGGACGCGCGGTGGCGACGTGGAATACGCGCCGGCTACCGACGCGCGTGACGCCGGGGTGGACGAACCGGCTGTTCGTGGCGTGCGCGGGGTGGTGGCGCGGCTCCTTCCCCCTGTCCGGGGACGTCCTCTGGAACCCGCAGGACGCCACGGCGCCCTACGCGCTCATCTTCGACCCGCGGCACTGGACGCCTATTGCGGCCGTGCCGTCGCCGCGCTTTCGCGGCTGGCGCTACCTGGACGCACCGCCCGGCGCCGAGGCACCCTCGTCGCCCCCCGCGGCTCGCTGATCGCGGGCGGCAGGCCACACGTCCTGCTCCAGGCCCTCCTTGAAGAAGATGCGCAATGAAGCGCTGACGCTACTTCCCCCACCGACTACATCTACTTTTCCCCCAGCGGCCGTGACACCGACCTACGGCGCGCACCTCGGATCGCGCTGTGGTTGTTAGGCCGCGGCGGCCCTCGCAGTAGTTGAGCTGGCCCACTACGGGGCAATTACGCGGATGGCGCCGGCCGGCGCCGCGAGGGGTCGGGTAGCCGGTGAGCGGTCCTGCTATCCCGCTGAATGGCCTCCCGGAGCCGCTCTACTTCCTCCTCTCGATAGACCCGGATTCCCCCGATCCGGGCCGCGCGCGGGTAGACCGTCCCCTCCCTCCGGAGCAGGGTCGTAACCCCGATCCCAAGGGCCCTGGCGACCTCGCTGGTCGTCAGATATCCCGCCTGCCGTAGCTGGAGCACCCGCCAGTGGCCGCGGTGGTTCTGGTGCCCGTGCCGGTACCGCGGAACGCCTTTGCTGTGGTGCTGGGGCAGGAGCCGGATCTCCTCCCCACAGCCGCACTGGCACCGGTGCGTTCCCTGGTTCTTACGGAGCCACCTCGTGACCACTGGCTCCAATGATTCCAAGCAGATGCGGGCTCGCAGGGTGACTTGTCGGCCTATGTCCCCAGGCTTGCCGCCTCCGGGGGGGCCGAGCATCAGCACGTTATGCCCGCCGGCCGCGGCGATCTCGAGAGCCCGCTTGGCATGGGGCTGGC
>DATKEI010000227.1:0-2613 GCA_035544455.1 Binatia bacterium | reverse complement strand
CCGGCCCGCCCCGCGGTCGCGCTCGGCGAAGGCCGGGACCAGGACGTTCTCGAGCACCGTCATGTTGCCCCAGAGCTTGGGGATCTGGAAGGTGCGGGCCACGCCGCGGGCCGCGATCTGGTGGGGGCGCAGGTGGTCGATCCGCTCGCCGCGGAGCCGGATCTCGCCCGCGTCGGCCCGCTGCAAGCCCGACAGCAGGTTGATGGTGGTGGTCTTACCGGAGCCGTTGGGCCCGATCAGCCCGCGCACCTCGCCGGCGTCCACCGTCAGGGGCAGGCCGTCCACGGCCACCAGGCCGCCAAAGCGCTTGGTCAGCCCCCGCGTCTCCAGGAGCCTGGCGCCGGGTGGCGGCGAGTCGGGCATGGGCAGCTGGCCGTCCGGTCCGCTCGAGCCGAGCGCGGCGCTCACGCCCTACGCCTCCCCGGGCCGATCGTGCGCGAGCAGACGTCCACTCAGCCCGCGCCCTGGAGGCGGCGCGGGAGCCGTTGCCGGCCCCCGCCCCCGTCCTCTCCCTCGGAGAGTCTCGGGTAGCGAGAGTAGGGCGCCCCCCGGTGATGAGGCCCAGGAGCACCGCCGTCTGGTGCGGCTCGGGCAGGGCGGCGAGGAGCCGCAGCTCCTCCCTCGGGGGTCAGCATTCGCTCGCGCTCGCGGGTTCCTTCGTGGCGGCCCACGGTGCGCTTGCCGGCGGCCTGGCGGATCGGCACCTCGCCATCATATAGCTCCGACGCCACCAGGTGGCGGAAGAGGGAGCGCAGGAGCGACACCTCGCGGTTGCACCAAACGCGGGCAGCGGCGTGGCCCCGATTGCGCGTCGGCCAGACCTACGCTGCGTGGCCCTTCATACCGTCAACATGACTGCCCTCCGACGGCGGGCCCCTCCGTGGTCCGGTCCCCGTGACGCAACCGCCCAGGCTGGGACACGGGCCGCCGCAGGAGCGATGGACAGCAGCACGGCGGCGGGCGGCGAGTAGCCGGACGACTAGCGGGCGGTGTTACCCAGCAGTCGCAGGGCGATCAGGGACCAGCTGCTTTACGCCCGCCTCGGCGGCGATCCTGGTCCGCGGTCAGCCGGGCTGGTTCCAGCCCCACCAGGCGCACACGGCCTGGCCCATGACGAGATCCTTGTCCCGCCCTGACAACCAGGGCAGCTCCTCGGTGAACATCGTGCGCTGTTCACCAGAGGCGTGTGACCCCGTAGTGCTCGAAGAGCGTCTCGTTCGTGGCGATCGGCACGCCTTCCGCCTGCGCCTGGACAACCAGCATCCGGTCGAAGGGATCGCGATGGCGTCCGGCCAATGCCCCGGCCCGCTGCGCATGGTGCACCGTGATGGACAGCGCCACAAAGCCCTGGGACTCGATGCAGGCCGGCACGTCGGCCGCCACTTCTGTTGCGCGGGGCAGCTTGCCCAGCCGAGCCTTGAGGGCGATTTCCCAGACCGACGCCGCGCTCACCAGCACCTCGCTCGCTGGCTCACCGATCAGCGCCCGGACCCGAGCGGGCAGGCGCCGGTCGCCGTCGAGCCACCAGAGAAACGCATGCGTGTCGAGCAGGAGCCGCACCTACCGCTCCCAACCCTCGAGCTCCTCCGGCGGGAGAGGCGTGAAGAACGCCTTCGTCGTTTGCGCACGACCCCGCATGGCCCCGAACCGGCGGCGAGGTGTCACCTTCCTGACCGGTACCAGGCGCACAACCGGCGTGCGTCCCCGTGCGATCACCACGTCCTCTCCAGCGCAGGCGCGCTCGATGAGCCTCGACAGCTGCGTCTTCGCCGCGTGTACGGTGACTGGCTTCATGCGAATGACGTTAGCGAAGTTATGCTAGCTAGCTAATCAATCCCGAGGACGGAGAGCGTGATCGGATGCACCGGCTGGCCTCTCGCGTAACGTGGCGGCATGAGCTGCCCGACACGAGCACAGCGCGGTCAACGCCGCAGAGAGAGGAGAGAGGCCCTCGACGAAGACGGCCTCTATGATCCGGGCCATTTCAACGACCGGCTCCTCCTCGGGCTCACGGACGCCCGCGCACTGCGACCGGTCGGCGGGAGGAGCAAGCCTAGCCGGCCGGTCGTCGTCACCGGCGCCTCCATAGCCGCCGCGGTCGAGCAATCGCCCCACGGGCGGGCATGAGTTGGACCGGATCATCGGGGGCCAGCCGACGGCCGAGATCGTGCGCCGGCTGGCGAAGGTCATGTCCTGACGAGCGAGAGGAGGATGACCATGGAGCGTCGTCGATTCGGGCCCACGAAGGACGAGGCCTCCGTGATCGGCCAGGGGACTGCCCTGGGCGCCGGCGCGGGATGCGCGGGCGCCGCGCGGGGCGGCACATTTGGCTTCGATCGATCGTGAAACACCGTACCCCCGGTGGGCGCTAAGCTCAGGGACATGGAACCGAACATTGCGTTCGTCGCAGGGCTCCTGGCCGATCCGTCGCGGGCCGCGATGTGCCTGGCGCTGGCGGGCGGCGAGGCGCGACCGGCCGGGGAGCTGGCGGTGCGGGCGGGGGTGTCGGCCCAGACCGCGAGCAATCACCTCGCGCGGCTCGTGGCCGGCCGCATCCTCGAGGTGGAGCAGCAGGGCCGGTGGCGATACTACCGTCTGGCCGGCGCCGAGGTC
>DATKEI010000226.1:0-5575 GCA_035544455.1 Binatia bacterium | reverse complement strand
GAGGAGGCTGCCCACCAGCACGGCGGCAAGGGCCGCGACCATCCCGGGGCGCGGGTGGCGCAGCGCGGAAGGAGATGTCATTGGTGGCTATAATAGCCCATGCCCTCGACACCGTTCGAGGAGGTCCCCGGTTCGCCGGCCGCCCGGCCGATTGCCGGCCCCCGCGTCTTCCCGGCGCGGATGGACGCCTTCCCCTCCGTGCGCTCGTTCGTCGAGGAGGTTTGCCGGGCCGCCGCCTTTGGACGCGACGATTGCGCGAAGCTGGTGCTGCTCATCGAGGAGCTCTTCACCAACACCGTGCTCCACGGCCACGGCGGGGACAGCGATGCCTCGGTCCACATCACCTTCGAGGTCGCGGACGGCCAGATCTCCCTCACCTACGAGGACGCGGCGCGGCCCCACGACCCCTTTGCGTCCTGGAAGCCGCCTGACGCGGCGAGCTCGGTGGAGGACCGCCGGGTGGGGGGCCTCGGGGTGGTCCTGGTCGCGAGCATGGCCCAGCGCGTCCGCTACGCGTACACCGCCGGGCGGAACCGCATCTGCCTGGTGATGGTCCGCTCGAGCTGACCGGGGCGAGCGGGGGTCCATCGCCCGCATCGGCGGGTGCCGCCGGTCATCCCGGGCGTACCCGCCTGGCCCCGGCCGGGGCGGGCCCGCCCGGGGCTGTCGGCCGGTTGTCGGGTTGGCCGCGTCTGCCGTATCGTGGGCGCCAGCCTTTCCATCTCTCTCCCCGGAGACACACATGCCGGAAGACAAGACGGTCGAGACCGAGTCCACCGAGCTCCTGCGCACCCTGATCCGGAACGCGTGCGTGAACGACGGCTCGCCGGGCTCGGGTCACGAGACGCGGAGCGTCGATGCCCTGGAGGACTACTTCGCGGGGACGGGCCTGTCGTGCGAGCGATATGAGGGCGCGCCCGGCCGCATGAGCCTGATCACGCGGATCGAGGGCCGGGACCGCACGGCGCCGACGCTGCTGCTGATGGGACACCTCGACGTGGTCCCGGTGAACCCCGCGGGCTGGCAGCGCGATCCCTTCGGCGCCGAGCTGGTGGACGGCATCGTGTGGGGGCGCGGCGCCACCGACATGCTCAACATCACCTCGACCATGGCCGTGGCCACCCGCCGGCTCGCCGCGAGCGGCTGGCGCCCCCGGGGCACGCTCGTCTATCTGGGCGTGGCCGACGAGGAGGCCGGGGGTGGCCTCGGAGCCGGCTATCTGACGGCCAAGCACGCCGAGGCGGTCAAGGCCGACTACGTCGTCACCGAGAGCGGCGGAGTGCCCATCCCCACCCCCTCGGGGCCGAGGCTGCCCGTGACCGTGGGCGAGAAGGGCGGCAACGCGCGCAGGCTCATCGTGCGCGGCACACCCGGACACGGCTCGATGCCGTTCCGCACCGACAACGCGCTGGTCACGGCATCGCGCGTGGTCGACCGCATCGCCGCGTTCCAGCCGCGCGCGCGCGTCTCCGAGCACTGGCGCCGGTACGTGGAGGCGCTCGAGCTCGACGCCCCCGTGGCCGAAGGGCTCCTCGATCCGGACCGCGTGCTCGAGACCGCCCGCGGGATCGAGCCCGTGGGCTTCGCCCGCTTCGTCCACGCCTGCACCCACACGACCTTCTCCCCGAACGTGGCGCGCGGGGGAAGCAAGGTCAACGTCGTGCCCGACCGGGTCGAGGTCGACGTGGACATCCGCGCGCTGCCGGGGGTGACACCCGACGAGGTGGACGAGATGCTGGCGGAGGCCCTCGGCGACCTCGGTCCCCTGGTCGAGATCCATCGCCTGCGGGCGGAGATGGGCTCGGTGAGCGGGCTCGACACGCCGCTCGGCGACGCCCTCGGGCGCGTGGCCGCGGCCCTGATGCCGGGCAGCCGCATCGTGCCGCGGGTGACCACGGGCGGGACCGACGCCAAGTTCTTCCGCTGGCGCGGGGTGCCCGCCTATGGCTTCGGGCTGCACTCGACGCGGATCCCCTACACCGACTACCCCCTCATGTTCCACGGGCACAACGAGCGCATCGATACCGACAGCCTCCGCCTTTCTGCGCTCATGTGGGAGGCGCTCTGCCGGGACTTCCTCGGCTGACCCGCCCTTCCGCGGCGGCCGGGGGGCCGGGCGGCGGACCCGCTCTTCCACGCCGATCTCGCCCGCCGCCCCACTCCCGCCGACTCCCCCGACACCGCCAAGGCGGCCCGCCCGGTCGGCGCGCTCGCGCCGATCCTGGACATGAGGCCGTCGAGGGTCTCGCCGCCCCCCCGGGTGGCCGTGGCCCGACATTGCCGCCGCCGTCCTCACCGCCCGTCCGAGCGGCCTCGCCCCCGGCATCGGGCGCCCGACGCCGCTCCCCGCCCAGGGCGCCTCGCGAGCGTGCCGCCCTCATGGCCCCGCCCCGGCCGGAGGCACTCAGGCCGAGATTGACAGGTTAAGTAGTTAGTCATACCTAATTAAAAAGAGGAGTCATGACTCACTCAATGGGCGCCCCCTGCCTCGACGGCTGAATCCACGGGCCGGGGGCCCGGCATCGTAACAGGGAACGAACAGCACAGACCCCCGGCCGCCGCGCGGCCGATCGACAAGGAGACGCACATGCTGACCGTCGGAGATCGTCTACCCGCCTTTCACCTGCAGTCGGTGGTGAGCCTTGACAAGGGCCGGGAATTCGCGGCCCTCACCAATGCGAGCTACCCCGGCAAGTGGCTCGTCCTCTTCGCCTGGCCGATGGACTTCACGTTCGTGTGCCCGACCGAGATCGCGGAGTTCGGCAAGCGCAACACGGAGTTCGCCGACCGCGACACCCAGGTGCTCGGCCTGAGCACCGACACGCACTTCGTCCACCTGGCGTGGCGGCGCGACCACGAGGACCTGCGCTCCCTGCCCTACCCCATGCTGGCCGACACCAGGCGCGAGCTGTCCTCCGCGCTCGGCATCCTGCACAAGAGCGAGGGCGTGCCCCTTCGCGCCACCTTCATCGTGGACCCGGAGGGCATCATCCGCTTCGCCAGCGTGAACGACCTGTCGGTGGGCCGGAACGTGGACGAGGTGCTCCGCGTGCTCGACGCGCTGCAGACCGGTGAGCTGTGCCCCTGCAACTGGCAGGCGGGCGAGCCCACCCTCAAGGTGGCGTGACCATGGCCGCGCTGGCGGCGCTGCGGGGAAGCATCCCCGACGCCGCCAAGGACATCCGGCTGAACCTCCTGGCCGTGATGCGAGGCGGCGTCCTCACGGACCGCCAGCGCTGGGGGGTGGCGGTGGCCTCGGCCATCGCCGCCCGCAACCCCCGCCTGCGCAACGCCGTGCTGGCGGCCGCGGCCCGCGTCGACGACGACGCCACCGTCGACGACGCGCGGGCCGCGGCCGCGCTCATGGCGATGAACCATCGCCGCGCGCCGAGGTCCGCCGGCCGGGCTGGGCGGCGGCGCGGGCTATACTCGAGGGCCTGAGGACAGGCGCGGCGGCGGCTCCGCCGCGGCCACGGCCGTCACCCGAGCGATACGCGGAGGCCGACATGCGCGGCAAGCAGGTCCTGATGGACAGCCTGATCGGCCACGGCATCGAGTACCTGTTCGGCAACCCCGGGACCACCGAGAGTCCCATCATCGACAGCCTCCCCGACTACCCGCAGCTCCGCTACGTGCTGGCCCTGCACGAGGGCGTGGCCCTCGGCGCGGCCAGCTTCTACGCCCAGGCGAGTGGGCGAGCGGCTGTCGTCAACCTGCACGTGGCCCCGGGCCTCGGCAACGCGCTCGGCATGCTCTACGGCGCCCTGAAGGCCGGCTCCCCGCTGCTCGTCACCGCCGGCCAGCAGGACACCCGGATGCGTCTGCGCGACCCCCTCCTCGGGCACGATCTGGCTGCCATGGCCGCGCCCGTCACCAAGTGGTCCCTGCAGATCGAGCGGGCGGACGAGCTGGCTCCGGCGCTCCACCGCGCGCTCAAGGTCGCCTCGGACCCTCCGAGCGGGCCGGTCTTCATGGCCCTGCCCATCGACGTGCTGGAGCAGGAGACGGACCAGGGCGCGCGGCCCCCCGGCGCGCTTTACCGGCGGGCGCAGCCCGACCCCGCCGGGGTGACCGCCGCGGCCCGGGCGCTGCTCGCCAGCCGGAGCCCGGTCATCGTCGCCGGCGACGACGTGGCGCGAGCGGGCGGATCGCAGGACCTGCTCGCCCTCGCCGAGCGCCTGGGAGCCGGCGTGTGGTTCGAGGGTCTGCGGCAGCACGTGGTCGTGCCGTCGTCCCACCCGAGCAGCCAGGGCCCGTTGCCGTTCGATGCCGGAGCCATCCGGAAGGCGCTCGACGGAGCCGACGCGGTGCTGATGGTCGGGGGCCCGTTCTTCGAGGAGGTGTGGTTCAGTCCCGGCTCGACCTTCCCCGAGGACGCGGCGCTGATCCAGATCGAGGACGCGCCCGCGCGCCTGGGGCGGAACTTCCCCCTGCGCATCGGCCTCCTGGGCGACCCGGCCGCGGGCCTCCGGGCCATCGGGGCCGCCGTCGAGGCCGGCGCCGACGCCGCCTTCCGCGAGGCGGCGGCACGCCGCAACGCGGCCCTCCGGGAGCGCAAGGAGCAGGAGATCGTCGCCCAGCGCGAGCGCGCGGCGAAGCGGTGGGACCGCGAGCCGATCGCCATTCCCCGCCTGATGGCCGACCTGGCCGCCGCCCTTCCGCCGGAGGCGATCGTCGTCGACGAGTCCATCACGGCGAGCATCGACCTTGCCCGCACCCTCCGGTTCGCCCGCCCCGGCGACTACTACGGAGCCCGGGGTGGAGGCATCGGCCAGGCGCTGCCCGGTGCCCTCGGCGTGAAGATCGCGCACCCCGGGCGGCCGGTCGTCGCGATCTCCGGCGACGGCTCGGCCATGTACAGCATCCAGGCCCTGTGGACGGCGGCGCACCACGATCTCGGCGTCGTCTTCGTGGTCGTCGACAATCGCGAGTACCGCGTCCTGAAGCACAACATGGACGCCTATCGCCAGCGCTTCGGCGTGCGCCCCGGCCGCCCGTACGTCCAGATGGACCTGACCAAGCCGGAGCTCGGCTTCGTCGACATCGCGCAGGGCATGGGCGTCGCGGCGGCCCGCGTCACCCGGCCGGGCGACCTCCGGCCCGCGCTCGAAGCGGCCCTGGCCGCGGGCCGCCCCTACGTCCTCGACGTCGTGGTCGAGGGCAAGGCCTGACCGGCGTGACCGAGCCCCCGCCGCGCCCGACAACGCGACAGAAGGCGCTCGCCGTCAACCTCGACCCGCGCTCCTACGGCACCATCGCCGAGATCGGCGCCGGGCAGGAGGTCGCGCGCTGGTTCTTCCACGTGGGCGGGGCGGCGGCGACGGTGGCCAAGACCATCTCGGCCTACGACATGGCCGTGAGCGACGCCCTCTACGGGCCCGGCCAGCGCTACGTGAGCCGGCAGCGGCTCGAGGCCATGCTCGACCACGAGTTCGGCGAGATCGTGGAGCGCCTGGGCGGGGCGCGCGGCGACACGACCGCCTTCTTCGCGTTTGCCGACACCGTGGCCACCCGGCGGTACGGCCACGCCGAGACCGGACACGGCTGGCTCGGGATCCGCTTCCAGGCCCGGCCG
>DATKEI010000225.1:0-17292 GCA_035544455.1 Binatia bacterium | reverse complement strand
TGGTCGTGACCCTGGCCACCGGCCGGCTCAGTGCGGGTGCGCTCCCGCTCGCGCGGGAACTCGACCTCGACGCGCCTCTCGTGTGCGCGGACGGCGCCGTGCTGTTCTGCCCCACGGCGCGCGCCCCGCTGTCGATCGTGGCGGTGCGGCCAGAGGCCTCCCGGGCGCTGCTCGAGTCGCTCCGGCGGCTGTTCCTGGCGCCCTTCCTGTTCACGCACGAGGCCGTGATCGGGGCCGCGTCCGATTCCGCGCTCTTTCCGCACCTGACGGGCTGGACCCCCACGATGCAGGCCTGCGACGATCTGGACGCGGCCTGCCATGCCGATGGGATGGCCGCCCCGGTCATGGCCATCGGGGTGGGGTCGGCCGGCGCCGCGGAGTCCGCCGAGACGACGCTGCGCGCGCATCCGGATCTCGGCGACGATGTCGACCGGTTCCCGATCGGGGCCACCGGCCACTGGATCGTGCGGCTGGCACCATCCGGGTGCAGCAAGGCGACGGGCCTTGCCGCGCTCGCCCGGAGGCTGGGCTTCGAGCCCGGCGAGGTAGCGACGATGGGGGACTGGCACAACGACCTGGAGATGCTTGGCTGGTCAGGCTGGTCGTTCGCGATGGGCCACGCGCCCGACGAGGTGAAGCGCGCCGCAAAGCAGACCCTGACCGCCACGTCGGCCTCCGGCGGGGGCGTGGCCGAGGTGGTCGGACGCCTCGAGGCCGCGCGGCGACGGCCCCGCCGGTGAACCGCGCGCCGAGCGCGGCCCGGAGGGCAAGGGAATGACAAACCGGTATCCTCCCCGGCGAGGGCAGTGCCATTCTCGAACCGGCGCGCGGGTGGCGAAGGGGCCCTGGCGCGCTTGGGATGTGGAGCGCCACCTCGGGAGGCCTCGGCCCCGTGGGCGATGCGGTCCCGCGGGTCCGCGCGGAGCGCCTGCCGGGAGCGGTCCACCCGCCGGCTAGCGGGGCCGGTCGCCCGGGTGCTCCCGGGAGGCCGGCAGGATTGCGCGGTCGCGCCCATCGTGCTTGGCCCGGTACAGCGCAGCGTCGGCGGCGGCGAGAAGGGCGTCGCGGTTCCGGCCGTGATCGGGCATGGCGGCCAGACCCATCGACACCGTGATCGGCCCGACGAGGTGGCCCTGATGCCACAGCCGGAGCCCGCGCACCGCCTCCTGGATCTCTTCCGCCCGTCGGCGCCCCGTCTCGAGGGAGGCGTCCGGAAGCACGAGCACGAACTCGTCGCCGCCGTAGCGACAGGCGACGTCCTCGCGCCGCAGACTCTGCCCGAGCAGGATCCCGAGTTCGCGCAAGACGGCGTCGCCCGCGTCGTGGCCGAACCGGTCGTTGTGCTGCTTGAACTCGTCCACGTCGAGGATGAGCAGGGCAAGTGGCCGCCCGGCCCGCTCGGCTCGCCGCACCTCCCGCTCCAGCGTCTCCTCCATGTACCGGCGGTTGAACAGGCCGGTGAGGGGATCGCGGATGGACTGGCTGCGCAGCACGTCCCGCAGCTTGACGTTGGCGAGGCCGAGGGCGAGCTGCGCCGCCACCGCCTCGATGAGGCGGCGCTTGGCGTCGCCGGAGCCCTGGGACCCCATCCCCTCCGCGGTCGGCGCGCCGATGTAGAGGACGCCGAGCGTCTCGCCCTGGGCCATCAGCGGCGTGCAGACATAGGCCGCGGGCGGCGGCGTGGGCAGGTGGCCGCAGCGCACGCCACTCTGCGTGTCAGCCACCCCGTGCGACTGGCCGTTGCGGAGCGCCCAGCATTGATCGGGCGCGAAGACGAGATCGTCCATCGGGCGCGGGCCCCAGCTCGCCATGGCCTCGATGGCGATGCGCGATGGGCTGAGCGCGAAGACGGCTCCGGTGTCGCGCGGGAAGAGCTCGGCCGCCAGGGCCCCGATGACGCGGTAGGCCTCGTCCATCGTCATGCTCGCCTGGAGCAGCTCTCCCATGCGGTTCAGCAGGTTCAGCTCTCGCACGCGGTCGGCCAGCGCGTCCTTGGCAGCCTGCGCCTCGCCAACGCGGTCGGTCAGCCGCTCGGCCATGACGTTGAAAGCGCGGGCCATCACCGCGATCTCGTCCTGGCCCCGCACCTCGGCCCGCGCCGAGAGATCGCCGCCCGTGAGCCGCTCGGCGGCCCCGACGACGGCCTTCAGGCGGCGGAGGATGAACAGGTCGCTGGTGAGGGCGGTCGCGCCGAGGGCGACGAGGAGCACGAGAACGGTCACGACGAGGTTGCGGAAGAGGAGGCGGTTGGCGGCCACCTGCCACACGGCCTTTGGGATGCCGACGATGACGTACGCGGGGCCGGGCAAGGCGCCGGAGGACAGGGTGGTCACGGCGTACAGGCGCTCCACGCCGTCGGGGCCCGTCGCGTTGACCATGCCCTCGCCCGCCTGGCCGCGGGCGGCTTCTTCCAGCCGGTCCCAGCCCGGCGGGGACTGGCCCGCGGAGCGCGGGGCATCGGGGTACTGGCGCATCGTGTTTCCGTTGGCGTCCACGACGCTCACGACGGAGCCGGCGGGCAGCCGGGCGTTGTCCACCATCTGGTCGACCCAGCGGAGATCCAGATCGAGGAATACCGCCGCCCACACCCTGCCCTCCGTATCGATCGCCGGATAGGCGAGGGTCAAGACGGGGATCCCGCCGGGCCCCGGGCGATAGCCGCTCGCCGTGAAATCGCGGGCGGCTCGCGTGCGCGCGAAGGCCGCCGGGTCGGCGGGCCGGCGCTGGCCGGCGGTGGGGCGGGCGGTACAGAAGACGACGCCATCGGGCCGGATGGCGCCGATGTCGCGGTACAGCGGGAACTGGCGCCCGATCTCCGAGAAGTGCGCGCTGCACGTGCGCGCGTAGTGCATCTGGACGTCGGAGAGCCGGGCCAGACCCACCAGCAGCGAGCGCGAGGCCTCGATCAGCCGATCCTGGGTGGTGGAGGCGACCCGGGCGATGCGCAGGGCCTCCTCGCCCACGCCCTCGGCGGCGAGCCGCCGCTGCTCCCAGGCGGTGGCGAGGATGAGCCCGAGGGCGGGCAGGACGGCCACCAGCACCAGCAGCAGCAAGCGCCAGCGAAGGCCGAAACGAGGACGATGAATCACCGAGCCCTCCGGGTGCAGCCCCGATTGATCGCGATCGCCGTCGGCGACAGATCTTCTTCCCGGGACCCGCTCGAGGCCCGCTCTCCAGCTTCGGCAGCCCGGCTGTCAGGCTCTCGCCTCACCCGTGGCTTTGCGCCCCCGCCTCGCGGCCGGGTTTGCCCTTGTCGGTCAGAGATGTCTCGCCCGCGCCTACTCTACCGCAGGCGGGGGCCGAGGTGGGCCGCCGCGTGGACCCTCGGGGCTGGGCCCACCTCATCCGCGCGCCTCCCCCGGCCACCGCTGCGGCAGGCCTGGAGTCGTCAGTAGCGGCCGCGAGAGGGCGCTGCCGCTCCGGGGATGCCCGTCAATGCGGATCCGAGCGGCTGTCTGCGGGCCGCGCTCGAGGTGTCCGCCGCCCCGCTCGGTCACGGAGCAAGGCAGCGTGCCCGGCCGCCGTTGCCAGGCCGGCCGCCCGGCAGTCCGAGGGCTCGATGGCGGCCGCGTGTCCCGCGGACCGTCCCGGCGGTTGCGGGCGCCGGCGGGATTGCCTATGCTGCGCCGGTCGATCGCCAGGCGCCGGTCGATCAACCGGGGGAGGAGATCTCATGCGGGTGCGCGGCAAGACGGCACTGGTCACGGGGGCACAGCAGGGCATCGGCCTCGGCATCGCGCGAGCGCTGGCGCGCGAGGGCGCCGCGGTCGCGGTCAACTACCTGGACGACCCGGCTGCGGGCGAGGCCGCCGCCGCCGAGGCCCGGCGCGCCGGAGCGCGGGCGGTGAGCGTGGCGGGCGACGTGTCGACGCCGGCCGGCTGCGCCGCGCTGGTGGAGGCGGCGGCGCGCGAGCTGGGCGGGGTGGACATCCTCGTCAACAACGCCGGCATGTTCCCTCGCGTGGCCATGCTCGCCATGACCGAGAGCGACTGGGACTACGTCCTCGACATCAACCTCAAGGGGACCTTTTTCTGCGCGCAGGCGGCGGCGCGCCTGATGGTCGAGCGCGGCCGGCCCGGTGTCATCATCAGCATGGCCTCGCAGGCCATTCGCGGGGCGCCCCGCGGCGTCCACTACACGGCGTCCAAGGGAGGCGTGGTGGCGATGACGCGCGCCATGGCCCTCGAACTCGCGCCGCACGCGATCCGCGTCAACGCCATCGCTCCCGGGCTGACCGACACCGCGCAGCCGCGCTACGGGCACTCGGAAGACGAGCTGGCGGCCATGGGTCGCGCCGTCCCGCTCGGCCGCATGGGCACCGTTGAAGACATCGCCGCCGCCGCCGTGTTCCTCGCCTCCGACGAGGCGCGCTACGTGACGGGGCAGACCATCCACGTCAACGGCGGCTCGTACATGCCGTGACGCCGCCGGCTCGGACGCCACGCCCGGCTTGCCGCATTGCGAGGGGCGCGGCGTCGAGGCCCGCGGCGGCGGCCATGGGGGCGCGGCGAACGATGTCGCTGTCGTCGCCCCCGGTGGGCGAGGCATCCGCGAGCGCGATGGGCCCGTCGGGACGACAGTGGTGACGCCGTGGCAACCCGGTCGAGGAGTGGGGCGATATGCACTGCCCGGGCGGGCCGGCGCGGTGTCTTGCCGCGGTGTCACCGGCGGCCGCCCGCCATCCGGGCCGCCTCGGGCAGATGACGGAGCCGGGCCATGGCCAGGACGCCGAGGAAGGGGCCGATCGCGAGCGTGGCGAATGCCCACGGCCAGCCGAGCCATCGCGCCACCGGCGGGATCATCCAGATCGAGGCCATCGTCAGGGCGAAGCCCACGCAGGTCTGGGTGGTGAGCGCGGTTCCGACATAGGCGGGCGGAGAGAGCTCGGTGACCGCCGTGGAGAACTGGGCCGAATCGGCGATGATCGTGATCCCCCAGACGGCGGCCACCAGCAGGGTCAGCGCGGGGGGGCCACCGAACGTCAGGCCGATCGCGAGCGCGCACAGCCCGCTCGCGGCCATGGCGACCATGGTCAGCGTGGTGCGGCCCCAGCGGTCCGAGGCCAGCCCGCCGGCCCAGCAGCCCAGGGCGCCGATGGCGATCACCAGGAAGGTGGCGGCGCTCGGGTTGAGCCCGAGGTACGAACCACCGCCGCGAGCCTCGAGGCTGGCCGCGAGAAAGACGCCGATCCACGCCCACATGGCGTAGAGCTCCCACATGTGGCCGAGGTAGCCGAGACAGGCCAGCCGCGGGCCGCGCTCGAGGAAGACGGCCCCGGCCATCCGCATGTCGAAGCGCGCCGAGGGGAAGCGGTAGGGCCCCTCGGTCACGAGCGCTCGGACGAGGACGCCGGCGGCGACGGCAAGGAGCGATGCGGCGAGCAGGGTGTGGCGCCACGGCAGGTCGGTGAGGCCGCGGATGAGGTGGGGCGTCGCCGAGCCGACGGTCAGCGCGCCGATCAGGATCCCGATGGCGAGCCCGCGGCCCTCCCGGAACCAGGTTGCCATGATCTTCATCGCCGGCGGATAGGCCCCGGCCATGGCGAGGCCGGTGACGAATCGCAGGATCAGCGCGGGGCCCAGACTGTCGACCCAGAGGGCGAGCGCGCCGTTGGCGGCGGCGCCCAGCACCGAGCTGCCGGCCATGAGGAGGCGCGGCGACCAGATGTCCGGGAGGTTCGCAAGCGCGCTGACCAGGGTGCCGGCGATGAAGCCGAGCTGGACGGCGATGGTCAGCGCAGCGGCGCTCCCGTCGCCGAGCTCCCACTCGCGCACCAGCGCGGGCAGGACGGCGGAGGCGCTGAACCAGAGGGACAGTGCCAGCAGCTCGCCGAGCGAGAGCCAGAGGAGCGCGCGCCACCGGGCGGCCGCGACCTGGTCCGATGACATGCCCGACGACCATGCCACACCTGCCCTCGGCCGGCAACGGTCGCGACTCGGCGCTCCCCGACGACGTGCCGCTCACGGCGCGGTGACGCGGCGAGCCGGTCCGCGTTCCGCTCCCACCAGCACGCCTGCAGCAGGGCGAGCATCTGGTCCGCGTGATCGGCGGGGCAGGAGAGGTCACCTGGGCCGGGCAGCGGCTCCGGCGCTCTCGCCATCAGCCAGGGTTGACCCGACGGTGTGGCCTGCGCTCCCCGTCGCGGCGAGCGCGCTTTCCGTCGCCCGGGTGGTCGTCGCGGCGCCGGCCGTCGCCGGCCGGGCGGGGGCGCCGGGGCCGGGCTGCTGCCGCATAGCGCCCAGCCAGGCCGCGGAAGCCTGGTCGGACCGCTATGGTATACTCCCGGCGGCGTGCACCGGATCTCGGAGGCTACCTCGTGACGGAGTATCTGCCTGTCGTCGTCTACCTGGGACTGATCGTCGCATTCGCAGTGGTGTCCCTGCTTGTGGCCGCGGTCCTCAGGCCCGCCCGGCCCCAGACCTCGGCCGCCAAGCTCGACAACTACGAATGCGGCGCCGAGCCCATCGGTGGTGCCTGGGTGCAGTTCCCGGTGGGCTTCTACCTCGTCGCCCTGATCTTCATCGTGTTCGACGCGCTGGCGATCTTCCTGTTTCCATGGGCCCTCACCCTGCGTGACCTCGGCCTGCCCGCGGTCGGGATCATGGCCCTGTTCGTCGGCATCCTCTCGCTGGGCTGGTGGTACGCCTACATGGAGGGGATCCTCGAATGGAAGTGAAGTCGCCGGACCAGCAGATCCCCCCTCCGGTCTGGACGGAGTTCAAGGACCTCCTGGAGTACGAGAAGCACCGCCAGGTCCGCCCCGAGGACGACAAGCACTCCGAGCTGTTCGTGGCCGCGACCGAGGGGATCCACAACTTCCCCGGGGGCTTCGTCGTCACCAGCCTGGTCGACGGGTTCCTGAACTGGGCGCGGAAGTCATCGGTGTGGCCGGTCACCTTCGGTCTCGCCTGCTGCGCCATCGAGATGATGGCCACGTTCGCCTCGCGCTTCGACGTGGAGCGGCTGGGCATGGTGCCCTGGGCGTCGCCCCGCCACTCCGATCTCATGATCGTGTCCGGCACCGTGACCATCAAGATGGCCCCGATGCTCAAGCGCATCTACGACCAGATGCCGGACCCGAAGTGGGTGGTGTCCATGGGTTCGTGCGCGAACTCCGGGGGCCCCTTCCGGCACGGCTACCACGTGGTCAAGGGCGTGGATCGGGTGGTGCCGGTGGACGTGTACGTGCCGGGCTGCCCGCCCCCTCCCGACTCGCTGCTCTACGGGCTCCTCAGGCTCCAGGAGCAGATTGCCCACTTCCGGACGACCGGGGAGCGCCCGGCTCCCTCGCCCAAGACCGACTAGGCCGACCCATTCACGAACGTGCCCTTCAGCTCCTGCGCGCCCCCTCACCCTGCCCCTCTCCCCCTCCGGGGGCGAGGGAACCGCACCGACTCCCTCGCCCCCGGAGAGGGAGAGGGCGGGGGTGAGGGTGGGCGTCGGTTCACGCAAAGTCCGGGCTAGGCCGGAACCGGCCGAGCGGATCGCGCTGTGACTTCCGACCAGGCCCGTGCGCACATCGAGCAGCGGTTCGGCGCCGCGCCCGGCGGCGAGGGGTCCGCCATCGCGATGGCGGTGCCGCTCGAGCAGTGGCTCGACCTCGCGCGCTTCGCCCGCGAGGGACTGGGCTGCCACTACTTCAGCTTCTCGACGGCGGTCGACGGCAAGGAGCAGGGGCTCGAGGTCGTGGCGCGCGTGGAGAACCTGGACGCGGGATTCTCGCTGACCATGAAGACGCATCTCCCGGCGGGGGAGACGAGCTGCCCGTCCCTGGTGCCGGTGTACCGCGGGGCGGACTGGATGGAGCGGGAGTGCTACGACATGTTCGGGATCCGCTTTGCGGGGCACCCGGACCTGCGGCGCATCCTGCTGCCCCAGGACTGGGAGGGCCACCCGCTCCTGAAATCGTATGCGGTGGACACGCCGCATCCACCCTATCGCTGAGCGCCGTTCCCATGGCCGATCCCGAAGCGCGCAAGGTCATCGAGCTCGGCTACGGCGGGAGCGAGCGGCTCACCATGAACATGGGGCCGCAGCACCCGTCCGCCCACGGCGTGTTCCGCGCGATCCTGACTCTCGAGGGGGAGACGGTGGTGGCGGTGGACGCGGTGATCGGGTACCTCCACCGCTGTCACGAGAAGCTGGCCGAGACCCTCGCCTACACCCAGTACCCCTCCATCGCGTCCAAGACCGACTACGTGGCGGCGATGACGGCGGAGCTCGCCTACGTGCGGTCGGCCGAGCTGGCCGCCAAGGTGGAGGTGCCGCGGCGCGCCCAGTACCTTCGCGTGCTCGTGGCCGAGCTCCAGCGCATCGCCTCGCACTGCCTGTGGCTGGGCACCTGGTGCCTGGACATGGGCGGGGCCCTCGGCGGCGGCGCCACGATCTTTCTCTACTGCATCCGCGAGCGCGAGCTCGTGCTCGATCTGTTCGAGTCCCTGACGGGGGCGCGGCTCCTCTACGGGTTCCACCAGGTCGGCGGTACACGCTACGACATCCCGGCCGGCTGGGCGCAGCAGTGCCGTGAGACGGTCGACCTCATCGACCGCCGGATCGACGAGTGGCAGGAGATGCTCGAGGGCAACGCCTTCTTCCTCGCCCGCACCCGGGGCGTGGGCGTGATCTCGCGCGAGCTCGCCCAGGACGTGGGGGTGTCGGGGCCGCTCATCCGGGGCTCCGGGGTCGCCTACGACATCCGCCGGGCCGAGCCCTACTCGTCCTACCAGGACTTCGACTTCAAGGTGCCGGTCGAGGTCGCGGGCGACTGCCTCGCGCGCTACCGCGTGCGCATGGTGGAGTTTCGCGAGTCCAGCAAGATCGTCCGCCAGGCGCTGGACGGCCTGCCCGAGGGGCCGATCTCGTCGCGCCCGGGGGTGAAGTCGGTCGCCCAGGTGCGCGTGCCCAAGGGCGAGGCGTACGCGCGGGTCGAGGGGGCGCGCGGGGAGGTCGGCTGCTACCTCATCGCGGACGGGAGCGCCAAGCCGTACCGGCTGAAGTGGCGGGGTGCGTCGTTCTCGAACCTGGCCGTCCTGCCGCACATCATTCCCGGGCACAAGGTGGCGGACGTCGTCGCCATCATGGGCTCGGTCGACCCCGTCTTCGGCGAGGTCGACCGGTGATCGGCACGCGGGCCAGCGAGGGCGCGCGACTGGCGGCCGCCGGAGGCCATCCTGGCCTGCGCGCGTCCGGGCTCGGGCACGACAGCGAGGTCGGGCGGGTGATCGCGGGCCCGGCACGACTGAACGGTCGATCGGTGATCGCCGGCCCCGCCCACGCGAGCGCCGTGTCTACGGGTCCCTCTCCCCGCCGGGGAGAGGGCGAGGGTGAGGGGCGCTCCCGGTCCGGGCCGACGGATCCCCTTGCCGCGGCTATGGCCTCGTGCGGCGCTGCCGGGAGCGCCACCCTCACCCCGACCCTCTCCCTGGAAGGGAGAGGGAGCCGGAGGGGCGCCGCGCTCCGGAGCAGATCGCCGGTCGCGTCCGGCTGGTCCCGGGACGGCAAGGGGCGGGGCGGCAAGGGGCTCGAGGGGGGCGGCCGTGCTGGATAGTCTGCCGCCGCTCGCGTCCGACCTGGCGTGGGCGTTCATCGCCGGTTTCATCGTGCTCAACGCGGTGATCGGCATCGTCACCTACATCACCCTGCTCGAGCGCAAGTTCGCGGCGCGCATGCAGTCGCGCGTCGGGCCGTACTACGTCGGCTGGCCCCACGGCTGGCTCCAGCCCATCGCCGACGCCATCAAGCTGATGATGAAGGAGGACGTGGTCCCGCGCGCGGCCGACCGCCGGGTCTACAATCTGGCCCCCATCGTCTTCCTCCTGCCGTGCATGCTGATCTTCGCCACCATCCCGTTCGCCCCCGGCCTCGGGGTGGCCGATCTGAACATCGGGATCCTCTTCTTCCTCGCCGTGTCGGCCATGGAGATCGTGGGACTCTTCATGGCGGGCTGGGGATCGAACAACAAGTACGCCCTGCTCTCCGCCATGCGGGCGGTCAACCAGATCATCTCCTACGACCTGCCGTTCCTCTTCGCCGCCATGGTGCCGGTGCTCCTGACCGGATCGCTGCGGCTCTCCGACATCGCCGCCGCCCAGAGCGGCTGGTTCGGCTGGTTCATCTTCTACCCGGTGTTCGGCTGGCTCGGCTTCCTCGCCTTCATCATTGCCACGCTCGCCGCCGAGAACCGGGTGCCCTTCGACATCCTGGAGGCCGAGTCCGAGCTGGTCGCGGGCTTCCGCGTCGAGTACTCGGGGATGAAGTTCGCCCTCATCCAGCTCGGCGAGTACGCGCACATGCTCGGCACCTCGTTCCTGGGCGCCCTGCTCTTCCTCGGCGCGTGGTCGGGCCCCGGGCCCGCCTGGCTGGGCCCGGTGTGGTTCCTGCTCAAGGCGGTACTCGTCTTCCTCCTCGTCACCTGGGTGCGCTGGAGTTTCGTGCGGATCCGGGTCGACCAGATCCTCGCCATCTCGTGGAAGCTCCTGATGCCGGCGACCCTGCTCCTGCTGATGGCGACGGCGGTGTGGGTGGCCTGGAGGGGTCCCGGTGCCTGAAGCCGGGCGCGGGTTCGCGGGTGAGGTGGTCGACCTGTGCCGGGCCGTCGGCCGGGCCATGCGCGTCACCTTCCTCAACCTGTTCCGCACGCCGGTGACCGTCCAGTACCCGACGGTCAAGCGCGCGTACCCCGATCGCTTCCGTGGCATCCTCGCCCTGACCTACGACAAGGAGACGGGCGAGGAGAACTGCATCGGCTGCCGGCTGTGCGAGTACATCTGCCCGCCGCAGGTGATCAAGGTGGAGATGCTGAAGGCCGAGAAGCGGAACTTCGCCAAGGTCTTCACCCTCGAGCTCTACGCCTGCGAGTTCTGCGAGCTGTGCGTGCAGGTGTGCCCGACCGACGCCATCATCATGCTCAAGACCTTCGATCTCGCCACCGCCGACCGGCGCGAGCTGCTGCTCGACAAGGACCGTCTCCACGCCCTCGGGCTCGAGCACGAGCCCTCGTGGGCGACCGGCAACGGCCTCCGCGACATGCAGGCGCCGCCCAAGGCGCCCCGGGCGGACGCGGCGCGCGCCAAGGGGAGCAGCGCAGAGTGAGCCTGGAGCCCCTGGCCTTCGGTGGGCTCTCCGTGGTGCTGGTCGGATCCGCCCTCGCCGTCGTCCTCGTCAAGAACCTCTTCCACGCCGTGCTCTTCCTGGCCCTCGCCCTGACCGGGACCGCGGGCGTCTTCCTGCTGCTCGACGCCGAGTTCCTGGCCGCGGTGCAGCTCCTGCTGTACGCCGGCGGCGTCGTCACCATCGTGGTCTTCGCCATCGTGGTGACCGAGCGGCTCGTCGGCGATCGCCTGGGCCAGACCAGCCGCTTCATCGGGAGCGGGATGGCGGTGGCGGGGGCCGTGCTGGTGGGCCTGCTCCTGTTCATCCGCCAGGAGCCGCTGGCCGAGGTCCGCCCCCCGCTCGACGGCGATGTCACCCGGGCCATCGGCGACGCGCTGCTGACGCGCTACGTGCTGCCCTTCGAGGTGCTGGCCCTGTTGTTCCTCGTGACGCTCCTCGGCGCGCTGTACTTCGCCCGCCCGGAGGATTGACCGTGCCGCTCCAGGCGTACCTGATCCTGGCCGCCGTGCTGTTCGCCATCGGCCTGTTCGGCGTGTTCACCCGGCGCAACACGGTGGGCATCCTCCTCGGCATCGAGCTCATGCTGAACGCGGTCAACATCAACCTGGTCGCCTTCGCCCGGTTCAACGGCGATGCCGCCGGGTTCATCTTCACCGTCTTCACCATCTGCATCACGGTGGCCGAGGTCGCGGTGGGCCTGGCCCTGGTGATCCTGATCTTCCGCATCCGCCGGACGGCCACCGCGGATCACCTCGACCTGCTCCGGGGGTGACCCGCTCCTCATGACGCCCGTGCTCGACGCTGGCGCTCTCGCCCTGCTGGCCCTGCTCCTCCCGGCCGCCGCCTTCGTCCTCCTCGCCGTCGCCGCGCCCGTCCGCCGGGCCGGCCGGGTGGCCGGCTATGTCTCCATCCTGTTCGCGCTGGGGGCGCTGGGCGCCGCGCTGGGCGCGTGGCGCGCCACCGGCCCCGCCGACCTCAGCCTGAGGCTCTGGGAGTGGCTGCCGGCCGACGGCTGGCCGGTGGCCATGGTGGGCGTGCTCGCCGACGCCGACTCCACCGTCATGCTGGTCCTGGTCGCCCTGGTCTCCTTCCTGGTGCAGGTCTACTCCCTCGGCTACCTGGCCGACGAGCCGCCGGGCGGGCTCGGGCGCTACTACACCTACCAGTCGCTCTTCGCCTTCTCGATGATGGGCCTGGTCCTGGCGCCGAACTTCGTCCAGCTCTTCATGTGCTGGGAGCTTGTCGGCCTGTGCTCGTACCTCCTGATCGGCTACTGGTACCAGCGGCCCGAGGCGGCCCGCGCGGCCGTCAAGGCCTTCTGGACGACCAAGGCCGGCGACGTGGGGCTCCTGATCGGCATCGTCCTCCTCTGGCGCCACACGGGCACGTTCGATTTCCTCGAGCTGCTCCAGATGGCGGACGGCGGGGAGATCGTGCGGGACGGGCTCGGCGTCATCACGTTCTGCCTGTACCTCGGCGCCGTGGGCAAGTCCGCCCAGTTCCCGCTCCACGTGTGGCTGCCCGACGCCATGGAGGGCCCGACCCCCGTCTCCGCCCTCATCCACGCCGCCACCATGGTGACGGCCGGCGTGTACCTCCTGGTGCGGACCGCGTGGCTCTTCTCGCTCACTCCGGACGTCCTCGCCCTCGTCGGCTGGGTCGGGGCCTTCACCGCCCTCCTCGCCGCGGTGCTGGCGTGCGTGCAGTCGGACATCAAGCGCGTCCTCGCGTACTCGACGGTCTCCCAGCTCGGCTACATGATGGCGGCCATCGGAGCTGGCTTCGCCGCCGTGGGCTTTCTCCATCTCCTCACCCACGGGATCTTCAAGGCCCTCCTGTTCCTCGGCGCGGGTGCCGTCATCCACGCGGTGGGGACCAACGACATCTTCGCCATGGGGGGGCTGGCGCGCCGGATGCCCCAGACCTTCATCGTCTTCCTGGTGGGCACCCTGTCGCTCGCCGGGATTCCCCTGTTCGCCGGGTTCTTCTCCAAGGAGGCCATCCTGGGTGCGGTATGGGTCGGCGGGCCGCTCCTGCCCTTCGTGATGCTGGTCGCCGCGGCCTTCCTCACCGCCTTCTATATGTTCCGCGTCGTCTTCGTCGCCTTCTTCGGGGCGCCGGGGGCCGCGGCGGCGGTCGGTGGCCACGGGACGGGGGCCGGACACGGGCCCGGCGCCGGCCCCGCCCATGACGCGCCCGCGGTGATGGGCGGGCCGCTGTGGGTCCTTGCCCTGGCCGCCCTGGCCATCGGCATCGGGTTCGCGGTGGCCCACCCCGCGCTCGAGTTCGAGCTGCTGGGCTGGATCACCCCGCTCGCCGTCGCGGTGGCGGTGGGGGGGATCGCGCTGGCGTGGCTCACGTACCAGCGGCGAGCGATCGACGCGGAGGCCCTCGCCCGCGCCTTCGGGCCCGTCCACCGGGCCGCCCTCGCGCGGTTCTGGCTGGACGACCTGTTCATCGCGTTCTACCGGCTGCTCGTGCTCGCCGTCTCGCGCCCGGTCGGGTGGATCGACCGCTACATCGTCGACGGGATCCTGAACGTGCTGAGCGCGTGGACGCTATCGGCCGGCGATCATCTCCGGCGGATCCAGTCGGGCCAGGCCCAGGACTACGTGTACGGCGTGGCTCTCGGGATCCTTCTGCTGCTGGTCTGGAGCCAGTGGCCGCGATGAGGGGACTTCCCGTCCTCTCCATCATCACGTGGGCCCCGTTCATGGGCGCCGTGCTCATCATGTTCTGCGCCCGGCACCGGCCGCTCCTGGTCCGCGGCCTCGCCGTGGCCAGCACCGGCATCTCGCTCGTCCTGTCCCTGTGGATCTACGTCGCCTACGACCGGGATCTCGCCGGCTTTCAGTTCTACGAGGAGCTGGCCCTGGTGCCGCGCCTCGGCATCAGCTACCAGATCGGCGTGGACGGGATGAGCCTCCTGATGGTGCTGCTGACCGGCATCATCATCTTCGCCGGCTCCTTTGCCTCGTGGACGGTGAAGGAGCGGAGCCAGGAGTTCTATGCGCTGCTCCTGGTCCTCGTCACCGGCGTCTTCGGCGTCTTCGTGTCGCTCGACCTCTTCGTGTTCTTCCTCTTCTACGAGATCGCGGTGCTGCCGATGTACCTGCTCATCGGCATCTGGGGCTCGTCCGGCGAGGTCCGGCCCCAGGGACTCTTCGGCTGGGCGTTTCGCCGCACTGGCGTGGGCTCCAAGGAGTACGCGGCGATGAAGCTGACCCTGTACCTGCTCTTCGGGTCGGCGTTCATTCTCGTCGGCATCCTCGCCCTGTACGTGGCGAACGGGTCCACCAGCTTCTCCTTCCTCGACATGGAGCTGGCCGAGTTCGACCCGCGCCTGCAGTCCTGGGTCTTCCTCGCCTTCTACATCGGCTTCGGCATCCTGGCCGGTATCTGGCCGCTGCACACCTGGTCGCCGGACGGCCACGCGTCGGCGCCGACGGCGGTGTCGATGCTCCACGCCGGGGTGCTCATGAAGCTCGGCGCCTACGGAGTGGTGCGTCTCGGCCTCGGGCTCCTCGACGAGGGCACCCACCAGTGGGTGTGGCTGGTCGGCACCATCGCCTGTATCAACATCGTGTACGGCGCCCTCAGCGCCATGGCCCAGACCGACCTCAAGTACGTGATCGCGTACTCGTCGGTTTCCCACATGGGCGTGGTCATGCTGGGCGCGGCCACCCTCACCGAGAACGGGCTGAACGGATCCGTGTTCCAGATGTTCGCCCACGGCATCATGACCGGGCTCTTCTTCGCCCTCGTCGGTCTCGTCTACGAGAAGGCGCACTCCCGCGAGATCTTCAAGATGAGCGGGTTCGGCGCGATGATGCCGGGGATTGCCACCGCCTTCACCATCGGGAGCCTGTCCTCCCTCGGGCTGCCCGCCACGGCGGGGTTCGTGGCCGAGTTCCTGACCTTCCTCGGCGCCTGGCAGTCGGTCCATTCGTGGTGGCTGTTCCCGGGCGTGCTCGGGGCGTTCCTGACCTCGATCTACGTGCTGCGGGTGGCCAAGCAGATCTTCTGGGGGCCGCCGTCGCTCGATCCCCACTTCCAGGCCCTGCCGGACGCCCGCGGGCCGGAGTGGGTGGCCCTGATCATCCTGGTCTTCACCCTCGTGCTGTTCGGGGTGGCGCCGGGGATCGCGATCGGGCCGGTGGACACGGCGACGGTTCCCATCCTCATTCGCCTGGGAGTGGCGCAGTGAGCGCCCTCGGGCTCGAGCTCGGGGTGGCCGCGCTGTTCGTGGTTGTCCTCGTCGGCGGGCTGCTCAGGGGGCGGAACGCGCCCCACGCCATCGGCGGCATCGCCATCGCCGGCTTGACCGTGCTCCTGGGGGCGGCGTTTCTCATGAGCCCGGCCCCGGCGGGAGAGGGCGCCTTCGGCGGAATGTTCGTCCAGGATGATCTCGCCCTCTTTGCCAAGCGCCTGTTCCTGGCCGCCACTCTCATCGGCGTGCTCGCCTCGCTCGCCCTCCGCCAGGCCGCATTCTCGCGCCGTGCCGTGGAGTACCACCTGGCCCTCCTGGGCTCGCTCCTCGGGATGCTGGTGCTCGCCTCGGCGCGGGATCTGATCCTGCTGTTCGTGGCCTTCGAGCTGATGTCGATCCCGCTGTACTTCCTGACCGGGTTCCTCAAGCGCGAGCCGGAGGCGGTGGAGGCGGCGCTCAAGTTCTTCCTCGTGGGGACGGTGTCGTCGGCGGTGCTGGTCTATGGGCTGTCGTTCGTGTACGGCATCGCGCGCACCACGGACATGAGCGCCATTCCCGGGGCGCTGGCCGAGGGGCACCCGGTCATGCTCCTCGGGATGATCCTGACGCTGGCCGGGCTCGGCTTCAAGATCGCCGCCTTTCCGTTCCACATGTGGGTGCCCGACGCCTACGAGGCGGCGAGCACGCCGTTCGTGGCGTGGCTCTCGGTGGCGCCCAAGGCCGCCGGGTTCCTGGTGATCTTCCGCCTGTACCTGGAAGGCGTCGGGGACGCCGTGCTGCTGTGGGTGCCCATGATGGCGGGGCTCGCCGTGGTGACGATCGTCGCCGGCAACCTGATGGCCATTCCCCAGCAGAACGTGAAGCGGATGCTCGCGTACTCCGGCGTCGCCCACATCGGCTACATGCTGGTGGGCCTGGCCGCGGTGTCGGCGGCCGGCGTCGGCATGATGCTCTTCTACCTCGTGGCCTACCTGTTCGGGAACATGGGGGCGTTCCTGGTCGTGGAGGCGGTGGCGCAGGCGGAGGGCTCCGAGCACATGAGCGCGTACAGGGGACTGGCCCAGCGCTCGCCGCTCCTGGCCCTGGCCATGCTGCTCTTCCTGCTGTCCCTGGGGGGCATCCCGTTCGTGGCGGGGTTCTGGGCCAAGCTCTACGTGTTCCTGGCGGCGGCGGAGCAGGGCCTGTACTGGCTGGTGCTGGTGGGGGCGTTGCTGACGGTGGTGGCGCTCTTCTATTACCTCCTCGTGGCCAAGCGCATGTACATCGACGCCCCCGTGCGGCCCGGACCCATCGCGGTGGCGCGGCCGCTCGGCCTCTCGATCCTGATCTGCACCCTGGGCGTGGTGGTCATGGGCGTCTGGCCCGGACCCTGGGTGGACGCGGTGCTCCGCATCGCCGCCACGCTGTTCTGAGGGGTGCGATCCGGCGGCCCGGCGCCATGCGCCGCCCGGAGGGATGTCGGGCGCCCGATCCGGCAGTGACGCCCGGGGTGTGCCGGCGCGAACCCGAGGCGGCGTGGCCCGCCGCGCCGAGACGCTCCTTCGGTCCCCTCGTCGCTACACGGGCATCGGCCGGCGATCGTTGAGCTGGAGCCAGCCGCGCCCGACCCGGTAGATGAACCACAGCCCGACGAGGCCGAGCGGTAGCCAGGCGATCAGGATGCCGATGCCCAGGGTGGCCACCACGAAGAGCCCGCAGAGGATCACCCACAGGAGCCCGAACCAGAACGTGCGGATCTGCCAGCGGAAGTGCGACTCGAGCCACGTTCCGCGCGCCTCGCTCCGCTTCACGTAGTTCAGGACGACGGCGATGATCGATGGCCAGCCGAGGAGGAATGAGCCCACCACGGTGGCGGCGCTGATGATCCCCGTCACCAGGCTCACGGCGTGCAATCCATAGATGACGTGCGTCAGGGTGACGAGCGATGGGCTGGCTTCGGCGGTCGGGCCCAGCGCGCGGTCGTCGGGCA
>DATKEI010000224.1:0-3736 GCA_035544455.1 Binatia bacterium | reverse complement strand
CCGGCCGGGGAGCTGGCGGTGCGGGCGGGGGTGTCGGCCCAGACCGCGAGCAATCACCTCGCGCGGCTCGTGGCCGGCCGCATCCTCGAGGTGGAGCAGCAGGGCCGGTGGCGATACTACCGTCTGGCCGGCGCCGAGGTCGGGCATGCGGTCGAGGCCCTGGCCGTGGTGGCCCCGCAGCAGGCCGGCGCCGTCAATGGCTACGCCGCGGACGGTGCGTCCCGGCAGCTGAAGGAGGCGCGCACCTGCTACCGCCATCTGGCGGGCCGGCTCGGCGTGGCGCTCGCCGCCGCGCTTGTCGCCGAGCGGTGGCTCGAGGACGATGGCCGCGCCTACCGGGTCACCCCCCTCGGCGCGCGGTCGCTCCGCACACTCGGCATCGAGGCCGGCGGCCGGCGCGTGCCGGCGCCGGCCCGCCGGTGCCTGGACTGGACGGAGCGCCGCCACCACGTGGCGGGACCGGTCGGCACCGCCCTGGCCGAGCTCGCGCTCGAGCGCCGCTGGGTGCGCCGGCTCCGCGGCACCCGCGCCGTGATGGTCACCCCGGCCGGCCGCCAGCAGCTCATGCGAATCTTCAACGTCCGCCTCTGAGGAGGACCGTCATGATCACGCTCTGCATCCGCTATACGCTCGACGGGCGCAAGCGGGACGACTTCGAGCGCTACGCCCGCGGGCTCGCGGGTGTCATTCCCCGCTGCGGCGGCGACCTCGTCGGCTACTGGCTGCCGACGAAGTTCGCCGGCCCGACCAACGTGGGGATCGCGATGATCGACTTCGCGAGTCTCGGGGCGTACGAGCAATACCGCGAGCGCCTGGGGAAGGATTCCGACAACGCCGAGCTCGTGCGGCGCGCCGAGGAGAGTGGGTGCGTTCTCGTCGAGGAGCGGTCGTTCATGGAGAAGGTGTAGCGGCGCGGTTCGCTTCGCATCTCGGGCAGCGGATCGAGGGCCAGCGCCAGCCGGCGAATAGCGCCGCCGCCCTCTCGACGGTTGCAACTGGGCGACCCCCCGGCGCATCGCCCGGGACCTCGGCGTCAGCCGGAACACGGTGCCCCAGTGCGTCCCGCGATGATCCGGGCCGGCGAGGTGCGGCGGGCTCCCTACTGCCCGCCGCCGATGCTGACGCAGGTGCCGGCCATGAAGGCGCCGCCGCACCCGCGGGCGCGGTCGAGATCGTGCATCTCCCATGCCCGGCGCGATTGCTCGAGCTGCGCCGGCGCCGCGCAATTCACGAGCAGCGCGGCCAGAATGCCGAAGGCGAGCCACCGCACTCCTCGAAGTCGACCGCTCTGCACCACGGGGCCTCCGGGATCCTGGCCGGCGGTTCGAGGGGATCGCGCGCGGTTACATCCACCCCGCATGGCGAGGCCCGCGTTCCAGATCTTCGTCATGTGGCGGATCCGGTCGCCATCGAAATCCATCACGTAGACGTAGTCGGAGGCCACCTTCTTGCCGGTGGGCGCACAGGGGCCGCCCTGGCCGGTATGCGTCCCCGCAAAGACGGCGTAGGCACAGACGTTGCCGCGCTCCGCGTCAGCGGCGAAGGACTTGAGGTCGTACCGGCCGTCGGGCATGACGGTCATCAGGCCCTTCATCCATTCGGCGTACTGCTCCAGGGTGCGGACGTCGGACAGCGGCTCCGCCTGCGCAGAGAAGGTCGCGTCGGGCTTGCAGTAGGCCTTGCACGCGTCCCACCCCTTGCCCGCTTCGCACGCGCCGCCTCGGGCGTGATGTTGAAGCGGGTGCGCCGCTCCGCGACCTCGCGCTCGAGGCCGGCGAGGGCCTCCGCCACCGTGAGCATCCGCGCGAAGGCGTTGACACCCTGGTAGTGCAGGCCGACGTGGGCCGGCTTGCCCTTGACGGTGATGCGGAGCGAGATGGCGCCGCGGTTCGCGTTCCAGACCACGTCGGCGGTGGGCTCGGGCGTCAGCATCCCGATGCCGCGCTGGCCGAGGAGCCCGACCTCGTCCAGGTAGCGAGACCCTCCCCAGCCCCCGGTCTCCTCGTCGGGCACGATGACGAGGCCGATCCGGCCGCGCAGCTCGATGCCGCAGGCCTTGATGGCCTTGACCGCGCCGATCATCGCGGCGAGCCCGCTCTTTGAAGGACACGTTCGTGAATAGGTCGGGCGATCGCGCCAGGCCTCGCCGACTCCCTCCTGCGCTCTCGGCCGGACCAGCGCCCGCGAGCCGGCGACGACGGTTGAGGCGTAGGCCCCGAACAGGCTCGCGTGGACGGGCCCCAGGCGGCCTCACGATCCGATCCGCACCTCCAGCGCGTGAACTCGTCCTCTCCAGCTCGTCAGCGCCGTCGCGGCAAACAGTGTCTCGGCCGCGGACAGCTCGCGCGCGCAGCGTCCCACTGGCCGGTACTCGCGTGGAGCTCTGCCAGCGCGAGATGACAGCGCGCCTGAAGTGGGCGCATGCCCAGCTCCCAATCCCCTGGGCGTCAAGGGACCCGGCGAGATCGCCCTCACGTATTTCGTCCACCTGCCCGCGGCCCCGAGCGCGACGCGGTGAGCCCGGCGGTCACAAGGGTGCACGCAGCCGGGCCAGGCGAGCCGTGACGTCGTGGTCAGGGATCTCTCTCGCCAGCCTGCGCACCTCGGAGTCGATCAAGACGTGGTCGAGCGACAGGTCGGCGGCGCGGAGCACGGTGGAAGCATCCTCCAGATCCCGGTCGCGGGTGGACAGGAGCTTGAACAGCACGAAGTCGTCGGGGGAGAGGACGCGGATCGTCACGCCGCGCAGTACGCTCGGGACCGCGCGGGCGAGCGCCGCCGCGGCGAAGCGGCTGGACCGGGGTTCGACCAGATCGGCCACGTTGAGCCCGGTCCGCCCCCCGCCTTCTGCCAGCGTCATGCGGCTGATGAGCAGACCCCCGAACGGCTGGCGGTCGAGCGCCAGCACGACCTGGACGCCGAGGTCGGCGACGGCGGCCGTGGCGGCGGCGCTCGCCGGCCCGGCGACGGCGAAATCCGCGTCGCGCGTCTCGCGCGGCTCGCCGTAGGCGGCCAGGGCTAGACCGCCGTAGAGCGCGGCCTCAATGCGCCGAGCGCAGAGGGCCTGGGAGATCGCCAGGGCGACGGCGGTCGGGTCGTCCAGATCCAGGGGCATGGCGGCGCGCGATGTCCGTTCTGAGCTGAGCGCCCAGGGCCAAGAGCTCGAGCGTGGTGCGGCGCAGAGCCAGCCGGGCTCTATCGGCCCGCTCGAGACGCCGCGTCAACTCCGCGGATCCGATCGGCACCTGTCGAGTATACGGGGCCCCGGCCGATGGCGCCCACCCACGTTCACTCGGGAGGCGCCGCCTCGAGGTGCGGTTCTCGAGATCCTTCCACAGGCCGAGGTCGTCGGCTTGACCTGACCGGACGCCCCCACCCGCGACTGTCACCGCCGCGGCGGGCCCGATGCCGCCGCGCATGCCCCTCATATGCCCTCCGGCCTCCGCGCATGTCCGTGAGCGAACCGCTCCGCCGCTACGACGCCCACTCTCCCCCTGCGGCCGCGGTCAGTACGGAACCTCGATCAGGCGGTCGGAGGCCGTGTGCATGTCCTGCTCCAGCAGATCGCGCAGGGCCCGCGCGATGGGACCCGGCGTGCCGTCCCCGATCGGGGCGCGGTCCCACTCGACGATGGGCGCCACCTTGACCGAGCTGCCGATCAGCAGCATCTCCCGGGCCGCGCGCGCCTCGGCGACCGGAATGTCGCACACCTCGACGCCACTCAGGCGCGACCCCA
>DATKEI010000223.1:0-9239 GCA_035544455.1 Binatia bacterium | reverse complement strand
GTATTGACCTCTTCCTGGAGGAATGCCCGAAGCTGCGCGATGACCTGCGGAGAGCGGTTCGCGCCGGCAGTGCGAAGACGCTGGCCGTCGCGGCCCACACACTCGGGGGAGCGCTCAGCGCTGTGGCCGCGGGCCGCGCCGCCGACACCGCCAGGGCACTGGAGTTGATCGGGCGAGGGGGGGACTTGTCTGGTGTCGAGCCCGCGTGGGACGCAATGGAAGCCGAGCTTGAAGCGCTCCGCTCGGCGCTGATGGCGGCGGCCCAGGAGGAGGTGGACTTGCTCCGCGGTGGTGGGCGGTAAACCTCATTCGCCGTTCCTCGTGCGAACAGAGCGCTTGGCGCATTGGGCGCCTCCTCGAGCCCCTTCGGCACCGTGGGGGGCGGTGGCAGGGCGGAACCGGATCCGGCCCGCGGGTTGACCGACGCCGAGTAAGACGGTATCTTACGCCCCGTGAAGACCACGGTGTCCTCGAAGGGCCAGATCGTTCTCCCCGCCGAGATCCGCCGCCGGGACGGCATCGAGCCCGGGCAGGAATTCGAGGTGGAGCGCCTCGATCGCGGCGAATACCGGCTGAAGCGGACGGAGCGGCGGCGCAATGAGGGCCTGGTGAGGCTGCTCCTCGCCTGCCCGGTCAGGGGATGGTTCACCCCGGTGGACCGCACCGAGACCACCGATGACGTGAGGGCACCCGCCGTCGGATGACGCACCTGGTCGATGCGAACGTGCTCAGCGAGCCGACGAAGCCCGTTCCCAGCCGCAACGTGGTCGACTGGTTGAGCCTCCACGAGAGAGACCTCGTCGTGGACTCCATCGTTCTGGGGGAACTGTGGATCGGCGTGCTCGGGCTGCCGCCCGGCCGCAAGCGGACCCGGCTGGAGCAGTGGTTCGCCGCGGTGGTGCAGGCCATCGACTGCATCCCGTGGGACGCCGCGATCGGCCGGCGCTGGGCCCGCCTCGTCGTGGATCTGAGGCGGAAGGGATCGGCGATGCCCCTGCTGGACGGGATGATCGCGGCCACGGCGCTCGAGCACAACCTCACCGTGGCCACGCGGAACGTCGGCGATTTTCGGAAGGCCGGCGTGAGAGTGGTGGATCCGTTCGTCTGATCTGCTGCGGACCGGCGCTGGCTCGCCGCCCGACTCTCTGGGGCCTGCGCCGGCCGGGCTCCCGTCGGCCGATCCTCGAATCGTACCCGGCGTGGCCGCACGGCCGAAACGTGCACGGATACGCGGGGCGCGAGGTCGATGTTGCCCTGCCCCTCGCTGTCCTCGCCCTGCTGACGAACCGGGGCTCGACGGCCGGGACCGTGGCGGCAAGGCGCTCGGCCGAGGTCTTGAGGCGCTCGATGACCGCGTGCGGACCACGCACTCACTGACTTCCGCCCCAGAGCTGATCCATGAAGTTCGGCCTGCATTCCGTCAACCTGCACGGCTGTGCCAATCCCGAGGCGGCGGCGGCGATCGGACGCGCCGCCGAGGCGGCGGGCTTCGAATCGCTGTGGGTCGCCGACCACGTGGTGCTGCCCGATCCCCCGGTGCCCGAGCGGCCGATGCCCCCGGACCAGCCATTGCTCGACCCGATCGTGGCGCTTACGTTCCTGGCCGCGCACACCACGCGGATCCGGCTCGGCACCGGCGTCATCATCCTGCCGCAGCGCCAGGCGCTGGTGCTCGCCAAGCAGCTGGCCTCGCTCGACGTCCTGTCGAAGGGCCGGCTCATCTTCGGGCTCGGCGTGGGCTGGTGCAAGCCGGAGATGCGCGCCGTCGGGGCGCCGTTTGCCGAGCGCGGCCGCGTCGCCGACGACGACCTGGCGGCCATGCGCGCGATGTGGATGCAGCCCAGGCCATCGCACCAGGGTCCGTACGTCTCGTTCGAGGGCGTGCAGGCGATGCCGCGCCCGGTCCAGGCGCCGACCCCGCCCATCGTCGTGGGCGGCCGGACGCGGCCGGCCTACCGCCGCGCGGTCACGCAGGCGCATGGCTACTACGGATTCGGGCTCGACGTGGCCCAGACGCGGCAGATCGTGGCCGCCCTTGGCGACGCCGGCACGAAGCATGCGCGGCCGGCCGAGCTGGGCCGGCTCGAGATCAGCATCACGCCGCCCGGCTACGACGTGCCGGACAAGGCGGGTGTCGAGGCGTACGCGGCGGCGGGGGTGGACCGGCTGATCGTACGCGTGCGCCCGGAGCTGGACGCGGCAAGCCTCACGCGCTTCGCCGCCGAGGCTGGCCGCGCGCTCGGCCTCACGGCCTGATGCTCGATCCGGCCGGCCGCGCGCGGGCACCGGGAGCGCGCTCCGGAGGCGCGCCCGTAGGTCGAGCTGGTCGTGATCATCGCGGCGGGGCTCTGCGCGGGCTTTCCCCTCGTCGTCGTGGTCATCCTTGCCGAGATCGCCCAGCTCCGCCACCGTTTCGGCGCCTCCGCTATCAGCACGAGGTCCGCCGCGTTCCCGTCGAGCATGCTCCCCGCGCTTCACTCGGCCATGATGCTCGCCCGCGCGAGGGCGCTCATTCGTCATCTCGCAGAGTCCGCTGCCCGATCACCGGGGAGACGACGCCGAACGGGACCGAGTGGCGATAGTTCAGCGAGCACTGCTCGCCGACCGGAGCATCGCCGCCGGCCGGTGTCGCTACCATCGCCCTGTCCGCGCGTCCTCGTGACCCTGCCGCTCACGCCGGGTCCACGTTGCGAGCATCGCGTGATATGCCTCGTTTTTCCCGATATGGCCACGCCAGTTGAGGTCTACGAAGTCCTCGGGGCGAGGGCGATTCGAACGCGATTGCAAGCGGCGGCGATCTCGCGGGGGCTCAGCCGCTTTGTCGGGCGCGCGCCCGAGATGGAGGAACTGCAGCGTGCGGTGGCGAGAGCAGGAGACGGCCACGGCCAGCTGGTGGCGCTGGTTGGCGACCCCGGCGTGGGCAAGTCCCGTCTCGTCCACGAGCTCGGCTCTTCCCAACGCATCTCCGAGTGGCTCACCGTGGGGAGCGGAGCGGTGTCGCACGAGCGTGTCCCGCGGGGAGGGCCCCCACCCCACCCGGCGCTTTGTCGGCACATTTCTGACTCAGCACACTAGGTCGCGTCGAACCAGGCGCGCCAGGCCGGCCACGCCGCGATCATGGCGGCGATCCTCGCGTAGCCCTCGGCGGCCGGGTTGCTGCCGTCGCCCGCCTGGGTGAGTCGCGGCCAGTCGGGATCGGCCATGAGGGGGGTGTGAAGGTCGAGGAACGGGACGCCGAGCTCGCGCGCGACCCCCGCGTATCTTCGGTTGTATTCGGCCTGCACGCGGTTGTCGAAGCGGTAGTCGGGGAGACCCGGGAGGATGCGCGGATAGCCCAGGGTCTCGCTCATCGGGATGAGGCCGATCCAGAGCGTGGGAAGCCAGGTGGCGGCCTCGGCGAGGATGGCCCGGGCGTTGGCCACGGATTCCCCGATCGGGACCTCGACGCCGACTCCCACTTCCTCCTTGGCGTCATTGCCGCCGAACATGAAGACCAGGCGGCCGTTGGCGGCGCGGGGCAGGCGGGTCTCGCACTCGCGACGCCATCGGCGCGCGATGGCGCGCGTCGACTCACCGCGGACACCCAGGTTGTAGCAGGTCACGTCATGCCCGTTCGCCCACTCGGCGGCGGCGATGCGCCCGACCCAGCCCAGGGCGGTCTCGTCGCCAGCCCCGGCCGTGAAGGCATCGCCGATGCAGCACACGCGGGAATAGGATTTCATGCAGCCGGGCAGTCGGACCATGGCGGAAAGCATACACGGCGAGACGCTCACCCGCAGGGTGACCATCCCGGCCCAGGGACTTCGCCGGGCGATTGTCGGACGTTCCCGGCGAGGCGCGATTCCGGAGGCCGGCGGCGCCCGCGCCGTGCCGCTGCCGTCACGCGCGGGCGCCGCCGAGTGTGCGCACGATCGCCAGACCCTTCGGGGTCGTATCCGCACTTGCTTTGTCCCGGAAGCCGGGTTCAGTATCTGGGCGCGACCTTCACGGGCCGAGACGGCGATGCGCGGGGCGCTGGTGATGCTGGCGGTGGCGGATGAGGCTCTCGTGCGAGGCCTCCGGGCTTCGCTGCTGCGCCATCGGTGCGAGGTTCTGTGGACACGCCAGGCCGGGCCGGCGCCGCTCGCCGGCGCGCCGCGCTCCCCGGACGTGGTCGTCGTCGAGGCCCGGCGCGGCGCGACCGGAGACGGCATCGAGACCGCGCGGCGGCTGCGGCGGACGCATCCCGCGCTTCGCGTGGTCCTCGTGACCGGGCAGGGGTCGGAAGCGCTTGCGGTGGCCGCCCTCCGGGCCGGCATCGACGACTACTTCGCGGACCCGCTCGATCCGGAGGAGGTCGCGGCCGCCGTGCTGCGGCTCGCCGGGGCCGTCCCGCCGGCGGAGGCGCCCCTACCCGGGGCGGCGGAGGGCGCGCTCGTGGGCCCGAGCGCCGCGCTCGAGCGGGTGCGGCGCGCCGCCTCCCGCATCGGTCCCGCCGAGAGCACCGCGCTCGTCACCGGCGAGACCGGCACCGGCAAGGAGCTGGTGGCCCACCTCGTCCACGCGCTCAGCCCGCGGAGCCCGCGCCGCATGGTCTCCGTGAACTGCGCGGCCATTCCCGACACCCTGCTCGAGAGCGAGCTGTTCGGCCACGAGCGCGGAGCTTTCACCGGCGCGGAGGCGGCGCGCGACGGCGCGCTCGGGCAGGCCAACGGGGGCACCGTGTTCCTCGACGAGGTCGGGGATCTCTCGCCCCTGGCCCAGGCCAAGCTGCTGCGCGTGGTGGAGACGCGCGAGGTGTCCCGGCTCGGCGGGCGGGGCCGCATCCCGCTGGACTTCCGCATCATCGCCGCGACCAATCAGGACCTCGATCGCGCGCTCGCCGAGGGGCGCTTCCGCCGCGACCTCTACTTCCGGCTGAACGTCACGCGCATCCACGTCCCGCCCCTCAGGGAGCGGCGCGAGGACGTGGCGCCCCTGCTCGCCCACTTCTTCGGCGCGTTTGGCCGGCGGCTGGGCGTCGGCGTGCCCGTCCTCGACGAGGACCTGATGGCCCGGCTGCTCTCCTACGACTGGCCGGGCAACGTCCGCGAGCTGCGCAACCTGGCCGAGGCCATCTGCGTGAGCGGCCCCCCCGGCCGCGTCTCGCTGTCCGACCTCCCGGACGGCGCCGGGCTCGCCGCCGCGGCAGGGGCGACCGCGAGCGAGCTCGCGCAGCTCCTGCACGCGCTGAACTCGACGCGCTGGAACAAGAGCCGCGCCGCCGAGCGCCTCCACTGGTCGCGCGTCACCCTCTACCGGAAGATGGCGAAGTACCACCTCACGACGCCGGCGGCGGCCGGCCCGTCTCACTCGCCCTCCGCGCCCTGATCGTCCGGCCGCGGCGCTGTGCCGCCAGGCCGCGCGCATGGGTGCATCCGTCGCTCCGCTCGCCTCCCGCTCTTCTCCGCCCCTCCTGCGCTCTCGGTGCGAAAGAGGCCTGGGCGTGGCGTCCGGGTCAGGGTCATCGACGCCGCCGCGCCGGGATGTCGATGGTGTAGCGCTGTTACGCCTGGTGTAGCGCCGGGTGTACACGTCCTGTTTACATTCCGGGGCCGGTGCTGGTCCGCCGGCACCCGCCCACGAGGCAGAAACGCCGTCGCGGCGCCACCCTGGCCGTCGCTGGTCACTCGGCGCGACTCCGGCACGGCGATTGCCCCGTCCCGGCGCGATGCGCCGCCGCTTGCACCTCGACGAGACCGACCCGGGCGCGCGACTCATGACCTCGCGCTCATGAGGCACGAGGGCGCGAGCGCCGCGAGCGCGGTTCCCCCCGAGGGACGCTACGCGAACTACTTCGAGGTCGGCCACAATGCCGTCGAGTTCCTCGTCGACTGCGGGCAGTTCTATCCCGACGAGGACGCCCCGCGCGTGCACACCCGGATCGTGACCAGCCCGGTGTACGCCAAGGCCCTGGGCGAGGCCCTGCGCCAGGCGATCGAGCGATACGAGGCCATGTTCGGACCCATCAGAGGCGAATGATGCCGAATCGCGTTTCGGCCGCGGCCGCGGGCCGGGAGGAGGATCCATGCCGGTGACGCCGACATTCCCGGGCGTGTACATCGAGGAGATCCCGAGTGGCGTCCGCACCATCACGGGGGTGGCCACGTCGGTGGCCGCCTTCGTGGACTACTTCCGGCGCGGGCCCATGAATCGCGCCGTCCAGGTCCTGAGCTTCTCCGACGTCGAGCGCGAGCTCGGCGGGCTCGACAGCCTGAGCGAGGCGAGCTACGGCCTGCAGCAGTTCTTCCTGAACGGGGGCACCGAAGCCTGGGTGGTGCGCGTCGCCAGCGGGGCCCCCGCCGCGGCGCGGATCGAGATCAAGAGCGGCGTGGGCGGGCCCGACCCCGTCGTGCTCACCGTGCTCGCCGCCAACGAGGGCCAGTGGGGGAACCGGCTCCGGGTGAGCGTCGACCATTCGCCGGCGGATCCGAATCTCTTCAACCTCGCCGTGTCCGAGGTCGAGACGGCGGCGGGGCGCGCCGTGGTGCGCGCCCAGGAGAGCTACCGCGGCCTGTCGACGCAGGCGGTCCTGCCGGGGGGGCAGCCCAATCCGAGCTACGTCGAGACCGTGGTCAACGGCGCCTCGCGCCTCGTCGCCGTCGACCACACCGGCGACCGGCCGGCGCCCTCGGGCACGATCTCCGGTCCGATCGCGCTGCCCCTGGCCGGGCCCGCGGCCCGCGAGGTCGCCGTGACCTTCACGCCGGGCCCGGCCGCCATCACCGCCCCGATCGGCCGGCTCGACGCGCCGGGGCTCACGATCGAGGACGTCGCGCAGCGGCTGGAGGGCGCGATCCGGAGCGCCAACCCGACCGATGCCGCGTGGGCCCAGGCCAGTGTCCGGGCGGTGGGGAACCGGCTGCAGATCGCGGCCGGCCCCGCGGCGCCGAGCACGCTGGTCAGCTTCGCAGCCAGCGCCGCCGACGCGGCCACCGTGAACGACCTCGGCCTGGCCGGCGGGGTGGCGTCCGCGAACGTGGCCCAGTACCAGGGGGGCTCGATCGTGGCGAGCGCGGCCCAGGGCACGGGGGTGCCCGGCGCCGACGGGGCGCCCCCGGATGCCGGCGCCCTCATCGGCTCGAATGCGGTCGACCCCCCGACCGGCATGTTCGCCCTCGACAAGACCCCGATCTTCAACCTCCTGTGCCTGCCCCGGGTGGCGCGTGTCAGCGGCGTGGCTCACGCCTTCGCGGCCGGGCAGGTGGACGCGGTCGTCGCCGCCGCCACCGCCTACTGCGAAGGGCGCCGGGCGTTCCTCATCCTGGACGCGCCCACCGACCGCACCACGCCGGCGCAGATCCGCACGTGGATCGGCGAGCACGCCATTCTCCGTCACCGGAACGTGGCCTTCTACTTCCCGCGCGTCCAGGTCGCGGACCCGCTGAACGAGTTCCGCCCGGCTTCGTTCGGCGCCTCGGGTGTCCTCGCCGGCCTCTACGCGCGGACGGACGCCGCGCGCGGGGTGTGGAAGGCGCCGGCTGGAACCGACGCTCAGCTCCGGGGGGTGCAGCGCCTCGACTACCGCATGACCGACGGCGAGAACGGCACCCTCAACCCGCTCGCCGTGAACGCCCTCCGCACGTTCGAGGCGAGCGGTCACGTGAGCTGGGGCGCGCGCACGCTCGACGGCAACGACGACCGCGCCTCCGAGTGGAAGTACATCCCGGTGCGGCGGCTCGCCCTCTTCGTCGAGGAGAGCCTGTATCGGGGCACGCAGTGGGTCGTGTTCGAGCCGAACGACGAGCCGCTGTGGGCGCAGATCCGCCTCAATGTCAGCGCCTTCATGCAGAACCTCTTCCGGCAGGGCGCCTTCCAGGGGCGGACGCCCCAGGAGGCCTACCTGGTGAAGTGCGACCGCGAGACCACCACCCAGAACGACATCAACCTCGGCGTCGTGAACGTCCTCGTGGGTTTCGCCCCGCTCAAGCCCGCGGAGTTCGTGATCATCAGGATCCAGCAGCTCGCCGGCCAGATCCAGGCGTGATGGCGCACAGGAGGTAGTCCCCCATGGCCCAGTTCACCGTGAACGCGACGCGCTTCGACCCGTACAAGAACTTCAAGTTCCGGGTGAAGTGGGATGGGCGGTACGTGGCCGGGGTCAGCAAGATGGGCGCGCTCAAGCGGTCCACCGAGGTGGTCGAGCACCGCGAGGGGGGAGATCCGAGCACCGGGCGCAAGTCGCCGGGGCGGACGAAGTACGAGGCGGTCACCCTCGAGCGGGGCGTCACCCACGACCTCGAGTTCGAGAAGTGGGCGAACAAGGTCTGGAGCTTCGGCGCCGGCCTGGGTGCCGAGTCCTCGCTGGCCGACTTCCGCAAGGACGTCATCCTCGACGTGTACAACGAGGCGGGCCAGGTCGCGCTGTCGTACCGGATCTACCGCTGCTGGGTCTCGGAGTACCAGGCCCTGCCCGACCTCGACGCCAACGCGAACGCGGTGGCCATCCAGACCCTCAAGCTCGAGAACGAGGGCTGGGAGCGGGACGTCTCCGTGCCCGAGCCGACCGAGCCTCGGTTCGAGGGGTAGCCCGTGGTCATGCACCCGCTGACCGCCAGCGAGACGCTGGCGGTCTGGGAGGCCGGGCAGGAGCGGCGTCCGGTCGAGCGGGCGGTCGCCCTGCTCGTCGCCGCCGGAGCGGCGAGCCGCGAGGAGGTCCTGGCCCTGCCCCTCGGCCAGCGCGACGGCCTCCTGCTCACGCTGCGATCCTGGGCGTTCGGCGCGCGCCTCGGCGCGCGCGGCGAGTGCCCCGCCTGCGGCGCTGCTGTCGAGCTGGACGTGGCCGCCGACGACCTGCGCGCCCCCGCCGCGAACGGCCACGTCCGGCACCTCGCGCGAGACGGCGTCGAGGTGGCCTTCCGGCCGCCGAGCAGCGGGGACGTGCTCGACGCCCTCGACGCGGCGGCGTCGAGCGTGTCGGCGCCGGCCCGGCTCCTGGAGCGCTGCGTGGCGTGGGCTCGCGCCCATGGCGAGGGGCTCGACCCGGGCGAGCTCCCCGCGGGGATGCGAGCGGCCGTCGCCGAGGCCATGGCCGAGGCCGATCCCCAGGCGGTCATCGAGCTGGAACTCGTCTGCCCGGTCTGCGCGAAGACGTGGCCGGCCCCGCTCGACCTCGCCGGGTTCTTCTGGGCGGAGCTCGACGCCTGGGCCCGGCGGACGCTCCGCGAGGTCCACGTGCTCGCCTCGGCGTACGGATGGAGCGAGGGCGCGATCCTCGATCT
>DATKEI010000222.1:0-22760 GCA_035544455.1 Binatia bacterium | reverse complement strand
AAGAACTCGGTCTACCTGCTGCCGGCCACCGCCGAGCACGCCGAGCGCGTGCAGTGGCTCACCCAGGACGTCCAGCGGGACGGGGGGGAGGCCACCCTCCTGCGCGTCGAGCGCATCGAGAACATGGCCGATGCCGAGGTCATCCGCCTGTTCCGGGATGCGCGCGACCGCGACTATGCGGACCTGGCCGCGCGGTACCGGGTCCTCCTCGGGCAGGTGGAGCGGCGGCCGGGCCGGCTGCGCGCTGCCCAGGCGGCCCGGCGCGAGGACGAGGCACGCCGCCTGGGCAAGGAGCTCGGCCGGGTGAAGGAGATCGACTTCTTCGACGCCCCCGGCTTCCCCGAGGTGGAGCGGCTGCGAGAGGCGCTCGACCGCCGGCTCCGTCCGGGCGATGCGGGGCCGGCCGCGGCGATTGGCGAGGAGACCGCGCTTGGCGGCCTCCGCGGCCGGCGCTGGGTGACCCGGCCCCGGCCCCACGTGGACCGGATCGCCTCGGCCTGGCTGATCCGGCGCTTCATGGATCCCGAGGCGGAGTTCGTCTTCGCGCCGCCCGAGGCGCGCCCGCCCGACGCCATCCCCTTCGACATGGTCGGCGTCGAGCTGGGGCACCGCGGGGACGACTGCACCTTCGAGACGCTGGTCAAGCGCGCGGGGCTGCGCGACCCGGCCCTGGCCGCCCTGGCCGAGATCGTCCACGAGGCCGATCTGCGCGATGAGAAGTTCGACCGGCTCGAGGGCCGAGGCCTGGACCTCGTGCTGCGGGGGCTACTGGCCGCGGTCAAGGACGACCACGAGGCGCTGGCGCATGGCATGACGCTGTTCGACGGCCTGTACGCCGTCGTCGGGCAGGGGAGGGCGCAATGACGCGTGCGGTCGGGGAGGTGTCGGGTCCGGTGGTCGGCTTCCGGGAGGCGTTCCGGTTCTGGCTGAAGCTCGGTTTCATCAGCTTCGGCGGGCCCACCGGGCAGATCGCGATCATGCACTCCGAGCTGGTCGAGCGGCGGCGGTGGATCAGCGAGTCGCGCTTCCTGCACGCCCTCAACTACTGCATGCTGCTGCCTGGCCCCGAGGCCATGCAGCTGGCGACATACGTGGGCTGGCTCCTGCACCGCACGGCGGGGGGGCTCGTGGCCGGCACCTGCTTCGTGCTGCCGTCCGTGTTCATCCTGCTCGGCCTCAGCTACGTGTACGTGGGATACGGGACGGTGCCGGCGGTGGCGGCGGTGTTCCTCGGCCTCAAGGCGGCGGTGCTCGCCATCGTCATCAGCGCGACGGTCCGGATCGGGCGCCGGGCCCTGCGCCACCCCTTCATGTACCTGATTGCGGCCGGCGCGTTCGTCGCTCTGTTCGCCCTGCGGGTGCCGTTCCCGGCGGTGATCGCGGGGGCGGCCCTGGTGGGGCTGGTCGGGGTGCGCGGGTGGCCTCACGTGTTCGTCGCCCCTGCCCACGGCGCGGCGGGCGGGGAGATGCTCCCGGACGGCGGGCCGGCGCCTGAGCACACGCGCCCCTCGCGTGCGCGGGCGCTGCGGGTGGTCGCGATCTCACTGGCACTCTGGCTGGTGCCGGTCGCCATCCTGGCCGCGTGGCGGGGGGCGGGCGACGTGCTCTTTCGCGAGGCCGTCTTCTTCAGCAAGGCGGCGCTCGTCACCTTCGGCGGTGCCTACGCGGTACTGCCCTACGTGGCGCAGCAGGCGGTGGAGACGCACGGCTGGCTCACCGCCCCGCAGATGATCGACGGCCTCGGCCTGGCCGAGACAACCCCGGGGCCACTCATCATGGTGCTGCAGTTCGTGGGCTTCCTGGCCGGCTGGAACCAGGCCACCGACCTCGGGCTGGCCGGCCCGGTGCTGGGTGCCCTGATCGCTACCTACTTCACCTTCATGCCCTGCTTCGCCTGGATCTTCCTCGGCGCACCCTACGTGGAGGCGAGCCGCCGCAACGCGCTGCTGGCGGGCGGGCTGGCCGCCATCACGGCCGCGGTCGTGGGCGTGGTGCTCAACCTGGCAGTGTGGTTCGGCATGCAGGTCATCACCCCGGGCGGCGGCCGGATCGACTGGTTCGCGCTGGCCCTGGGCGTCGGGGCGCTGGTCGCTCTCCAGCGCTTCCGGTGGGAGATCGTGTCTGTGGCGGGTGCAGCCGGCGCGCTCGGCCTGCTTCACTGGCTCGCCGGGACGTGGCTGGCGTGAGGGGCGAGACGCGCCGGCGGACGCGAGGCGGCCCGCCGGGGCCCACCAGTTCCGGGCTGCGACGGCCCGCCGTCTACGCGCCTGGAAGATCCACGGCGCCGGCGGGGCGGAGGGGGGTATGCCACGAGAAGCGGGTGGGGCAGATCGAGGGGGACAGGGGCCGGCGCCCACGGGCGCGAGGGCAAACGGCCTGCTGGAGTGGAGGGTGACATGGATCGGAACGCCAGGGTCGTCTTCGTGTGCCTGCACGGCGCCGCCAAAAGCGTGATCGCGGCCGCCCACTTCTGCCGGCTCGCCGCCGAGCGGGGCCTGGCCGCGCATGCCATCGCGGTCGGGGCCGAGCCCGATCCCGAGGTCACGCCCGCCGCGGCGGCGGGCCTGCTCGCCGAGGGCATCGACGTGCGGGCGCACCGGCCCCGCCGCGTCACGCCGGAGGACCTCGCCGGGGCGGCGCGCGTGGTCTCCTTCGGCTGCGACCTCGACGGGCTCGCCCCGCCGGGGGCGGTCGAGCGCTGGGACGACGTGCCCGCCGTGAGCGATGGCTTCCATGCGGCGCGGGCGGCCATCCTGCGGCGGCTGCCCGGGCTGATCGCCGAAATGGCGCGCGCCCCGCGGTGAGACCGGGGCCGCGGCGGCATGACGCCGTTCGTCCTCCTCGTCCTGGCAGGCTTCGTGGCCCGGCTCGGCTACTCGATGGCCCGGAGCCCGGTGCTGCCCCGCTTCGCCCAGGTCCTGGGCGTCAGTCCGGAGGGGATCGGCCTCATCATCGCCGCCTCCACCATCACCGGCGCGTGGTGGGGAAGCTGCCGGCGGGGGCCCTGTCGGACCTGCTGGGCCGCCGCCGCATGATGCTCGTCGGCTGCCTCTTCTTCGCGGGACCGCCCTTCCTCTACCCTCTGGTGGACAGCCCCGGATCGCTCCTCGCCCTTTGCTTCGTCCACGGGGCCGCCACCGCAATCTTCTCGCCGGTCGCCGCGGCGCTGGTGGCCGACCTCTCGCAGCGCGCGCGAGCGCGGCGGCTCGGCTGGTTCGCCGCGGGCGGCGACCTCGGCTCCGCGCCGGGGGCCGGGGTGCTGGTGGCGCGGCTGTCCTACGGCGGCGCCTTCGACATCATCGGCGCCGGCATGGCGCTGGCGGCCCTGGGGTTCCTGGCCACGGTGCGCGATCCGCGCGCGGGGTGACCCGCGGCCGCCGATGCTTGCTGCGCCATCCGGGGGGCGAACAGCGGAACGGTGCGCCCCGCGCCCGGCCGGGTCACACCGGCACGGGGGTCAGTCCCCAGATCTCCTCCGCGTACTGGCGGATGGTGCGGTCGCTCGAGAACTTGCCCATGTGGGCCACGTTGAGGATCGACATGCGGGTCCACGCCGCCTCGTCCCGGTAGCGGGCGGCCACGCGATCCTGACACGCCACGTACGACGCGTAGTCGGCGAGCAGCAGGTAGTGGTCTCCGCCCCCGAGCAGTGAATCGACCACGGGGCGGAAGCGATCCGCGTTGCCGGGGCTGAAGGCGCCGTCGGCGATCATGTCCAGCCCCCGCCGGAGCTCGGCGTCCGCGTGGTACGCCGCCCACGGATCGTGGTGGGGCTGGCGGGCCGCGACCTCGTCGGCGGTGAGACCGAAGATGAAGATGTTGTCGTCGCCCACCTCCTCGCGGATCTCGATGTTGGCCCCGTCCATGGTGCCGATGGTGACGGCGCCGTTGAGGGCGAACTTCATGTTGCCGGTGCCCGAGGCTTCCGTCCCCGCCGTCGAGATCTGCTCGGAGAGCTCGGCCGCCGGGAAGATCTCCTCGGCGAGCGAGACGCGGTAGTCGGCGAGGAACACCACCTGGAGGAGGTCGCGCACGTCGGGGTCGCGGTTGACCACGGTACCCACGTTGTTGATGAGGCGGATGATCAGCTTGGCCATGGCGTAGCCGGGGGCGGCCTTGCCCCCGAAGATCACCGTCCGGGGCAGGTGCCCACCGCCCGGGTTGTCCTTGATCCGGTTGTAGAGGGTGACCACGTGCAGCACGTTCAGGAGCTGGCGCTTGTACTCGTGGATGCGCTTGACCTGGACGTCGAAGAGCGAGTCGGGATTGACCTGGACCGTGGCCCCCCGCCGGTCGTACTGGAGGCGGATGGTCTCGATCAGGCGCTCCTTGTTCCGGCGCTTCACCGCGCGCCAGGCCGCCCCGAAGGCGGCGTCGCCGGCGAGGGGCACCAGCCGCTCGATCTGGGAGAGATCGGTCACCCAGCCCTCGCCGATGCGGTCCGAGATGAGCCGGGCCAGCTCCGGGTTCGAGCTCCGGAGCCACCGCCGCGGGGTCACCCCGTTCGTCTTGTTGCTGATCCTGTCCGGCCAGAGCTCGTGGAAGTCGCGGAAGACGCGCGTCTTGAGGATCTCGGTGTGGAGTGCGGCCACCCCGTTCACGTGCTGGCTGCCCACGATGGCGAGGTGGGCCATGCGCACGCGCTTGTCGCCGTCCTCGTCGATCAGCGACATGCGGCGGGCGCGCGCGTCGTCGGCGCCGGCCCGGGCGCGGACGAGGCGGAGGAACCGCTCGTTGATCTCGTAGATGATCGCGAGGTGCCGGGGCAGCATGCTCCCGAGCAGCTCCACCGGCCAGCGCTCGAGGGCCTCCGGCATCACGGTGTGGTTGGTGTAGCCGAACGTCCGGGTCGTGATGTCCCAGGCCTCCTCCCAGGACAGCTCCTCGAGGTCGACGAGGACCCGCATGAGCTCGGGGATGGCGAGGGCGGGATGGGTGTCGTTGAGCTGGATGGCGACCTTGTCGGCGAAGCGGTCGAAGGTCCGCAGGCCCTGGGGCGCGTCGAACATCTGGTAGCGCTTCCGGTACCGCCGGATGATGTCCTGCAGGGTGGCCGAGACAAAGAAGTACTCCTGGGCGAGGCGGAGGGTGCGGCCGAGGGCGACGTTGTCGTTGGGGTAGAGGACCCGGCAGATGCTCTCCGACCGGGCGCGCGCCTCGATGGCGCCGACGTAGTCGCCCTCGTTGAACTCGCCGAGATTGAACTCGCGCACGGCCCGGGCCCCCCAGAGCCGGAGTGTGTTCACCGTCCGGTTGCCGTAGCCCGGTACGGGCGTGTCGTAGGGTGTGGCCAGCACGTCCTGCGTGTCCAGCCACTGGTTCGTGACCCGGCCCGCCGGGTTCACGAAGGTGTTCACGTGGCCGTAGAACTGCACGCGGAAGCGGTCGCCGGAGCGCGCGATCTCCCACGGGTTGCCGTACCGCAGCCAGGCGTCCGGCACCTCCACCTGCGCCCCGTCGACGATGCGCTGGTGAAAGATGCCGTAGTCATAGCGGAGCCCGTAGCCGTAGGACGGGTAGGCGAGAGTGGCCAGCGAGTCGAGGAAGCAGGCGGCCAGCCGCCCGAGGCCGCCGTTGCCGAGGCCCGCGTCCCATTCCGCCTCGGCGAGGTCTTCCAGGCGGTATCCGAGCTCGCGCAGGGCCTGGCCGCACTCGTCGGTGAGATCGAGGTTCATGAGGCTGTTTCCGAGAGTGCGCCCCATCAGGTACTCGAGCGACATGTAGTACACGCGCTTGACGTCCCGGGCATAGTACGTGTCCTGCGTCTCGATCCAGCGCTGGATCATCCGGTCGCGCACGGTCAGGGCGAGGGCGACGTAGGGCTCCCATTCGCTGTCGACGTGGCCGGGCAGCTCGGCCAGGGTGTACTCGAGGTGGGCGAGGACGCCCTTCTTGAGCGACTCCGCGGTCATGGCCAGGCCGTCGTAGGGGAGCGCCTGGCGGGGGCCGGCGACCGCACGGGCCACGGGGGGCTTGATCGGGTTCGGCATGGGGGACGCTCCGGAACCTGCCGACAGGGGCGCGCCGTCGCCGCGTTCGCTCACGCGCGGCCTCCCGCGAGCATCTCCTCGGCGATGCGCTTGACGTCGGCGGCCTCGACCTGTCCCTTGTGCGTCTTCATGACGTCCCCGACGAGGCGGCCGACCTGCTTGGCGTCGGCGATGCCGAGCGCGGCCAGCCGATCGCGGACGAGCGCGCGCAGCGCGGCCTCGTCCAGGCCGCGGGGCAGGTAGCGCTCGCAGAAGGCGATCTCGAAGCGGAGCTGAGCCGCGGGCGCGGCCCCGCGCTCGCCGAGGGCCTCGTACTCGGCCACGGCCTTCTGGAGCTGCTTGCGGTAGGCGCCGATGACGTCGAGGATCAGAGCATCGTCCACCTGGCCCGCGAATCCCCTGGCTGTCCGCCGCTCCATGAGCCGGGTCTTGAGCATGCGGACCACGTCGGCGGTCCGCGCATCCCGGTCCTTCATGGCCTGTTTCAGTGTGTCGTTGAGCGTGTCTTCCAGCATGGCGCTCGATCTCCCTCCGAGGGACGAGCCTCGGGGCACCAGTGTGCCGGCGCCCCGGGAGAATGCAAGGGTCCACGACATCCTCGTTTGCCCGGGATGCGGCCCCGGCAGATACTGGGGATTGCTCTGACCGCGGCCCCATGATCGCGGGCGAGGAGGACATCCGTGCGTTTCCCACGGTCCAGCGGCATCATCCTGCACCCGACCAGCCTGCCCGGGCGGCACGGCGTCGGAGACCTCGGCGCGGATGCCCACCGGTTCGTGGACTTCCTGGCCGACTCGCGGCTGGGTCTGTGGCAGGTCCTGCCGCTGGGACCGACGGGCTACGGGGACTCCCCCTACCAGTCGCTGTCGACGTTCGCGGGCAACCCCGTCCTCATCAGCCCGGACGCCCTCGTGGCCGACGGCCTGCTCACCGCCGGCGAGGTACGCACCCCTCCGCCGATGCCCGCCGACCACGTCGACTTCGGCGCTGCCATCGCCTGGAAGCGGTCCCTGCTCGAGCAGGCGGCCCGCCGGTTTCCGGGACAGGCCGTCAGCGGCCTGGCCGGCCTCTTCGAGACCTTCGCTCGCGAGCACGCCGGCTGGCTCGACGATTACGCGCTCTTCATGGCGCTGAAGGACGCCCATCCGGGCGCGGAGTGGAGCGACTGGCCGGAGGAGGTCGCCCTGCGCACCCCGGCCGGGCTCGAGGCCTGGGGGCGGCGCCTGGCCGAGCCCGTGCGCGTCCACAAGGTGATCCAGTTCCTCTTCTATCGCCAGTGGCTCGCGCTCCGGCGCCACGCCGCGTCCCGGGGCGTGCGGCTCATCGGCGATGTGCCCATCTTCGCGGCCTACGACAGCGCCGACGTGTGGTCGCATCCCGACCTGTTCTTCCTGGACGACCACGGCAAGCCGACGGTGGTGGCCGGGGTGCCCCCGGATGTCTTCACCGCGACCGGGCAGCTCTGGGGCAACCCGCTCTATCGGTGGGACGCGATGGCCCAGCAGGGCTACGGATGGTGGATCGACCGCGTGCGCACTGCCCTGACCCTGGTGGACATCCTGCGCATCGACCACTTCATCGGGTTCGTCCGGTACTGGGAGGTGGCGGCGAGCGCGTCGACCGCGGCGGCGGGCCGCTTCCGACCCGGGCCGGGCGCCGCCCTGGGCCTCGCCCTCGAGAGCGCGCTGGGCGAACTGCCCATCATCGCCGAGGACCTGGGCCTCGTCATTCCCGAGGTGGAGGCGCTCCGGGATCGCTTTGGCCTGCCGGGCATGAAGGTGTTGCAGTTCGCCTTCGGGGGCGACGCCTCCAATCCCTACCTGCCGCACCACCACACGCCTCAGTGCGTCGTCTACACGGGCACCCACGACAACGACACCACGGTGGGGTGGTTCGCCGCGGCCCCGGCTGACGTCAGGGTGTTCGTCCAGCGCTACCTCGCTCGCCACGGCGACGACATCGCCTACGACTTCATCCGGATGGCCATGAGCTCCGTCGCCGACACGGCGATCATCCCGCTCCAGGACGTGCTGGCCCTGGGCAGCGAGGCGCGCATGAACGTGCCCGGCCGGCCCGTAGGCAACTGGGCCTGGCGTTTCTCGTGGGACATGCTCGGCGAGGCGCAAGCGAACCGGCTCCGGGGGATGGCCGAGGTCTACGGCCGCGTTCCCACTGTCTCCGCCGGCGGATAGTGCCGGGCCGAGAGCGCGGAGGAGCACGCATGGAGATCGGATTTCATCTCACGCCATTCTGGAGTCCCACCGACCGCGGGCCCACCCGCATCATCGACGAGGCCATCGAGGTCGTGAGGGCGGCGTCGAGCATGGGCTATGCGTGGGTCTCGATGGGCCAGCACTGGATCTCCCATCCCACGGTCTGGCCCCAGCCCTTCCCCATGCTGGCCCGGCTCGCGCCGGAGACGGGATCGATGCGGCTCAAGACGTCGGTCTTGCTGCTGCCGATCCTCAACCCGGTGGAGGTTGCCGAGAACGTCGCGACGCTCGACCACATCGCGCACGGCCGCCTCGACATCGGCGTCGCCATCGGCTACCGCGATGCGGAGCTCGAGGCGGCGGGGCTGGCGCGGAGCGACCGGGTGGCCAAGCTCGAGGAGTCGATCGATCTCATGAAGCGGCTGTGGACGGGGGAGGCGGTGACGGTCCGTGGGCGCTACGCGCGGGTGAGCGCGGGCCGGATGGGCTTCATGCCCTACCAGATCCCGCATCCGCCGATCGAGATGGGCGCGCAGAGCGAGGGGGCCACGCGGCGGGCGGCGCGGCTGGCGGACGGGGTCTTCTTCGGGCCCCAGGTGGCATGGCGGGACATCGCCAAGCTGGCTGCCGTGTTCCGGGAGGCCCGCGCGGCGGCGGGGGCGGCCACCCCGGGCGTCGTCGGCGCCTCGCGCAGCCTGATTGTCGGCGCCGACAAGGCGGCCGCGGCGGCGGCGGCGCGGGCCTATCTCGAGCGGACGTTCGCCATGTACCGGGGGTGGCAGATGCAGGAGCGCTCGATGGTGCCCTTGCAGCTCGGCTTCGAGGCCGGGCTCGACGACTGGACGATCAACGGCTCGCCGCGGGACTGCGTGGAGGCGGTCGCCCGCGCGCGCGAGATGGGCGTCGAGCGGATCGGCTTCACCATCTACAGCCTTCCCCGCGAGGCGAAGGCGCGGATCGACTATCTCCGGATGATCGCGGAGGAGATCGTCACGCCGGCCACGGCGGCGAGCCGGTGAGGGTGGCCCGCGAGGTGTCGCTCGGCGTCGCGCCGGGCGCGCTCTGGCCGCTCCTGTGGGACGTGGCGCGGATGGTCGAGTGCGTGCCCGGCTGTGGTGAGGCGCGCGAGGTGGATGCCCATCGCCGCTACCACGCCCGCATGAAGCAGAAGGTGGGGCCGATCAGCCTGAGCGTGCCCCTGGACGTGCAGGTGGTGACGGCCGAGCCCGAGCGGCGGCTTGCCCTCGACGTGCGCGGGCGCGATCCGGTGGTGGGCGCGGAGGTGGCCCTGCGGGTCACCCTCGACCTCGTGGCCCGGGACGGCGGAACCCTCCTCCGCATCGAGGCCGACGGCCGGGTGCTGGGCAAGCTCGGCGCCCTCGGCCACGGGGTCATCCAGGCCAAGGCCGAGGAGGCGCTGGCGGAATTCGGCACGCGCCTGCGCCGCGCCGCGGAGGGAGGGCAGGGGGCGTGACGGGGACGGCGCCGCGGGCGCGCGCGAAGCGGCGGCGGTGCTGAGGCCGTTCGCGCTCCTGCGGCCGGCGACGCTGCCGGAGGTGGCCGACATCCTCGACGCCCACGCCGACGAGGTGGTCCTGTACGCTGGCGGCACCGAGCTTCTCCTGCTCATGAAGGAAGGGGTGATCCGGCCCCGGGGCCTCGTCGACGTCAAGCGCGTGGCCGGCCTCGGAGGCATTGCCGAGGAGGGCGGCGCGCTGGCCATCGGGGCCACGGTGCGCCACCGCGAGGTGGAGCAGTCGCCCGTCGTCGCCGCGCGATGCCCGGTGCTGGCGGGCGTGGCGCGCCACGTGGCCAACGTCCGCGTGCGGAACGTCGGCACAGTGGGCGGGAACCTCGCCTTCGCCGACCCCCACAGCGACCTCGCCACCCTCTTCCTCGCCCTCGACGCGACGGTCCAGCTCTGGAGCAGGCGCGGGGCGCGCGCGGTGGCGATGGGCGAGTTCGTGCGCGGGGCCTACGAGACGGCGCGGGCGGACGACGAGGTGCTGACCGCGGTGCGATTCGCCCCATGGGCGGACGGCACCGCCGCCGCGTATCTCAAGTACGGTGTCTACGAGCGGCCGACGCTTGGCGTGGCCCTGGCCCTCACGCCCGGACGCGACGGCGCGATCGCGGCCGCCCGGGTGGCCGTCGGCTGCGTGGGTCACCGTCCCCAGCGCCTCCAGGAGGTCGAGGGCGCCGCCGCCGGCCGGGCGCTGCGCGACGTCGACACCGGCGCCGAGGACCTCGCCGCGGCCGCGGCGCGCGAGGTCGAGACGGTGGATGATCGGCACGGCTCGGCCGAGTACAAGCGGGAGATGACCCGGGTCTTCGTCAGGCGCGCCCTCGGACTGGCGGCGGCCCGGGCCCGAGGCGAGGAGGGGCACCTTCGCCATCCGCACACCGTCGTCGTGTGAGCGCTGGGCGCGGCGCAACGGCCGAAGTTTCTGCCCGGTAGAATCGTCCGGCGCCCGGCGCGCGCCTCACCCACCGCGCGGCGGCGCGTGCAGGACCCCGCCGTCCCCGGCCGGTGGGATGTCTCGTCACCGCGGCTCCAGCGCGCTGCCCACCCGGGCGCGGACTCACCCGCCGGGTGCTGGCACACGGCTTGCGACTGCACGGCAAGCGGCCCCCGCGCGCGCCGGCGGTGGGGCGATCCGCATCCGGAAGGAGAGACAGATGATCGAGATCGGTCGCCCCGGGCCGGGGCGCGCGCGCACGGTTCTGGCGGTCCTGCTCGTCCTGGTCTCGGCGTTGCCGGCCCGCGCCGGTGCCCCGAGCGATCAGCTCCGCGAGTCGGTCGACCAGGTGATCCGCATTCTCCGGGACCCGGCGCTCAGGGTGGAGGCGCGCGATGGCGACCTGCGGGCTGCCCTTCGCGCCGAGGCGGAGCGGATCATCGACTTCGACGAGACGGCGCGCCGCGCCCTGGGGCGCCACTGGCAACGCCTCGGAGAGGAGCAGCGCCGGGACTTCGTGCTGGCCTTCGCCGGCCTCCTCGAGCGCGCGTACCTGTCCCGGATCGAGCAGTACAGCGGCGAGCGCGTCACCGTGCTCGGCGAATCGATCGACGGCGACCAGGCCACGGTGCGGACGCGGTTCGTGACGAAGCGGGGCGTCGAGATCCCGGCCGACTATCGCATGCGGCGCCGGGACGACCGCTGGATGGTCTACGACGTCGTCGTCGAGGGCGTGAGCCTTGTCGGGAACTACCGGACGCAGTTCAACCGGATCATGGACACCGGCTCCTACGAGGAGCTGATCCGGCGCATGAAGGGTGTGGGCGGGGCGATCCCCGCGCCGGGCGCACCCGCAGGCTCACCGCGGTCCTGACCGCGGCGGCCGAGGCGAACGTGGAAGTGGCGGCCAATCTCGTCGTCCTGCCCGACTGGGACCAGGCGCTTCGCGTCGCCGTGCGCCTGGCGCTGGCCGCTGTCCTCGGAGGCGGCCTCGGCTTCGAGCGTGAGCGGCGAAGGCGCGCCGCCGGGTTGCGCACGCACATGCTCGTCTCGCTCGGCGCCGCGATCTTCGTGGTGTCCTCGATGGAGTCCGGGGTCTCGCCGGGAGACCTGACGCGCGTGATCCAGGGCATTGCCGCCGGCATCGGCTTCGTCGGCGCCGGCGCCATCCTCAAGAACGCCCGGCGGGGTGAGGTGCAAGGGCTGACCACCGCCGCCAGCGTGTGGCTCACCGCCGCGGTGGGTGTGGCCGCCGGGGCGGGCCAGGTTGCGACGGCCGTGCTCGGCGCCGCCCTGGCCCTCGGGGTGATGGCGTGGCTCGGTCACCTGGAGAACCGGGACCCGGAGCGCTGAGATTGCCGGGGAAGAAGCCCGGGCTCCGGCGGTCCGCTTCGCGCCGCTCCGCCGGCCCGTCACTCTCACGCCGGCTCGCCGGCGGCGCGCATCCTCATCGCGACGAGCGCGGTGCACGCCAGGCCGGCCACGCCGTACACGGTGACCGTGGTCGCGTAGCCGATCCGCTCGACGAGGACACCGGCCGCCATGAGTCCCAGGGGTAGGCCGTACACCGCGAGGGTGCGCACACCCATGACCCGGGCCCGGAACCGCTCGCGCGCGGAGCTGAGCAGGATCGAGGCCATGGAGATCATGGCGATGCTCTGGACCACCCCGATCACGAGGAGCAGGAGGGCGCCGACGGCCATGGTGCGGGCCTGCGCGAAGCCGAGGAGCAGCACATACCAGGCCAGGATGTGGAGGAGCATCGAGCGCTCGGGCCGGCGCGGGCTGCCCATGACCACCATGGCGAGCGAGCCGAGCAGGGCGCCCAGAGAGAAGCTCGCGGCCAGGTATCCGAGGCCCCTCTCGCCGGCGACATAGACCGCCTTCGCCGCATACGGCAAGAGCCCGCCCGACACGGGATAGGCGGTCAGGTTGATCAGGAAGGCCAGCCACATCGCGGCCAGCAGTCGCGGAGTGGTCCAGACGTGGACGAGCCCGTCCTTGAGCTCGCGCCAGTGCGAGGGAGCGGGCAAGCCGACGCCTCCGCCGAGCATCGACGCGCCCTTCGCGTCTCCCACCGGCGGGTGCACCGGCCGGCCCCGCGCGACCCCGAACGTCAGCGCGAGCCCGGCCCCGTAGAAGGCCACGACACAGGCGTACGCCGGCCCCATGCCGAGGGCCGCGAACAGCCCGGTGCCGGCGAGCGCGCCGGCGACGCGCGCGGAGTCCATGGTCGTGCGCGACAGGCTGAGCGCCCCCGTGAAATGCGCCACGGGCACGGTGGCGCCAATCAGCGAGTTCCGCATGACCTGGTCGTTCGGCCGGAGGAGGCCGGACAGCGCGGCGATGACGAAGGCGTGATACGGGGTCAGGCGGCCGGAGAGCGCGAGCAGCATCACGGCGCCGGCCAGCCCGACGTAGCTCGCGCGCATGGCGCACAGCACGGTGCGGCTTCCGACCCGGTCGCCCAGCACCCCGAACATCGGCGCGGCCAGGGTGCCGAGAAACTGGAGCGAGCCAAACGCGGCGAGCAGCAGCACCGATCCGGTGTTGACGAGGACGTACCAGCCGAGGATGAGCGTCTCCATCTCGAGCGCCCACGACGTGCACAGGTCGGCCGGCCACTGGAACCGGAAACTCCTGACCCGGAATGCGGCCAGGTTCAGCGTCCATCGAGCGCCGTGGCGGGCCGCCGCCTCCTCGACCGGCGGGGTGCGCTCGACCCGAGGACTCAGCGGGCGGCGCCCGGCTGGGCGCCGAGGTCCTTGCTCTGCGGCTCGTCGAATACGGGCTGAAGGCTGAGCCGGGTCTGTGGGAGCTGGGCCATGAGCAGTGGGCCTCCACGGCGCTGTGGGTGCACGTCGCGGCGCCCCGGCGGCGCGGGCGCATCGCGGCATCGTATCGCACTCCGGCCGGCGGGGATGACATCGATCGGCCCGTGTTCTTCCCCACGCTCTCCCCGGCCCTCTCACCCCTGCTTTCTCCTTCTCCGAGGGCGAGGGAGTCGTTGCGGTTCCCTCGCGCCCGGAGGGGAGAGCGTCGGGGTGAGGGTCTAGCGGTAGACCTTCACGGTGTAGGCGCCCGTACCCCGGGCTTCGTAGTGACGGATCTGCACGAAGTAGCGGCCCGGGGAGAGGTCGGCCAGGATCCGCGGGTTCGTGCCCTGGCCGCCATCGTCGTCCTGGGCGACCAGCCGGGTGCGGCTCTCGGGTCCGAACAGCTTCATCACGAGGTCCGTGGGGCCGGTCGTCTCGACCGTGTATCGCCCGGGGCGCGTCGCCTGGAACGTGTAGAGATCCTCCTCGCCCGGCTGCCCGATGCTGGCCTCGACGCCCTCGATCTCCGCGACCGTCAACTCCGTCTCCTCCGGAGCCGCCCGGCCCGGATACATCCGCGCGCTGGCCGCGAAGGACTGGTCGAGGAGGGACAGCTTCATGTTCGGCTCGCTCTGGAAGCCGTTGAGCGTCCAGTCGGCCGGGAAGCTGTAGAGCATGATCGACTGGGGGTCGAACTCCGTGCCGTTGACCTGGTCGTGCTCGTACTTGGCGAGCACGTTGTGGCGGATGGTGGCCTCGTCCCAGCGGTTGGGCGGCCCGGAGAGGTCCCGGATGACCACGGGCTCGTTCCACTGGATGCCCCCGGCGGGGTTCTGGTGCTCATGGGCCAGCCCGATCGCGTGACCGAACTCGTGCAGCACCACCGCCTCGTCGAGCCAGCCGAAGTTCATGGTGGGCTCGTGGGCGGGAATGCCCCGGGCGTCGGTCCCGACGTACGACCAGGCGCCGTCGTCCGCGAACGCGATCCGGATCTCCGCGTCGGGAGCGTGGCCGAACTCGAAGTGCAGGTTGGCGTGATCCGTCCACCGCGGGGCGAACTGCCGGACGGTCTCCTGCTGGGCCGGGGTGCCGTCGACGAAGCGAACGCGCAGGGTGGAGCCGTTCATCCAGAGCTTGCCGATCGGCGTGATGGCCCGGGTGCGTCCGCCCGCCCCCGGGATGGCCCGGAACCGGATGGTGCGCCGCAGGTCTCGGGGAAGAACGCGGTCGAAGCAGATTCTCCTGGCCATGGCTGATCTCCTCTCGGGATGTGGTCGCGCCGGTGGGACCGGATCACCGGCCTACGGCGCGGGTGGAGGGGAGCCGGGATCCCGGTCGGGCCCGTCCCCGGCCCGGGCCGGGGCGATCCTCTTCACCTGGGGATCGGGAATGTCGACGGATCCGCCCTCGGCGCTCCCCGCGCCGCGCTCCGTGTCGACGGCCGCGATGGTGGTGGCGCCGGCGAGGCGATCGGACGGCGCGATGTCACCCCTCCCTTCGTCGTAGATGTCGAACCACGGCAGGCCGCGCGCCGTGTACGCCGCGGTGTCCACGGGCGTCGGCGGGGGCTCTTCCCCGGTGATCTCCCGGTAGCGCCGGCTGTCGACGATGTGCACCATCACCGATCCGAACGAATCCGGGTCCCAGGCGTCGATGCCGTGCGGGTCCGGGTAGACTCTCTGCCGCATTGCGCCGCCCGCGCCCACGCCCATCGCGGGTGATCGGCTCCGCATCGGTCCCGCCGCCGCGTCGCTCGCGCGCGGCGGCGTCTGCGGGAAGCGACCGGGTCGGGGCTCGAACACCGTCACCTGGATGCCGCCGTGACGCTCCTCGCCGGTCAGCGCGGCCTCGACGGTGTACCCCTGGCCAAGCGGCATCGCGACGAACTGCCGGATGGATCCCTGGCCCGTCTTGATGCCGTCGAGCCATGGCTGGAGCGGCGTCACGAGGTAGTTCTGCGGCTCACCCGTCAGCGCGGGTCCATCGGACTCACCGGTCAGCGCGTTGACCCCTCCGATGGCGACCTTCACCGCGTTCGGCTTCCAGCCGGTGCCGTGGAAGCCGAGCCAGAGGGCCTCGCGCTGGTACAGGGGGACGAAGGCGCCGCCGCTGCAGTTCCACGACGGAGGAACGCGATCGCGGTAGTCCCGGACCCGCCGGATCGGAAAGGTCCCGAGGCCAGGAGGCAGCGGATAGACGCGGCCGTCGTCGGGGACGCGAAGCGTGCGGTGAAGGGTGAGCGCGAAACGCGGGCCGATGCGGATCCGCGCGGGCTCTATGACGACGTCCAGCACTGGCATCCTCTCTGGCGGCCCCGGTGCCGCGGGCTCTCGGCGGGTTCTCGTCTCACTCTCGTCACGGCCGACTCACCACCGTCCGGGACAGCAAGACCAGTGCCCCGGGCCACGTGTCGATACCACGGGCACTTGCGGGCGCGCGCGCCGGCGCGCGCCCGGATTGCCCGATGCGATGCGGCCAATTGCCCGCCCGGGCGCCCCGGGGCTGCGCGGCCGCCTCGCCCGGTCGCCCACCCGGCAGGGGGTGGCAGGGGGAGGGGGTCAGGTGGGGGTTGCGCCTGGCTTCGCGCATGATCCGCGCTAGGATGGCGTGTGCACGTCGAGGAATTTGCCCGCCGCGCCGGGGCGGCCAGGCGCTGCCCGGGCCGCCCGGTGACGGCAGCGGGCCCCCGGCGTGTCACCGGCGGCGGGCTGAGGGGGGCAATGCCATGAGCGGGGATCGGCCACCGACGCGGGACGAGCTGCTCGTCGCGCTCAGGGCGAGCGGCGACGAGGTCGCGGCGATCGTGCGCGCCATGCCGCCGGAGCGCCTCGAGGAGGGGCGCTACGAGAACGGCTGGAACGGACGCCAGATCCTCGCCCACCTCGCGTCGATCGAGTGGACGTATCCCCGGCTCCTCGACATCGCCCGCGAGGCCGGCTCGGCCGCGCCGGCGGCGCCCGCGGGCGAGCTGGCCACGCGCACCATGCGCGGCGGCAACGACGCCTACAATGAGCGCCAGGTGAAGAAGCGCGCCGATCTGCCGGTGGCGGAACTGCTGGCGGAGTTCGAGCGGAACCGCGCGGCCACGATTCGCGCGGTCGAGGGCGTCGACGCGGAGCTGCTGGCGCGCCCCATCCGCTCCGCCGGCGGCGTGACGGGTCCGCTGGCCACCGTCCTCCATCAGGTCGCCGTCGTGCACGTCCTCGGGCACGCGCGGGACATCGCGGAGCCCCCGCGGGGCTGATCCGTCCCGCGCCGCGCCAGGGAGGACACGCCCGTGGCCGATCCGCTCGCGCCGTCGCGGTGTGATCTATCGTTGACCGTCAACGGGGCGACCGTCCGTCTGACCGTGCCCGCCCATGCCCTGCTCCTCGACGTGCTGCGCGACCGGCTGGGGCTCAAGGGGGCCAAGCGCTCGTGCGACGTCCAGGTGTGTGGGGCGTGCACGGTCCTGGTCGACGGCGATCCCGTGAGCGCGTGCACCTACCTCGCGGTCGAGGCCGACGGCCGCGCGGTGCGGACGGTCGAGGGCCTGGGGGGAGGCGGCGCCCTCGATCCGCTGCAGGAGGCGTTCATCGACCACGCGGCCGTGCAGTGCGGCTTCTGCACCTCGGGCATCCTGCTGACGGCCCGCGCGCTGCTCGACGCCGAGCCGGCGGCGAGCCCGGACACCGTGCGCCATCACCTGCGCGGCAGCCTCTGCCGGTGCACGGGCTACCGGAAGATCGTCGAGGCCATCCTGGCCTGCGCCCGTCCCGGCGGCCCCGCATGAGCCGCCCGTTGCCCCTCCGCGTCGTGGGCCACTCCGTGCGGCGCGTCGACGCCCTGGAGAAGGTGACCGGCCAGGCGCGATACGTGTCGGATCTCGAGCGGCCCGGCATGCTCCACGTCAAGCTGCTCCGCTCCCCGTATGCCCGTGCCCGCATCGCTCGCGCGGATGCGACGGGCGCCCGGAGCGCGCCGGGCGTGCGCGCGGCGCTCACCGCCGCCGACCTCGACTGGTGCGACCCGTACTTCGGCCCGGCCTACCGCGATCGCCCCATCCTGGCGGCGGGGGTGGTGCGGTACGAGGGCGAGCCGGTGGCGGCGGTCGCCGCGGAGGACGAGGGCGCGGCGGCGGCGGCCCTCGACCTCATCGAGGTCGAGTACGAGGAGCAGCCCGCGGTGACGACGCTCGACGAGGCCCTCGCCCCCGGCGCGCCGCTGGTCCACACCGGCGAGGCGCTGTCCGGCCACTTCGCCGACCTCTCGTCGCTCCGGCCACGGCCGGGGACCAACGTGTGCCACCAGTTCCACTTCGAGCGGGGTCGTGCCGTGGGCGCCCTCGCGGAGGCGGACGTCGTGGTGGAGGACGCGTACGTGTTCCCGCGCGTCCAGCACTATTCGATGGAGCCGCACGCCGCCGTCGCCGCCTGGGACGAGCAGGAGGGCCTCACGGTGTGGGCGTCCACCCAGAATCCCTACTCCGTGCGTGTCGAGCTGGCGAAGATGTTCGCGCTGCCGCTGTCCCGCATCCGCCTCGTCGTCCCGCACCTCGGCGGGGGCTTCGGCGGCAAGACCTACGCCAAGATCGAGCCCATCGTGGCCGCGGTGGCGCGCATGGCGGGGCGCCCGGCGCGCCTCGTCCTCACCGTGGAGGAGGCCTTTCGCACCGTGCGCCGCTGCGACGCGCGGGTGCGCGTGCGCGTCGGGCTGCGGCGGGACGGCCGCCTCTGGGCCGTCGAGTGTCACGCCGACTACGACGTGGGCGCGTACGCCGACATCGGACCCCGGGTCATCCAGAAGGGCACCTACACGGCGACCGGTCCCTACCGCGTGCCCCACGTCGCCCTGGACGCCCGCGCCGTGTACACCAACACGACCCCGGGCGGCGCCTTCCGCGGCTTCGGCGTGCCGCAGCTCGCCTGGGCGCTCGAATCGCTCCTCGACGAGGCGGCGCGCCGCCTGGGCCGGGACCCCGTCGACCTGCGCGGCCAGAACCTCCTGCACCACGGCGAGGAGTTCGCTCCCGGCGACACGCCGATCGACGGCAAGTTCGAGGAGAGCCTCCGCCGCGCCGCCGCCGCCATCCGCTGGACGCAGGCCGGCGCGGCCGGCCGCGGCAAGGGTGTGGCCATGATGATGAAGGCCAGCATCGGCCCCTCGGTGTCCGAGGCCATCGTGCGCCTGCACGCGGACGCGAGCGTCACCGTGCTCGCGAGCACGGTGGAGATGGGGCAGGGCGCGCGCACCGTCATGGCCCAGATCGCCGCCGAGGTGCTCCAGGTGCCCATCGAGCGCGTCACGGTCGCCACCCCCGACACGGGCATCACGCCGTACGACCAGACGACCAGCTCCAGCCGATCGACCACCATGATGGGCCGGGCCGTCCAGGAGGCGGCCGAGGACGTGCTCGGCCAGCTCCTCCACGTGGCGGCCCGTCGCCTCGGGGTCGCGGTGGCGGAGATCGCCGTGGCGGACGCGAGCGTGGCCGCCGGCGATTCGCGGCTCACCTATCCCGAGCTCCTGGCCGAGCGCTTCGGCATGGGCGGCGGCGAGCTGATCGGGCGCGGCGTCGTGGCGCCGGGGCGGAGCGCGGCGCCGCTCGGCGGCAGCACGCCGTTCTGGGAGATGGCGGTGGGCGCCGCCGAGGTGAGCGTGGACGAGGAGACGGGCGCGGTCACGGTCGAGGAGTACGTCTCGGTGGCCGACGTGGGGCGGCGCATCAACCCGCTCCAGTGCGAGGCTCAGGACGAGGGCGCGGTGGTCCAGGGCCTCGGCCACACGCTGACCGAGGAGATGGTGTACGAGGGCGGGCAGCTCCTGAATGCCGACCTCGTCGGATATCGCGTGCCGCGGGCCGACGATGTGCCCTCGCGCATGGCCTGCCACTTCGTGGAGAATACCGACGGGCCAGGGCCGTTCGGGGCCAAGGGCGCGGGCGAGGGGAGCCTCGTGCCCGTCAGCCCCGCCGTGGCCAATGCGCTCGCGCGCCTCACCGGGGTGCGCATGCGCGAGCTGCCGATGACGCCCGAGCGCGTCTGGCGCGCGCTCCGGGCGCGCCGGGACGAGTGACGGCCCCGACCATGGCGCGGGCGACCTGCCGGCCGTGACCACCTGAGATTCGCCCGGTCGCGGCGCTCGCACTTCCAGGAGGAGGAGCGGATGCGGATCCTGTACCAGCTGACGAGCCCCATGGAGAAGACGGTGCTGGGCGGCCGGGAAGTCGCACGGCGCCGCGGTTTCCTGCGGGCGCGGGCGGCCGCGGGCGTCGAGGTGGAGGTGTGGAGCCTGGACGGCGGTCCGGCGTCGATCGAGTCGGAGTACGAGGCGGCGCTGGTCGTGCCCGAGCTGGCGGAGCGAGTGCGGCGCGCCCAGGCCGAGGGCTACAGCGCCGTCATCGTCGGCTGCTTCTCCGACCCCGGCCTCGACGCCCTGCGCGAGATCGCGACAATCCCCGTGATCGGGCCGGGGGCGAGCGCGGTGCACGTGGCGGCTCAGCTCGGCACGCGTTTCAGCATCCTCTCGCCCGTCGACACCGGGATGGGCCGCACCGCTGCCCGCATGCGGGCCCTCGGGCTCGACGGGGCCTTCGCGTCGATCCGTTCCGTCGACATGCCCGTGCTCGACGTCGCGCGCCAGGCGGCGGCGGTGCTCGAGCGCCTCGAGGCAGTGGGCCGGGCGGCCGTGCGCGAGGACCAGGCCGACACCCTCGTGCTCGGCTGCATGAGCATGGGTTTTCTCGGCGTCGCCGAGGAGCTCGGCAAGCGCCTGGAGATCCCGGTGGTCAATCCGGTGCTGGCGGCCGTGAAGACGGCGGAGATGGTGGTGGCCATGGGCCTCGGGCACAGCAAGGCGGCCTATCCCATGCCGCGGAAATAGCCCGCCCGGGCCCAGGGGGCGCCCCTTGACCGCGAGATCGGCCTGCACATCCAGCAGGCGCTCGCCCAGACGGGGCAGGCGGCCCAGCTCTTCCAGAGCGACCTCAAGAAGATCGGGCTCGATGCCGTGAGTCGACGAACGTTCGACTCGGGACACTGGCGCGGATCAGGCGCCATGCTCCCGCGTGAATACTGCCGGGAGATGCTCAGCCGACCTCCAGCCACTCGAACCACACCGGGTGATTCGTCTTGTACCACGCGAGCACCCTGCGGATGGCGGCCTGCGTGTCGCGGGACATCACCATCTCGTTGATCCGGTCGAAATGCACCCGGATGCGCTCGCCCTCGTGCTCGAGCGCTTGCGGGACCATCGTCTGCAGCTCGTTGCGGATGCGGCCGGAGTCCGAGATCTTGACCGGCCGGGTGGTGTGGTCGATGCCGGAGAGGAAGCGGACGAGCAGCGGGCTGAAGACCTGTCTCGTGTTCTCCAGCGTCTCCATGAGCCGCAGGGTAAAGGTGATGCGGCTCGAGGCCTTGCGGGTGGCCAGCCGCGTGGTGACCCGGTAGACGTTGTCGGCCACCTGTGTGACTCCGGGGGCGCCCGTGTAGGGGTCGTCGCACATGTACCCGACACTGGCGAGGACGTGCCAGTCCTTCTCGGGCAGGAAGTCGTCGGCCTGCAGCACGTGCTTGCCGAGCGGCATGTTGGAGTCGGCGGCGTCGCGGATCGCCCCGGCGTAGGACTCGACGTGGCCGGCGTCGACCGCGCGGACGCCGATCAGCGTGGCCAGCCGGGCGGCGAAGTCGGGCGCCGAGGGGTCGAGCTGCATCAGCCGGGCCTCGACGTCGCACGGCAGCGCGAAGGTGGGCGAGAACATCGCCATCGTCGAGCGGACGTCGAGGACGTCGGAGAGGCTGGCCGCCTGCACGGCCTCGGCGGTCGCCGCGTAGCCGTCGCACAGGAAGACGTGCGTGGCCTGGGCGGTGTCCGTCCAGCTCCCGACCAGGAAGGTGGGCGCGTACGTTCCGGAGTCGGTGAACACCTCCATCCCCGAGGGCGCCTTCCAGCCGTCGTCGACCAGGTGCACGCCGAGCTTCTCCCACTCCTCCCACAGGCGGCCGAGCCGCGCGAGCCGGCTCTTGCCCCGCAGCGTCCACACGTGGATGTGCTCACGCCGGATGCCGGGGTAGGCGGCCTCGATCACCTCGGTCACCTGCCGGCGTGGCGTGCGGTAGTCGAGCAGCACAGACGCCCGCTCGGCCGCGTCCGCCACCCGGGAGGGCACGGTGAGGCAGCCCATGTAGGACTCGTACGGGCGCGAGAGCCGCAGCGGCGAGTCGAAGAGGTGGAAGACCGCCATGGGGCCGGTGGGCCGGCCCTCGGCGAAGCGCGAGGTGTTCTCGAGCGTGTCGACGGCCGCGCCCCACAGCGTGATGCCGCGTGCCTGCAGCCACTCGTAGAACTGCTCGAAGGTGTGGCCGGGCTCGTTGAGCAGCCGTCGCACGCGGCGATCGACGGTGCGGGCCAGCTCGCTCCGGGCGTAGACGCGGCCGAAGCCGAGCATCGGGTTCGCGCCCATCTCCGGCGTCTCTCCGGCCTTGGGCATCAGGCCCTCGCCCAGGCACACCATCAGCGCGTGATTCTCGGGCAGCGTCCGGGTCAGGTGCCAGAGCCCCTCGCTCATCACGTAGGCGCTGACCGCGTCGGCTGACTTCTTGACCTGGTTGAGCGCCGCCTTGTCCTTGGCGGCGCCGGCGCCGTAGTCGCCGAACAGCCGGGTGCCGAGCGCGGTCGCGGCCGAGGTCATGGTCAGGCAGCGGGCGATGCCGCGGGGGGTGAAGGTGTAGGCGGAGACAGGCTCCGCCTGGGCGCGTTCGACCTCGACGTCCTCCAGCCAGAGGTGGAAGCGCAGCAGCACCGGACGCGTGTCGAACGCCCATTGCGCGACGAGGTTGCGCTTGTCGGTCTCGGTCATCGTCGCCTCACATTCTCAGTCGTCCGTCTCACGGCCGCCCGGCCGGCCTGTCGGTCGTCCGGCCGCGCATGGCGGGTACCAGCGCCAGTCTGCGCGGGGCGCTGGGCCGGCCGCCTCCTCGGGAACGCGGGCCTGGCCCCCGGGGGACCTCGGTGCGTCGGTTCTCGAGTGCGAGACGGCGAGCCGGCCCGGCGCGGGTGCCCTCTGGCCCCGGGGCCATCCTGGGCCGGCGCCTGGGGGGTGGTCAAGAGGTGAGCGGGAGGGGGCGCTCATCCGAGGAACCGGGAGACGGAGCCGACGAAGGCGTCAGGCCGCTCGTACGGCAGCATGTGCCCGGCGTCGGGAACGAGCTCGACGGTCGCGCCGGGGATCAGCTGGCCCCAGCGCTCGGCATAGGCCGGGGCGATCAGCCTGTCCGACCCGCCCCAGAGGACCAGGGTCTTCGC
>DATKEI010000221.1:0-26083 GCA_035544455.1 Binatia bacterium | reverse complement strand
GAGACCACCTTCGGCCTGATCCATCCCATCGCTCCGCACTACAACACCCTGCTGCGCACCGACCCCTTCGACCGGACCGGGACCAAGCCGGTGGGCGACCTCGCCGAGTCCTGGACAATCTCGAAGGACGGCCAGACCTACACCTTCAAGATCCGGAGCGGCGTCAAGTTCCACGACGGAAGCGAGATGACGTCCCGGGACGTCAAGGCCTCGTACGACAAGATCATCTTCCCCGGGCCCGGCGTGGCCTCCGCGCGGAAGGGCGCGTACCGGGCGGTAGAGGCGGTGGAGGCGCCCGACCCCTCCACCATCCGCTTCCGCCTGAAGTGGCCCGAGTCCTCCTTCCTGCTGAACCTGGCGTCCCCCTGGAACTTCATCTACAAGGCCGACATCCTGACCAAGGATCCGCGCTGGTACGAGGCAAACGTGATGGGCACCGGGCCCTTCAAGTTCAGCGAGCACGTGAAGGGCTCGCACTGGGTCGGCAAGAAGAACGCCGACTACTGGGACAAGGGCAAGCCGTACCTCGACGGCTACCGCGCCCTGTTCATCAGCTCGTCGTCTGCCCAGGTCGCCGCGGTGCGCGGCGAGCGCGCCCACATTCAGTTCCGCGGCTTCACGCCGGCGGACCGGGACAGCCTCGTGCAGGCTCTCGGGCCGAAGATCGCGGTCCAGGAGAGCGCCTGGGATTGCGCACTTCTGGTCGTGCCCAACCAGGACAGGAAGCCCTTCAACGACAAGCGCGTCCGCCGGGCCCTCACCCTCGCCCTCGATCGCTGGGAGGCGTCGAAGAACCTCTCGAAGATCGCGATTGTGAAGGAAGTCGCAGGCATCCAGGTGCCGGGGACTCCATGGGCGACGCCGCCGGAGGAGCTCGAGAAGCTCGCCGGCTACGGCCGCGACATCGCCGCCTCCAGGGCGGAGGCGCGGCGGCTCCTCAAGGAGGCGGGGGCCGAGGGGCTGTCCTTCACCTTCAAGAATCGCGGGATTCCCATGCCCTACGAGCCCATCGGCATCTGGCTGATCGATCAGTGGCGGCAGATAGGCGTCACCGTCAAGCAGGAGGTCGTGGATCCGGCTGGCTACTACAAGGCTCTCCGGGGCGGCGAGTTCGAGGTGGCCATGGACTTTCAGTGCGGCTTCATCGTGGAGCCCGACCTCGACATCCAGATGTTCCAGTCGACGGGCGTCTCCGAGTCCAACCATGGCCGCTACAAGGATCCGGTGCTGGACGATCTGTACGTGAAGCAGGCGCGCGCCGGGGATCCCGAGGAGCGGCGCCGCCTCCTGCGGCAGTTCGAGAAGCGGCTGGTCGACGAGGAAGTGCACTACATGTACACGCTGCAGTGGCACCGGATCATTCCACATAACGCCAAGGTCAAGGGCTGGACGATCACGCCCAGCCACTACCTGAACAACCAGCTCGACACGGTCTGGCTCTCCGAGTAGTCGCGAGAGACGGCAGGAGAGCCCAGCAGCGAGCGCGTCCAGCCTCTCCCTCGCCCCCGGGGGCGAGGGAGAGGCTGGACGCCAGTGTCGCGCGAGTCGAAAGTGCGTCGCCTCGGAGCGCCGGGTGGGGTGGGGGTCCTCCCCGCGGGACCGGAATAGGTCGGGCTAGACGAAGACGGATTCGGGGAGGAAGGCGGAGACGATCCAGTTGGGGGCGTCGACGATCTCGCTGATCCGGAGGTCGACGGCGACGCTCGACAGCACGTAGGCCTGCTCCCGGCTGAGCCCCCGCTCGCGCACGAGGTGCTCGATCATGTACCGCACGGACTGCTGGGCCGCGGCGTACAGGTCGGGCCCGTGTGCCGTGGTGGCAAAGTACGGGCCCTGGTCGAGTCCGCGGCCCAGCGGCCCGGCCACGCGGAACTGGGGTTCGGCCAGGGGCCGCCCGGTCAGGAGATCGAAGCGCAGGGTGATCCGGGCGCTCATCTCGACGGCGCTCACGCACACCTCACCATCGCCCTGGGCAGCGTGAGCGTCCCCGACGCTGAACAGGGCCCCCTCCCGCCACACCGGCAGATACAGCGTCGTGCCCGACGCGAGTTGCTTGATGTCCATGTTGCCGCCGTTCTTGCGGGGCGGCATGGTGCTGTGACCGCCGGGCTCGTCGAGGGCAGTGCCCATGACCCCGGGGAACGGCGCCAGCGGCACCGCCACCGTCTGGCCCATCCGCGCGAACCGCCCGTCAGCGAGATCCCAGATCTGCAGGAAGGCCGCGGCGAAATCGGCCGGGGGCAGCAGGCCCCGCCCCGGACGGATGTGGGTCCAGCCCCACGGCAGCGCCGGACGCACCTCGATCACCTCCACCACCAGGACATCTCCCGGCCCCGCGCCGTCGACCCACACCGGCCCGGTGAGCGGGTGACCGCGGAAGGGTCCGCGCGCGGCGGCGTCGGCCGAGGTCGAGCCGGGGGTGTAGAAACCGTCAGCGGCGTCGCGGGTGTCGAACACGACGGTGTCGCCGGGCGCGATGGCCAGCCGCGGGGGGATCGCGTTGTTCCACTCGTGGTGCACGACCCCGGCGTCGAGATGGTGCTGACGGGCCATGGCTCGCCTCCTGGCCCACAAAGGGGCCGGTGATGTGGCTTCAGGGCTCGCGGCGAACGGTCCCGCGCGGTTCGTGGAGAACCGCGCGAGGATAGCACGGCGCCGGCGTGGTATCGTGGCGTCGGGTGTCCTGGTCGCACGCTCTCGCCATCGGCTTCCTCCTGCTCGTCCTCCTTCCCGTGGGGGCGGCCACGGGCTGCACCATGCTCGGGCATTCCGGGACGAGCTGGCGGGAAGCGCGCCGCGACTCCTCCGGCCAGGCGCCCGACCCCGCGACCACGCCGGAGGCGGTAGTCCAGGTGTACGCGGCCCGCACCGTGGGCATCCGCGGCGCCCTCGGCGTGCATTCCTGGATCGCCCTGAAGCCGGCCGGTGCCGTCTCCTACACGCGCTACGAGGTGATCGGCTGGGGCGTGGACCGGGGCGCGCGCGCCGTTCGCGTCGGCCGGTTCGGCCCGGACAATCACTGGTTCGGAAGCCGGCCGGACAGGCTCGCCGACGTCCGTGGCCCCGAGGCCGAGGCCCTGATCCCCCGCATCGAGGACGCGGTGCGGTCGTATCCCTACCCCGAGAGCTACCGGACGTGGCCGGGCCCGAACAGCAACACCTTCGTCGCCCACGTGGCGAGAGCGGTCCCGGAGCTCGGCATGGACCTGCCACCGACGGCGATTGGCAAGGACTTCCTCACGGCCGGGGGTCTCGTCGCGCGCAGCCCGAGCGGCACCGGATACCAGGTGTCGGTGCTCGGTCTGCTCGGCGTCCTGGTCGGCGTCAACGAGGGGATCGAGCTCAACGTGCTCGGGCTCGTCCTCGGCGTGGACATCACGACCCCGGCCCTGAAGCTTCCCGGGATCGGGCGCGTCGGCATGTCGCGGTCGCCCGGCGATTCGTCGGCCCGCTCGCCGGCGCCGGGGGGGAGCCAGCGTCGCGCCTCCCCCGACACCCCTTCATCGGCCGGCCGCGGCGCCCCTCAGGCGGAGATCCGGCGATAGAGCACGTGCCGCCGGTTGCCGGTATGGGGCCGGACGTCGCCAGACCAGCGGCCGCGCTCGACGGCCCGCGCCCAGGCCGGGCTCACGAGCACCTCGGGGCTCTCGACCTCGTACAGGGCGTTGTAGGTCGGCTCGCCCTCGATGACAATGGTCTTCCGCTCCCCGCCGATGCTGAGGACCAGCGGCTCCTTCTTGAAGCGCGCCACCGCGATGACACCCGGCACCGTGAGCAGCTCCGGCACGTGCTCCGTGTCGTACACCTCGTTGAACAGCGCCTCGCGGGCAGGATCCACGTCCATCGCCGCGCTGAAGAGGTACTTGCCCTGGATGGCCATGTCCGTCTCCTTTCGATCGATGACCTCGGGTGATGTGCCGGCCCCCATGCTACCCGGTCGGGGGCGGACATGGGGGTCGCCGTCAGGCCCTGTGCCTGGACAAGTACGGCTGGGGCGACGGACTGGTGGTCGAGCTCGCGCCGGATGTTTGACGGATCCGGAGGAAGTGTTGTAGATTCCGCGCCATGAAGAAGAAAGCCGCCAAGAAACCTGCCGCGAAGAAAGCGGCCGCGACGAAGCCGGCGGCCAAGAAGGCCGCCGCCAAGCCGGCCCCGAAAGGCGCTGCGGGCCCGTCCCGACCCGCGCCGAGCAGTCCGGCGAGCCCACCCGGCATCGGGTGGCCGCCCTTCCGGTACCCTCCGCAGTAGCGAATCGGTGGCCCGGCCGCCGCGGCGGCCGGGCCGCTGGTTCCCTCGCGCGGGCGGCGACCGGCAGGCGGATCGGACACAGGACTGCCCTGGCGGGCGGCCCGCTGATGTATTCTCTCCCGGTGCCCGAGAACCCGTCCGATCCCGAGCAGATCACCCGCGCCGCCCTCTACCGGCTCGGCATCGGCTACGAGTGGGTCAGTTGCGATCCCGCCTTCGCCGACACGGCCGCGTTCTGCGAGCGCTACGGGTACCCCGCGGCCAACGCGGGGAACACCATCATCGTCGTCTCGAAGAAGGAGCCGCGCCAGTACGCGGCGTGCGTGGTGACCGGCACCCGGCGCCTCGACGTGAACCGAGCCGTTCGCACTCTCATGGGCGCCTCCAAGGTCTCGTTCGCCTCCGCGGAGGAGATGGAGGCGCTCACCGGCATGCAGGTCGGGGGCGTCACCGTGTTCGCCCTGCCCGACGGCCTGCCGATCTTCGTGGACGAGGCGGTGATGGGGCTCGACTACGTGATCCTCGGCACGGGCGGCCGGAACGGCAAGGTGAAGGTCGCGCCGGCGGTACTGGCGGGGCTCCCCGGGGCCCGCGTCGTACGCGACCTCGCCCGCCCGCGCGAGGAGTCGGCGGCGGGCTGATCGGGCCAGAGCCGGGGGCCTTTGACCAGGGCCCGGCGGGGCGCTGGGCCCGGCGCGTCGAAGAGTCGACGCCGGTGACGACCCAAAGTGGGTGGGCGCTCCGCCGAAGCCGCCGGGTCCTCCGCGGCATGGCCCGCTCACGGCGTTCCCACCGTGACGGGGCCCTTCAGGGGATCTCGGCCCGGAAGGCCCTCCGGCCCGGGACCTCCGACCGCGTTCTGGCGAGGGGAGGCATGCGATGCGGCTGATCGAGTACGACGAGGCAAGCGACGACGTCCGCGCCGTCTACGACGAGATCATGGCCACGCGGAAGACGGACTGGGTGAACAACTTCTGGAAGGCGCTGGCCAATCATCCCGTGACCCTCCGCCGCACCTGGCAGAGCGTCAAGGAGGTCATGGCGCCCGGCGCCCTGGACGTGGTCACCAAGGAGATGGTGTATCTCGCCGTCAGCGTGACCAACGACTGCGAGTACTGCATCCGCTCCCACACCGCCGGCGCGCGCAATGCCGGGATGACCGACGCGATGCTGGGCGAGCTGCTGGCCGTGGTCGGCATGGCGAACGAGACAAACCGCCTGGCCAGCGGCTATCAGATCGAGGTCGACGAGCGCTTTCGCTGACCGACCCACGACGGCGAACCGCCGGATCCGTCACCGCGTCCGAGGTCGGCGGCGGCGTGGGCGAGGAGCGCCAGGAGGACGACGGCGCCGCCCACCAGGGAGAGCGCTCCCGGCTCCTCCCCGATGGCGAGCCACACCCACAGGGGGCCCAGCACACATTCCAGGACCGAGATCAGCGAGGCCTGGGCCACGGGAATTTGCGGCGCTCCGGCGGTGAACAGGATCAGGCCGAGGCCGAGCTGGCCCGCGCCGAAGAGCATCAGCAGGGCCAGGTCGGCCGGCCCCGCGGTGGCCGGCTCGGCCATGGGCCACGCGATCGCCGCCGTGATCGCGGACGCGAGGCACGCCGCGGGCAGCATTGGCACGTCGCGATGGCGCCGCACGATCGCGGCTCCGGCCGCGAACAGCGCCGCCACGAGCAGGGCGAGGAGGTCGCCCGAGGCGGTGCCGGATGCCCAGGAGCCCGAGACCATCACCATCGTGCCGGCCAGGGCCGCGCCCATGGCGATCCACGTGCGGCCGAGCACGCGCTCGCCCAGCCAGAGCCATCCGAGCACACCGGCGATGAACGGACCCGTGCTCAGGATGATCAGGACGTTGGCCACGGAGGTGCGCGACAGCGCCAGGATGAAGCCGATCGAGGCGCAGGAGAAGCAGAACGCCATCACCACGCCCGGCGGTCCCATCGCCCGGAACGCGTGGACGACGCGGGCGCGGTAGCGCGCGGCCAGCACGATCAGCAGAAACGCCCCGCAGAAGACGCCGCGCCAGAAGACGGTCGTCCACGGCCCGGTATCGGCAAGGCGGGCGAGCAGGCCGCCCGCGCTCCAGCAGAGAGCGGCGCCGGCCACGAGCAGCGCGCCGCGCCGCCGGCGGGCGGCCTCGGGGGTGGGGCCCGCCATCAGGGCGCCGCGGCGAGGGCCCGCGGGTCGCCCGGGGCGGCAAGGGAAGGGGCGCGTTCCACGCTGAATTCGCTCCAGGGCTTCGCGGTGGCCATCGGGCCGGGCTGGCCAGCCCCCGCATCATAGCCGATTCAGAGCGCCCCCCCCCGCACCGCGATCGCGGCCCGCGGATGCGCGAAGGATCGATCTCCGGTACGCTCATGGGCATGTCCGTCGACGGCGTTCCCGACCTCCTGCCCGTCGCCGGCCACCGCCATCCACTGTGGATGCGCGTCCTCTGCTTCGTCGGCGGCCTCGTCTTCGTGGTCCTCGGCGTGGTGGGCTGGCTGATCCCGGTCGTGACGGGCCTGCCCTTCTACGCGGTCGCGCTCGTCCTCTTCGCCATGGCCAGCGACCGCGCGCGGTCCTGGGTGAACGCCCTCGACCGCAGGCTGCCGCTCCGCGTGCGCGTGGCGATCCGCGACTGGCTGGGGCGGCGCAGCCCGCGCGTTCGCCGGTTCATCGGCCTCGAGGAGGACCCCGCCGGGGGAGGATAGCCGCGCCGGCCACCACACGCGTTTCGTCCCTTGCCCTCCGGGCACTCGTCCTCCTATCATCCATCCTTGCCCGCGCCGGGGCCTCTGCCGGCTCGCGGCACTGGCCCATTGCGCTGACCTTCGAGAGAGGACACCGATGAGCGGACGCTTCGTCACGCTTCCCGAGATCAGGGCCGCGGCCAGACAGGCGCTGCCCCGCGAGATCTACAACTTCGGCGCGGGCGGAGCCGAGACGGAGACCACGGTGCGCCGCAACCGCCGGGCCCTCGACCGGCTGGCCATTCGCCAGGACGTCCTGGTGGACGTGCGCGAGATCGACCTGCGCACCCAGCTGCTCGGCGTGCCCCTGTCCTGGCCAGTGGTGGTCGCCCCCATGGGCGGCCTCGTCATGTTCCATCCCGAGGGCGACGTGGAGATGGCGCGCGGCGGCGCCGAGGCGGACACCCTCGTGTTCCTGAGCGGGGCCACCGGCTGGCCCGTGGAGGCCGTGGGCGCGGCCAGCCCCGGCCCCAAGATGTTCCAGCTCTACCACATGGGCGACCGCGCCTGGGTATCCGAGCTGCTGGCGCGGGTGGAGGCCTCGGGCTTCCTCTCCGTCTGCCTGACCGTGGACGTGCAGGTCTACGGGCGGCGCGAGCGCGACATCCGCGCCCGGTGGAATCCCCGCGAGGCCATGTCCAGCGCCCCGAACCCCCGGCCGCCGGACCCCGAGTACCCGGCGCGCCTGACCTGGGCCGACGTGGAATGGCTGCGCAAGACGACGCGGCTGCCCATTGGGCTCAAGGGGATCATGACGTCCGCCGACGCGCGCCGGGCCATCGACGCGGGCGTTGATCTCATCTGGGTCTCCAACCACGGCGGCCGGCAGCTCGACCACACCCAGGCCACCATCGACGCCCTGCCCGACGTCGTGGACGCCGTGAACGGGGCGGGCGCCATCATCATCGACGGCGGCTTCGGCCGCGGCACCGACGCGCTCAAGGCCCTGGCTCGGGGCGCCGGCGCGGTCGCCGTCGGCCGCACGGCCCTGTGGGGGCTCGCCGCCGACGGCGCGGCCGGAGTGGCGTGCGCCCTCGACATCCTGCGCCGCGAGCTGTCGACCGCCATGGCGCTCTGCGGGCAGACGAGCGTCCGCCAGATCAAGCCCGACCTGGTTTTCCGGGTCGACTGACCGGCGTCGCGCTCGCCTCACCGGAACCCCGTCGCGATTCCCGGCGCCTGACCGCCACTGACCTCGAGGTCGCCCGCGTGGCCCTCCCGGCCCAGGTGGGATGATCCTGCCTCGGTGACCTGCTCTGCCGCGCATGGACGCCGGCACCATCTTCCGCGGCGCGCTGCGCGGGGGCAGGCGCGAAGCGGGTGCCCTCGCCCCCGACCAGCCGCCCCGACAAGGCCCCGCGCGGTCTCGTCGTCGCGCCGGCGAACCTCCGCGGTGCCCCCTCAGCGCCTGCCTCGCGGCCGTCACGCCCGGGCACCCGGCGCCACGGGCCGCGACGAGGGCGACCGCCCGGACCGGGCGCAGCCTTACCGGCGGCCTCCGAGCAGGCGCTCCATGACGATCACGTCGACCCACTGGCCGTCGAGCAGTCCCTGCTCCCGGTAGATGCCGACTCGCGTGAACCCCATGCGCTCGTAGAGGGCCATCCCCGCCGCATTGCTGGGGAATGCCGCCAGCACGAGCTTGTGGTATCCGAGCTCGCGGCCCAGCTCGACCAGCCGCTCGAGCAGCCGGCGGCCCACGCCTCGCCCGCGCCCGCTCCGCTCGACATACACCGAGAGGTCCGCCACGTGGTCGTACGCCGGCCGCGGGTTGAAGCGGTTCAGGCTGGCCCAGCCGATCACGGCGCCGTCTGCCTCGGCCACGATCACGGGCTGGCGCGGCCCCCGGGCGCCGAGCCACTCCCTGCGCTCCTCCGGCGTCCGGGCTTCCGTCTCCAGGGTGGCCACGCGGTCCTCGATACCCTGGTTGTAGATGCGGCAGATCGCCTCGGCGTCGGACGCCAGGGCGGTGCGGATGCGGGGGTCGTCCATCGCGGCTCCTCCTGACGAGAGTGTGCGCCGCATAGGGCGGGCGGGAAAATCAATTGTCAGAATGCAGGCCATTGCGCGAACCGCGAGCATGGACCTCGGCCTCCTCCATGTGCGCACGCGGCAGGAGGTGGTGGCCCGAGGGAGCTTCGCCACCGGCTCCTTCTGGTTCGCCGCGGTGCCGATGGCGGCAGCCCTGGCCACCCTGCGCGCCCACGCTCCCTCTTCCCCGACCTTGACGCGATCTTTTCGGGGGCAGCCTCGATCTTGACGCCACCTCGGCCACCCCTCCGACATCCTGAACGGTGACAGCCGGGCCGGCGAGTGCGCGCCAGGCCGAAGTGGACGTGACCGGCGAGAGCGCGGGACCGGCCCGCCTCGCGGACGGGTTCGCAAGGCGCGGCCAGACACCGGGGCGGCCCGCGGGTCGGCCGGTGTCCTGAGCCCGCCGGAAGCGGCAGCGGGGCGCGCGGGGGGATGCGATGGGAGACGTGATCTACGTGGGTCTCGGGGTCGCCTTCTTCGCGCTGTCGTGGGCGTTCGTCAGGCTCTGCGGGCGCCTGTAGGGACTGGCATGCCGATGCTCTACGTCGTCGGCGGGCTCGTGTCGCTCGGATTGCTCGTGTACCTGGTGCTCGCCCTGCTGAAGCCGGAGCTCTTCTCATGACGGCCAGCGGCGCGTTCCAGATCGTCCTCTACGTCGCCGTGCTCCTCGCCCTCGCCCGCCCCCTCGGCGCGTACATGGCGCGCGTCCACGAGGGCCGGCCGTGTGGCGTGGACCGGGCTCTCGGCGGGCTCGAGCGGCTCGTCTACCGACTGGCCGGCATCCGGGCGGCGGAGGAGATGAGCTGGAAGGCCTATGCGCTTGCCATGCTCGCCTTCAACCTCGCCGGCTTTCTGGCCGTGTATGCCCTGCAGCGGGTCCAGGGCGTCCTGCCGCTGAACCCGGAGAGCCTCGCGGCGGTGTCGCCGGACTCCGCGTTCAACACCGCGGCGAGCTTTGCCACCAACACGAACTGGCAGGGCTACGGCGGCGAGACCACCATGAGCTATCTCACCCAGATGCTCGCGCTCACCGTCCAGAACTTCGTGTCCGCGGCCACCGGCATGGCCGTCGCCGTTGCCCTGATCCGCGGCTTCGCCCGCCGGTCGGCCGGCACCATCGGCAACTTCTGGGCCGACATGACGCGCTCCACCCTGTACATCCTGTTGCCCCTCTCCCTGGTCCTCGCCGCGATCCTGGTCAGCCAGGGCGTCGTGCAGACGCTGAGCCCGTATGTGAAGGTCGCGATGGTCCAGCCGACGCGCGACAACGCGCCGATGACCGGGCCCGACGGCAGTCCCCTGCTCGATGACAAGGGGCAGCCCAGGATGCAGAAGGCGACCCTCGCCAAGCAGGTCCTCGCCGTCGGGCCGGCCGCGTCCCAGATCGCCATCAAGCAGCTCGGGACGAACGGCGGCGGCTTCTTCAACGCCAACGCCGCTCACCCCTTCGAGAACCCCACCCCGCTCGCGAACTTCCTCGAGCTCCTCTCGATCCTGCTCATCCCCGCCGCCCTCTGTCACACGTTCGGCGTCATGGTCCGGGATCCGCGCCAGGGGTGGGCGGTGCTCGCCGCCATGACCGCGATCTTCGTGGCGCTGGTCCTCGTCTGCGCGGTGGCGGAGCAGAACGGCGCGATCTTCGCGCGGCAAGGCGTCGACCACGCCCCGAGCAACCTCCAGGCGGGGGGCAACATGGAAGGCAAGGAGGTGCGCTTCGGCATCGCCAGCTCCGCCCTGTGGGCGGCAGCGACGACGGCGGCCTCGAACGGCTCCGTCAATGCCATGCACGACTCCTTCACCCCGATCGGCGGCCTGGTGCCGATGTGGCTCATCCAGCTGGGCGAGGTCGTGTTTGGCGGGGTCGGCTCCGGCCTCTACGGCATGCTGGTCTTCGCCATCATCGCGGTGTTCGTGGCCGGTCTCATGGTCGGCCGCACCCCCGAGTACCTGGGCAAGAAGATCGAGGCCTACGAGATGAAGATGTCCTCGCTCGTCATCCTCATCACGCCCGCCCTCGTGCTCGTGGGCACCGCAATCGCGGTCGTCACTCCGGGCGCCGCCGCCAGCGCTGGCAATCCCGGGGCGCACGGGTTCAGCGAGATCCTCTACGCGTTCTCGTCGGCGGCCAACAACAACGGCAGCGCCTTCGCCGGGCTGAGCGCGAACACTCCCTTCTACAACACCGCGCTCGGGCTGTGCATGCTCTTCGGTCGCTACTGGCTCGCCGTGCCCGTGCTGGCCATCGCCGGCGCCCTCGCCAGCAAGAACATCGTGCCGCCGGGCGTGGGCACCCTGCCCACGCACACCCCGCTCTTCGTCGCCCTCCTCGTCGGGGTGGTGATCCTGGTCGGAGCCCTGACCTTCCTGCCCGCGCTGGCGCTCGGACCCGTCGTCGAGCACCTCGCGCTGACCGGCATCGAGTAGAGGGGACCGCTCGATGGCGACCCCGGTGAAGGCGCGCGCTCTCTTCGATCCCTCGATCTTCGGGCCCGCGATCGTCGACTCGTTTCGCAAGCTGACGCCGCGACGCCAGGTGCGAAACCCGGTCATGTTCGTCGTGTACGTGGGCTCCATCCTGGCCACGCTGCTCTGGATCCAGGCCGTGGTCGGCCGCGGGGAAGCGCCCGCGGGATTCATCCTGGCGGTGTCGGTCTGGCTCTGGTTCACCGTGCTGTTCGCGAATTTCGCCGAGGCCATGGCGGAGGGACGGGGCAAGGCCCAGGCCGCCTCGCTCCGCCGGGCCCGGCGCGACCTCCAGGCCAAGCGCCTCGCCGGGCGCGACCGCGAGGCCGGCTACGAGATGGTTCCGGCCTCGGCCCTCCGCCGGGGCCAGCGCGTTCTCGTGGAGGCCGGCGACCTCATCCCCGCCGACGGCTCGGTGGTGGAGGGCGTCGCCTCGGTGAACGAGGCGGCCATCACCGGCGAGAGCGCTCCCGTGATCCGCGAGAGCGGCGGCGATCGCAGCTCCGTCACCGGGGGCACCCAGGTCCTGTCCGACTGGCTCGTGGTGGAGGTCACCGCAAACCCGGGCGAGGCGTTCCTGGATCGCATGATCGCCCTCGTCGAGGGGGCCCGGCGCCAGAAGACCCCCAACGAGATCGCGCTCGATATCCTGCTCGCCGCCCTGACCATCGTCTTCCTGCTCGCCACCGCCACCCTGCTCCCCTTCTCCATCTTCGGCGTGCGGGCCGCCGGCCAGGGGACGCCGGTCACGGTGACGGTGCTGGTCGCGCTCCTCGTCTGCCTGATCCCCACCACCATCGGCGCGCTGCTGTCCGCCATCGGCGTCGCCGGCATGGACCGCATGATCCAGAAGAACGTCATCGCCGTATCCGGCCGCGCCGTGGAGGCCGCCGGCGACGTCGACGTCCTCCTGCTCGACAAGACCGGGACCGTCACCCTCGGCAACCGCCAGGCCACTGCCTTCTTCCCCGCCGAGGGCGTCACCGAGGCCGCCCTCGCCGATGCCGCCCAGCTCGCCTCGCTCGCCGACGAGACGCCGGAGGGTCGCAGCATCGTCGTCCTGGCCAAGGACCGCTACGGCATCCGCGAGCGGGACATCGAGAAGCTCGGCGCCACCTTCGTGCCCTTCACCGCCCAGACCCGGATGAGCGGCGTGGACGTGGGCGGCCGGCGGATTCGCAAGGGCGCCGCCGACGCCATCGAGGCCCACGTGATGCGCCTCGGGGGGCGCGTGGCCCCGGGCATCCGCGCCATCGCGCTCGCGATCGCCCGGGAGGGGGCCACCCCGCTCGTGGTGGCCGAGGACGCGGCGATGCTCGGGGTGATCCAGCTCAAGGACATCGTCAAGGGCGGCATCCGCGAGCGCTTCGCCGAGCTCCGGCGCATGGGGATCCGGACGGTCATGATCACGGGCGACAATCCGCTCACCGCCGCCGCCATCGCGGCCGAGGCGGGCGTGGACGACTTCCTGGCCGAGGCGACGCCCGAGGCGAAGCTCAAGCTCATCCGGGACCTGCAGGCCGAGGGCCGGCTGGTGGCGATGACGGGCGACGGCACCAACGACGCCCCCGCCCTCGCCCAGGCCGACGTGGCCGTGGCCATGAACACGGGCACCCAGGCGGCCAAGGAAGCAGGCAACATGGTCGACCTCGACTCGAACCCGACCAAGCTGCTGGAAGTCGTCGAGACCGGCAAGCAGATGCTGATGACGCGGGGCGCCCTCACCACGTTCAGCATGGCCAACGACGTGGCCAAGTACTTCGCCATCATCCCCGCCGCCTTCGCCACGACGTACCCCGCGCTGGAGGCCCTCAACGTCATGCACCTCGCCACCCCGCACAGCGCCGTGCTGTCCGCGGTCATCTTCAATGCCCTGATCATCGTCGCCCTGATCCCGCTCGCCCTGAAGGGCGTCCGCTACCGGGCCATGGGCGCGGCGGCGGTGCTCCGGCGCCATCTCTGGATCTACGGCGTCGGCGGCCTCGTCATCCCGTTCCCCGGCATCAAGCTGATCGACATGATCCTCGCCGCTCTCCACCTGGTGTGACGCGGTGAACGGGCGACCGGAAAGGACCTCGACCATGCGCGCTCACGCTCGGGCGGCCATCGCCTCGCTCGCCGTGCTGTCCGCGGTCACCGGGCTCGCCTATCCCGGCCTGGTGACCGCGCTGGCCCAGCTCGCCTTTCCCCATCAGGCTCGGGGCAGCCTGGTGTGGAGGAGCGGCACGGTGGTGGGCTCGGCGCTCATCGGCCAGCCCTTCGACGATCCGGTGTACTTCTGGAGCCGCCCGTCGGCCACCTCGCCATTCCCGAACAACGCGGCCGCCTCGTCCGGATCCAATCTCGGGCCGACGAATCCCGCGCTCATCCGGATCGTGACGGCCCGGGTGGACGCCCTCCGCGCCGCGGACCCCGGCAACGCCCGACCCGTGCCCGTTGACCTCGTGACCGCGTCGGGCAGCGGACTCGACCCGCACATCAGCCCGGCCGCCGCCCTGTACCAGGCGCCCCGCGTCGCCCGGGCCCGGGGCATCAGCGAGTCCGCGGTGCGGGAGCTGGTATCGAGGCACACCGAGGGGCGCCAGCTCGGCGTGCTGGGCGAGCCGCGGGTCAACGTGCTGGCCCTGAACCTCGCCCTCGACGCTGCGCGCTGACGAGTGCCGCGAGGCAGAGATGTGCCGACAAAGCGTGGGGCGAGGGAGTCGGTGCGTTTCCCCTGCCCCCGGGACACCCGCGGGAGGGGAAGGGCCTGGGGGAGGGGTGGCGAGGACGCGGAGTGCGCGTGCGTGAATGGCGCGGGCTAGACTGCTGACATGGCCGAGGGTCGCCCGGATCCCGACGCGCTCCTGGCCCGGGTCAAGGCGGTCGAGGCCCGCCAGAAGCGCGGCAAGCTGAAGGTCTTCTTCGGTGCCGCCGCCGGGGTCGGCAAGACCTACGCGATGCTCGAGGCGGCCCGCGAGCAGCAGGCGGACGGCGTGGATGTCGTCGTGGGCTGGGTGGACACGCACGGGCGCGCCGAGACCGAGGCGCTGCTCGCGGGTCTGCCCATCGTGCCCCCGCGCCTCGTCGAGCACCGCGGCGCCCTGCTCCGCGAATTCGACCTCGACGCCGCGCTGGCCCGCCGGCCCGCGCTCATCGTCGTCGACGAGCTGGCCCACACCAACGCGCCCGGCTCCCGTCACGCCAAGCGGTGGCAGGCGGTGGTGGAGCTCCTGGACGCGGGGATCCACGTCTACACGACGGTGAACGTCCAGCACCTCGAGAGCCTGAACGACGTGGTGGCCAGGGTGACCGGCGTGGTGGTCCGGGAGACCGTGCCCGACTCCGTCATCGACCAGGCCGACGAGATGGAGCTGGTGGACCTTCCCCCCGACGACCTCCTCGAGCGCCTCCGCGAGGGCAAGGTCTACGTGCCGCCTCTCGCCGAGGCCGCGGCCGGCGGCTTCTTCCGCAAGGGCAACCTCATCGCCCTGCGCGAGCTCGCCCTGCGCCGGACCGCCGACCGCGTCGATGCCGAGATGCGCGACTACATGCGCGACCACGCGATCCGGCAGACGTGGCCGGTGGCCGAGCGCTTGCTCGTGTGCGTGGGGCCGAGCCCGTTCTCGGCCCGGCTCGTCCGCGCCGCCAAGCGCATGGCCGAGCGACTCGGGGCCCCGTGGATCGTGGCCCACGTGGAGACCCCGGCGCACCTCAGGCTTCCCGTCGAGATGCGCGACCGCATCGTGCAGACGCTGCGGCTCGCCGAGCAGCTCGGCGCGGAGACGGTGACCCTGTCCGGAGCGCGCATGAGCGACGAGATCCTGGCCTTCGCCCGCGCGAGGAACGTGAGCAAGATCGTGGTGGGCAAGCCGGGGCGCTCCCTCTGGAGGCGCATCGTCCTGGGCTCCATCGTCGACACGCTGGTGGAGGGCAGCGGCGAGATCGACGTCTACGTCATCAGCGGCGACCGCGAGGGGGCGGCCCCGGCGGCGGCGCCGGCCCGGCCGCGCGTGACGGACGGGCGCATGTACGCGCGCGCGGCCGCGGTGGTGGCCGGGGTCTCCGCGGTGGCGTGGGGGCTCTTTCCGTACCTCGACCCGCTGAACCTCATCATGGTCTACCTGCTCGGCGTGGTGGCCGTCGCCATGTGGGCGGGCCGGGGCCCGTCGGCGCTCGCCGCCATCCTGAGCGTGGCCGCGTTCGACTTCCTGTTCGTCCCGCCGCACCTCACCTTCGCCGTCTCCGACACCCAGCACCTCGTGACGTTCGCGGTGATGCTCGTGGTGGGCCTCGTGATCAGCGGGCTCACCGTGCGGATGCGCGCCGCGGCGGAGCGCGCCCGGGAGCGGGAGCAGCGCACGGCCGCGCTGTACGCGATGAGCCGCGAGCTCGCCAACACCCGCGGTCTCCGCGAGCTCCTGCTGATCGCGAGCCGGCACCTGGCCGAGGTGTTCCACACCCGTGTCGCCGTCCTCCGGCCCGGCCCGGGCGGGCAGCTCGAGCCCGTGCCGGGCCTGGCCGCCGCGCTCGACGTCGAGTCCGCGGACCTGGGCGTGGCGCAGTGGGTATACGAGCACCGGCAGGCGGCCGGGCTCGGCACGGCGACGCTGCCGGGAGCCTCCGCGCTCTACGTGCCCCTGGTCGCCTCTCACCGGACCCTCGGGGTGCTCGGCGTCCGACCGGGCGATCCACGCGCCTTCGAGCCCCCGGAGCAGATCCACCAGCTCGAGGCGTTTGCCAGCCAGACCGCGCTCGCGCTCGAGCGGGCGCTGCTCGCCGAGGAGGCCGAGCAGGCAAAGGTCGGGGCCGAGACCGAGCGGCTCCGGAACTCGCTGCTCAGCTCGGTATCGCACGACCTCCGGACGCCGCTCGCCGCCATCACCGGCGCGGCGACGACCCTGCTCGCGACCGAGTCCCGGCTCGATGCGCCGACGCGCCGCGAGCTCCTGGAGACCGTGCGCGAGGAGGCGGACCGCCTGAACCGCCTCGTCCAGAACCTCCTGGAGATGACGCGGCTCGAGTCCGGGGCGCTCCGGCTGCGCACGGGGTGGCACTCCCTGGAGGAGGTGGTGGGCGCGGCCCTCGGCCGGTTCGCGCACACCCTCAAGGACCGCTCGGTGGTCCTCCGGTTGCCCCCCGATCTGCCCTTGGTCGCGATCGACGACGTCCTGGCCGAGCAGGTGCTGATCAACCTGATCGACAACGCCATCAAGCACACACCGCCGGCGAGCGCGATCGAGATCGCGGCCTGGGCCGGGGACGGCGCGATCACCGTCGAGGTCGCGGACCGCGGCCCGGGCATCGCCCCCGGCGAGGAGCGCCGGATCTTTGACAAGTTCTACCGGGGCTCGACCGGGGACAGGCACGGCGTGGGCCTCGGCCTGGCCATCAGCGAGGGCATCGTGCGCGCTCACGGCGGCCGCATGTGGGCGGAGAGCCGGCCACAGGGAGGCGCCGCCTTTCGCTTCACCCTGCCGACCGCCGAGACCCCGCCCTCGATCGCGGCGGCCGACCATGAGTGAGCCGACCTCCGGGGGCGCCGGCGACCCGGAGGCGGCCGGCCGGCCCGCCCCGGTCGTCGTCCTCATCGAGGACGAGACGCCGATCCGCCGCTTCCTGCGCGTCACCATCGCGAGCGAGGGGTATCGCCTGCACGAGGCAGGGTCGGGGGCCGACGGCCTCCTGGAGGTGGCGATGCGCCAGCCGGATCTGGTCATCCTCGACCTCGGATTGCCCGACATGGACGGCCTGGAGGTGATCCGCAGGCTGCGCGAGTGGACCGCCGTCCCGATCCTCGTGCTGTCGGCGCGCGGCCAGGAGCGCGACAAGATCGCCGCCCTAGACGCCGGGGCCGACGACTACGTGAGCAAGCCCTTCGGGGCCGGCGAGCTGCTCGCGCGCATGCGGGTGGCCCTCCGCCACCTGGCCCATCTGGGCCGGGACGGGGGCGACAGCGTGTTCGCGGTGGGCGACCTCCGGGTCGACCTCCGGCTCCGGCAGGTGCAGGTGGCGGGGGTGGAGGTGCACCTCACCCCGATCGAGTACAAGCTCCTCACCGCCCTCGTGCGGCACGCCGGCCGGGTGCTGACCCATCGGCAGCTCCTCAAGGAGGTCTGGGGGCCGTCCCACGTCGAGCAGGCGCACTACGTGCGCGTCTACATGGCCCAGCTCCGCCGCAAGATCGAGGCCGAGCCGGCCCGGCCCCGTTATCTCCTGAGCGAGCCGGGCGTGGGGTACCGGCTGCGGGCGGAGTGATGGTGCCGCCCTCTCGCGCGGGCCGCGACGGCAACACCGGCGCCCCCCCATCCTGACCTCAAGGCACGAGAGTGACCGCGCTCCAGCCCTCCCCCTGGCGCGTGAACAGGTGGCGGTCGTGGAGCCGGTCCTCGGGCGAGCCGTGCCACACGTCGATCTCGGCCGGCACGAGGTACACGCCGCGGAGCGTCTCGGGGGGGCCGAGGGCCCGCGCATCGGGGTGGCGGGCGGCGAGCCCGGCGATGTCCGTGAGGAGCGCGGCGCGCGAGGAGATGGGCGCGCTCTGCTCCTGGCACGCGCCGTAGTAGTGCTCGAGGAGCTTCGACCCCGCTGTCTTCCGATCCCAAAACTGCCGCACGCGCTCCGGCTCCATTGGGGTGAGGCGGCCGTGGACGCGATACTGGCGCCGCACCGTCGTCCAGAGCACGAGCAGGGAGACGCCCCCCGCCTCGATCTGTCGCCACTTCGGGCTCAGCGCGTTGAGGAGCAGCCCGAAGCCGCGGGCGTCGATGTCGCGCAGCGACACCGCGCGCGCCTCGGGCCGTCCGTCGCCCCGGGTGGTGGCGAGGATGCACACGTCGACATGCGGATCCTGGCGCCGCCGCGCCTCCGCCCGGGCCTCGACGATTTCCGCCACCGGATCCCTGTCCATCCCGCTCCTCTCCCCGGCGTCCGCCTCAGTCGAGGCCTGGAAGCCCCCAGAACACCGGCTCCGGCGCGAGCCGGATCCCGAACCGATCCTCGACGCGATCGCGCACGAGCCGCGCGAAGGCCACCACGTCTCGCGCCCTCGCGCCGTCGTGGGCCACGATGGCCAGGGCGTGCCGGCTGGAGAGCCCGACCGGCCCCGCGCGATGCCCGCGCGCGAAGCCCGCGCGCTCGATGAGCCACGCCGCCGAGAGCTTCGCCCGCCCGCCGGGCTCGGGCCAGCACGGCATCGCCAGGTCGCCGCCGGCCCGCGCCCGCACGGAGGCGGCGACGTCGGCGGCGACCACCGGGTTCACGAAGAACGAGCCGCAGCTCCGGCGGTTTTCGTCCCCGGGCGCGATGACCATCGACTTGGCGCGGCGGATGGCGAGCACGGCGGCGCGGACATGGGCCAGCGACGGCGACGGGACCCCGCGCGTCTCGAGATGCCGCGCCACCTCCGCGTACCGCACGGCGGGGGGGCCGCCCGCCACGAGCCGGTAGGTGACGGCCAGGACCACGTGGCGCCCGGGCGCGCCGCTCTTGAAGAGGCTGTCGCGGTAGGCGAAGCGGCACTCCGCCGGGGTCAGGGTCGCGATCGTGCGCTGGCTCCGGTCGAGCGCCCGCACCGCGCACACCGTCTGGCTCACCTCCTGGCCGTAGGCCCCGACGTTCTGGATGGGCGTGGCCCCGACCAGGCCGGGAATGCCGCTGAGGCACTCGAGCCCCGCCCACCCGCGATCCACCGCGAGCCGCACCAGGTCGTCCCAGGGCTCGCCCGCTCCCGCCGTGACCTCCACCGCATCCGGCCCCTGGCGCACGGCGATGCCGCGGATGGCCACTCTCAGCACGAGCCCGTCCACGCCCGCATCGGCCACGACGACGTTGGACCCGCCGCCCAGGACGTGCACGGCGGCGCGCCGCCGTCCGGCCCAGTCGAGGGCGTCGAGGACGTCGCCTTCCTCGGCCGCCTCGGCGAAGAAGCGCGCGGGACCGCCCACGCCGAGCGTGCACAGGGGCGCCAGGGGGACGCGCTCCGAGGGATCCACGCGCCCGCTGGGCTACGAGCCGGCCAGCCAGCTCACGCCGCCCGCTGCCAGGACGACGACGATGGGCGGCAACCGGAGCGCCAGGAACACGACGAGCGCGGCGGCGGCGATCGCCCCGCTCACAACATCGTGGACCGCGGAGCGCGCCAGCGTCCACGCGCCGGCGGCCATCAGGCCGACGCCGATGGGAGTGAGGGCTCGCTCCACCGCCCGGGCCAGCGGCCGGTCCCGGAGCGACCCCCAGTGGTGCGCCACCACCGCGGTGAGGACGGAGGTGGGCACGAACATCCCGAGGGTGGCGGCCATGGCCCCGGCAATGCCGTGAGCGCGGAATCCCACGAAGACCACGACCAGCATGCTCGGCCCCGGCGTGAGCTGGGAGAGCGTGTAGCCGTCGACGAACTCCCGGTCCGTCACCCAGTGATGCCTGTCGACCACCTGCCGCTGCATCTCGGGCAGGACCCCGAGCCCGCCGCCCACGCAGAGGAAGCTCAGCCACAGGAACGTCCCGGCCAGCGTCGCCAGCGCAATCACCGGCCGGACCCGGCGGACGCCGGCGGCGGCGCGGCCCAGTGCAGCCACGCGCTGACGACGGCCATGACGGCGATCACGATGGCGGTGTTGACGGCGAGGGGCCCGACGGCGAGGAACGTGAGGGTCGCCACGACGACGGCCCGCGATCCCCGGAGGGAAGCCCGCACCATCTTGCCGGTGGCGACGATCACCAGCCCCACCACGGCCGCGCCCATGCCGTGCATGAGTGCCCCCGCGGACGGCGAGAAGGCGCCCGCGGCATACAGCATGGCCAGGGCCAGGAGGATGCTGGCGCCCGGCAGCAGGATGGCCACGAGCCCCCAGGCCGCGCCCGCCCAGCCGCCCAGGCGGTAGCCCAGGGCCACCGCCAGGTTCGAGAAGTTCGGCCCGGGCAGGATCTGACACAGCGTCAGATCCTGGACGAACTGGTCGCTGCTGACCCAGCCGCGGCGCACCACCAGCGAATCGTAGAAGTACGCGGCGCGGCCTCCCCCGAGACTGACCAGCCCCGTCCACGCCAGCTCCAGCACCAGTGGCAGCAGCCTGATCCGGCGCACGGTTCCTCCTCGCTCGAGCGGAACGCTCCGGGGGAGTGTAGCAGAGGGCACGGCACGCGGCGCTCGCGCGGGGCGGCGTCGGCCGTCGTATCCTGCCTGCACTGCGCGCGAACGAAGAACCCACGACCCCGCGCCGGAGGAGACGCGATGAACCCCGAGCCGCCCCCGAGCGCCGCGGCGTCCGACGCCGCGCGCGCCTACAGCGACGGCCATCCCCTGGACGAGGTGCGCTACCGCGAGTACAAGGTCATCCTGCGGGCGGAGCGGTTCGCCACGGCCACAAGCTTTCGCGAGTTCGCCCGCATCGCGCGACGCGCCGCGGGGGAGCTCGACGTGGCCCTGTTCAAGGACGAGATCAGCGACAACCGGATCCGCGAGGTGATGTTCTATGACACGCCGGCCTTCGATCTCTACAACCGCTCGTTCATGCTGCGGCGGCGCACGCCGTACCGGGACGGTTGGCCCGCGGACGAGTCTGAGCTCGTCCTCAAGTTCCGGCACCCCGAGCAGCCGGTGGCGGCCGCGGTGGACGTGCGGCCCACGCGGCCGGGATCGGGCCGGGTCAAGTTCAAGGAGGAGCTGCTCTGCCTGCGCGAGGGCCTGGGCGGCATCCGGAGCCTCTTCTCCCACGGCTGCAACCTCGACGTGCCCCGGACACTGCCGGGGCCGCGGCTCGGCGACGCCGTGCACCTGTTCCCCGTCCTCGACCGCCTCGTGCTGGTCCCGGAGACGCCCATCGCCATCGTCAACGAGCTGCACGTCGAGGAGGTCCTCGCCGACATCGGCGAGCTGCACTTCGGGCACGGCGTGGAGGCCGGCGCCAGCATCGCCGTCTGGCGACACCGCGGAACGGGAGAGCCGATGGTGGGCGAGTTCGCCTACCAGATCAAGTTCAGGCACGCGGACGACCTGCACAGGAAGGCGCGCAAGCGCGCCGACGACTTCTTCCGCATCATCCAGACCGCCGCGCGGGACTGGGTCAAGCTCGGCGTCACCAAGACGGGCCTCGTGTACGGCCGGGGCGGGGCGGCCGTGACAAACCATGAGTGACGCGGTCTCCCCGCGGCCGCCGATTCCGGCCGAGAGTGCCCCCGCGCCGCCGGGAATGGGCACCCTGTTCCTGACCTTCCTCGTCCTCGGGGGCACGACCTTCGGAGGCGGTGTCGTCGCCTACCTGCGGGAGGTCCTGGTGACCCGGCGGCGGTGGATCGACGACGAGGAGTTCCTCACCGCCCTGGAGATCAGCCAGGCGCTGCCCGGCCTCAACGCGGTCAACATGGCCATCCTCGTCGGCGACCGCCTGCGGGGAGTGCGCGGCGCCGTCGCCGCCGGCCTCGGCATCACCCTGCCCGGCACGGCGGTCGTCTTCGTCCTCGGCCTGCTCTACGCCTCCCACGGGGAGACACCGGCGGTGGCGGGCGTCCTCGCCGGGGTGGGCGCGGCGGCGGCCGGCCTGCTGGCCGCAGTCGCCGTCCAGCTCGGCCGGCGGCAGCTCACACAGCTCCCGGACGCGATCATTGTCGCCATCGCCTGCGTCGCCGTCGGGGGGTTCCGCGTCTCGCTGGTCGTGATCCTCCTGACCCTCGCCCCCATCGCCGTGTGGTGGTACCGGCCGCGGGCATGAGGGCGAGGCCATGAGCCAGCTCTGGCCGCTCGCCGGCGTCTTCGGCCTGCTGTCCATCCTGGCCGTCGGCGGCGGATCGGCCGTGCTCCCGGAGATGCAGGCGCTCACGGTCACCACGCACCGGTGGCTGACCGCGGACCAGTTCGTCGCCATCTACAGCCTCGGGCAGCTCGCACCCGGACCCAACATGCTCATGGTGGGCGTGATCGGCTACCGCGTGGCCGGCGTGCTCGGCGCCGTGGTCACCATGCTCGCCTTCTTCCTGCCCGCGAGCCTGCTCTGCTTCGGCGCCGGGCGCCTGTGGCTGCACCTGGCGCAGTGGCCGTGGCGCCAGTCACTTCAGCTCGGGCTCGCGCCGGTAGCCATCGGGCTCATGGGGGCGGGCGCCCTGGCCCTGGCCCGCACCTCGGTCGACAGCCTGGCGACGGCCGCCATCGCCCTCGCCGTCGTCGTCCTCATCCTGCGCTGGCACGTGAACCCGGCGCTGCTCATCCTGGGCAGCGGCGCCGTCGGCTGGCTCCTGCTCGGGTGAAGCGGCCCGGACCCACGCGACGGTGGCCGTGCTCCGGCGCGACGGCCACCTGGCGTACGTCGCCGCGGGGGGGCCGCTGCCCCGCACGGGTGACGTCGAGCGTGTGACGTCGAGCGTGTGACCCGTTTTCGTGTAAGGGCCGCGGGTGGTGTCCGAGCTGCGGCGGCCGGCGGATGACCGAGCGAGCCGCCCATCTGGTGGACGCGGTGCTGCCGTGGGTGCCGGTGCGCCAGTGGGTGCTGACCGTGCCGCATCGGCTGCGCTATCGGCTGGCGTGGAATCACGGGCTGAGTCGCGCGGTGCTGCGCGTGTACACGCGCGTCCTGCTCAGCGTGTATGCGCGCGGCGCTCGCGCGCGCGGCGTGCCGGGGGGCCGCACCGGCAGCGTCACCGTGCTGCAGCGCGCGGGCGGGGCGTTGAACGCGAACCTCCATTTTCACACCCTCGTGCTGGACGGGGTGTTCACCGAAACGCCCGGGGGCGCGCTGGCGTTTCATCCGGCGCCGGGGCCGAGCGACGCCGAGGTGGCGGCGGCGCTCGCCACGATCCGCCACCGGGTGCAGCGGCTGCTGGTGCGCCACGGACTGGAGCCGGGCGACGACGCGGGGCCAGCGGATCGGCTCGCGGACGAGTCTCCCGTGCTGGCGGGGATCGTCGGGGCCTCGGTCCAGGGGCGGGTGGCGCTGAGTGCGCGCGCGGGGGCACGGGTGCGGCGGCTCGGCGACGCGCGCGACACCCCGACCGGGACATTGCGCGGGCCGCGGCAGGCGCACCTGGAGGGCTTCGATCTGCACGCCAACGTGTGGGTGTCGGCGCACGACCGGGCGGGGCTGGAGCGCCTGTGCCGCTATGTCTTGTGCCCGCCCTTCGCGCAGGAGCGCTTGCGGCTGCGCGGAAACCAACCTGCTCATTTGCCACGGGCTGCTGGCCCCGCGTGCCCGCTGGCGCGCGCGCGTGGTTGCCGACGGACGGGTTGAGCCCGAGCCCACGGCCTCGGCGCCCCCGCGAGCCCCAGGTCCGGAGGGCCCAGGGGGCAAGCGGCGTCCCCGTGCCTGGAGCTGGGCGGCCCTCATGCACCGGGCGTTCGCGATCGATGTCCTGGCGTGCGCGCACTGTGGGGGCCGGCTACGATTGATCGCCACGCTGCACGATCCCGCCGTGATCCGGAAGCTCCTCGCGCACCCTGGGGATGGCGCCCGCGGGGCCGAGCCCCGGCCCCGCCCCACCCGCGCCCTGATCGCGATTCGGACCACGGCCGTCGTGCCGCACGGCGCGGCGTCATTCATGCTGATCCGGCCGGTCGACGTGCCGGTTGACGGCGACGGTGTGCCGGCCTACGATGCCGCTCAGCCGGGCCGTCGCGGTCGGCGCGGCGGGGAGGGCTCTAAGGTGCGCTGTGGCATCGGCTCCTGGAGCGGCCCGCGTCCGAGTATGCGTGTTATGTCGTGATGCCGGGGCCCACCGACGAGGCGACCGCCGCCGGAGGGTGGTCATGTTGGCTATCCCCATCCCCTGACGCCGGTCGGCACGCGGCTGAGCCCTATCCGTGGGAGTACACGTACGAGCTCAAGACGGATCGCGAAGCAAGACGATCGCGCTGTCGTCGCCGGTGTGGTAGGTCATGTGCTAGAGGTCCGGCTACACGCTCTCGCAGCTCCGGCAGGCGGTGACGGGACAGGGCGACCGCCGGCCGGAGCACGTGCGACAGTTCGTGGTGAACGCGCTGGTCACGCAGGCCATGATCGCGCGGGCGCCGGGACTGGTGCCGCTCTTCACCGGTCTCCGCTATCGGCTGGAGACCGAGTCGGATCCGGATGTTCCCAAGCGTCCGTTGACGACGATCGCGTTCAGCGGCTTGCCGTCGTTCAGGCCGGCCGACGATCTGATCCTGGCCGCCACCAGCTTTTCCGGTGTGCCGGCGTTCGTCGAGGTGATCGACAGCGACGCGCTCTCTCGGTTCGACGATCCGCTGAAGACCCGGATGCAAGAGCTCTTGTGCTGAGCAGCTGAACACGAGGAGGGCGACATGGCGACTGCCGCTCATCTGATCATCGACGGTCGCAAAGGCGGCCTGCCGCACGCCGCGGGCTATTACCAGCAGTTCCCGCTCGAGCCGTCGCCGCTCGGCGACCTTTCCATCGCCGCCGAGCGAACCACGGTCATGCAAGGGTCGTCGCTCGAGGCCGCGCTCGACGCGATGGTCGCCGCCGGCAACGGCGGCATCGTCGTGCTCATCTGCCATGCGTTCCAGGACGGTCTCCTGCTGCCCACTGCGGCCGGTGGGAAGAGTGCGCTAGCGGTCGTCAGTACGATGGCGACGATCGACAAGCTGATCGCGGCCGAAGCGGAAGTCGCGAAGATCCGGGCCTTGCCCAACAAGACCAAGGACGAGCAGAAGATCGTCATCGACCGCTGGACGAAGTTCCTCAATGGCTTGCAGCCTGGCGCGGTCACAGGGACGTTCACGACAGACGAGGCTGAGGCGTTCTACGCCAAGTTTCTCGACACGAACGCCTCGAATCTTGAGTTCGTCGGGCCTCCGCCACGCGCGGCACTGCAACGATTCATCGCCAAGGTGCTCCGCGTCCGCGCGCTCAAGCTGAGCCGGCTGGAGCTGCGCGCCTGCAAGATCGGCCAGAGCGAGTCGTCGATGCAGGCCGTGCGAAAGTTCTTCGAGGCGGACAACCTGACGGCGCCGACGAACGAGACCTTCTATCTGAGTCCGATACCGGTTACGACGATGGGCCGGATTGGTCAGACGCCCCCGGGACGCCGGGGGAGCCATGGCCCGGCGCGCCTGCCCGGGCCGCTGCGCGATCGGCTCGGTGCGATCAGCACGCTCCAGACGGAAGAGAGTCGCTCGACACGCGAGTTTCTGCGCATCACGACGGTGCCCGTCGACCTCGGGATGGGACCGAGGTCTGGTCTGCACCTCGGGGCGATCACGAGAGTTCCCTCCTTCACGCTCACGATCGACGAGGTCAAGGCGTTCACGTTCCGCTCGTCGGCCGCCGTGATGAGCACTGGCGACGGTGTGACCCAGGACTGGTCCCGGGTCCGGGCGTTCGTCAACGGATGGGTCATGCCGAACTCGACGTCCCAGAGCGGCGGGTTTCCCCTGGTGGGGTTCATGACGCCCCAGTTCGCGGATCAACCGTTCGTGCTGCCGAACGAGACCGGATACACGAGGTCGATCGAAAAGGTCCCGTGACCGCGTGGGGCGCCGCACACCACAGCGTGACACCCTCACGGAATCTGCTCGGTCACCTCCCCCGGCTGCAGCACGGTGATCACGCCGCCCCACATGCACATGAGCGTCGACGTGTTGTCGAGCGCCGGCATGCCGCCGAGCAGTACCGTCAGGGCCCCCGGCGTCCA
>DATKEI010000220.1:0-8819 GCA_035544455.1 Binatia bacterium | reverse complement strand
CACCATCCATCTCGTGGCCCGATCGAGTGCCGGCAATGCTCAAGCGACTCAGCGTGTCCCGCGGGGAGGGCCCCCACCCCGCCCGGCGCCGGAGCGAACGGTCAGGCGAAGTTGGGCATGATGCGCCTGGCCATGAGATCGATCTGGCGAGGATCGTCGGTGACGGGGCCGAGCACCAAGTACTCGAGCCCGGCGCCGACCAGGTCGGCGATGCGCGCGTTGATGCGGTCGATGCTCCCCGCCATGTAGCACTCCTGCAGGTGGTCCCAGGAGCGGTGGTTGCCCATCGCCCGGAGGAAGGGCTCCTTCGATCGCGAGAGCGCCCGGGCCTCGCTGGCGGTCTCGACGAGATGGGTGAAGTTGCAGTGGCCAAAGGTGAGGGCGGCGGGATCCCGGCCGAGCTTCGCCGCGTGCTGCCGGAGCTGGTCCCAGTCTCGCTTCACCCATTCCTGCGTGCCCGAGCAGCGCGAGAGCCAGTGCCCGGCCTTGACAATGCGATCCATGACGCTGGTGGCGATGACGGGCACGTCGTGCTCGCCGGGGTCCGGCACGCGCGATCCGCCTGACACCCAGATGTCCGGCATCTCGGGGGGCCGCGGATCGATGGTGACGTCCGTGAACTGGTAGTACCGCCCCCGGTAGCTCGCGCTGGGCCGGGTGAGGAGCAGCGTGACGGCCTCGATGATCTCGTCGGTGCGCCGGCCGCGCTCCTCGATCCGAGAGCCCGTCACCTCGAACTCCCGCGCGTACCACCCCGGGCCGACCCCGAAGACGTAGCGGTTGTTCGACAGGTGGCAGAGGGTCGAGATCTCCTTGGCCAGCACGACCGGGTGGCGCACGGGCAACACCAGGATGCCGGTGGCGATCTTGACCCGCGACGTCAGCGCCGCCGCGTAGGAGAGCACGTTCAGGGGCTCGAGCCAGGCGTTTCCGTAGAGGCCCGGGGCCGACAGGAGGTGGTCGATCACCCACACGTCGATCCCATGCTTCTCGCACTTCGCGATGGACTCGCGGATGCGCCGGACGTTCTCGGCGCCCCCGCTGTTGTCGGACCAGGCGTACGTCGGGATCCATGCACCGAAGCCGAGCTTTGCCATTGCTTCTCCCGGGGGATGGGGATGAGTGTGACGGGTCAGCCTACGACCGCCGGCCGAAGGTCCGCAAGGGGTCTCGATCAGAAGCCTCGGGGGCCGCGCGCGGGGACCCCGTGGTCGCCGGTGCCCACCCGCCGGCTCACGGGGTGGACGCGCCATGGATTCGCCCGCCGCGGATCCGACGGCGTCCCCCGGGGGGGGCGCGGCCGCTCAGCGCATGGCCTCGCGCAGCTCCCGCGTCAACGCCTCGACGGTGCCCCGGGTGCCACCGGCAAGCTTGCTCTTCCACTCCCCTTCCGTCTCGAAGCGCCGGTCGCGCAGACGCTCCCCCCAGGGTCGGACCGCCTCTCGGATCGCGCTGTGGTCGAAGGCGTCTCGCTTGATCTCCCGGGCCCGCGCCATCACATCGGGGGCCACCCGGATGAATGCGCGGAGCGCGGCGCCGGTCTTGATCGAATACTTGCGCCCGGCCCAGGCGGTGGGGAACACGCCGGCGATGGCCTTGACGTAGTTCAGGAAGAAGCGCTTGGCGCCCTGGCGCAGCTCGTTCATGCGCGCGCTCCCGCCGATCTTTTCCACTGCCTCGAGGAAGTCCACGATCTCCTCGGCGAGGGGCGCCTGGGAAACGCGGCCGCGGCCGCTCCCGAGCATCTTGATATCGCCGTGGAGCGGCGAGGTCTCGTCCTCGTTCAGCGAGCGGATCACGTCGTGGGCGAGGGCCTGGTTCGGATCGGGGTAGAGCTTGCGCCCGGCGAGACTCACGATGTGGGAGGGGTTCAGGCGCGTGTGCTTGGCGTTGATCGTGACGAAGAGCTCGACGATCTGCCGCGCGTCCAGCCGATCGAAGAGGACGGCGGGCACCTCGATCCCCAGGTTCTCGCCCGCCTGGGTCAGGGCGTGCAGCGCGAGCAGGCGGTGCTGGCCGTCGAGCACGCGCAGGACCCCGTGCTCCTCGGGAATCTGGAGCAAGCCGAGGTCGTGCTGGCTCGCCATGGGCGTAAAGGTGAAGCGCTTCTCGGAGGTGATGATCACGGCGCCGGGGATCGCGGGAAGGGTGCCGGCGTCCTTGCAGTCGCGGTAGTAGGCCACCAGCTCATCGATCTTCCGGCGGATCACCGGACGCTGGTAGGCCGCCTCGCTCTCGCCGATCCGCTTTTCGAGAATCTCCCAGTTGACCCGGGCGCGGCTGGCCCGCTTCGACGCGGGCTGCGGGGAGGCGCTACCGGCATAGCCGAGGACCTCGAACTTGACGAGGCGGTCGATATCCTTGGCGGAGAACGAGGCCTGGAAGAATTCGACCCCGAACTGCTTCACCCGGTGCGCGGGAACCGTGATCATGAAGCCTCCAGGCCTCTCGGATCAGGGGGAATGCCGCTCCAACCGAGCCAGCGCGACATCGGCATGTTAGACAAACCTTAAGTGAGTGTCAACATTTGCGTTTTCGAGAGCCCGGCGACTTTCCTTCCCTCGTCTACCCCGGGGATGCCATTTGGGTTATCCACAGGATTTACCAGAGCTGGGGATAACGTCGGCCAATTCTTGATCTGGTTGGGGGGCTTTGATCGGAGCTTACACTGATGTCCTGGACTGATGGATACAAGGGGATGGATACCATCGAGGCGCTGGCCGAGGTGTTCCGGGCCGTGGAGGGCACTCGGTCCAGGCTCGAGAAGCGCCGGATCCTGGTCGAGTATCTGGGTGCGCTCTCCGACGCGGACCTGGGACACGCCGTCACCTTTCTGCTGGGCCGGCCGTTTCCGCGCGCGGAGAAGCGCCGGATCTCGGTGGGGGGAGCCACCCTGGTCGCGGCCCTGGCCGAGTTGCTTCCCGGGCTCGATCCGGAAGCTGTCTCCGGGGCCTGGCGGCGCCACGGCGACGCCAGTGACATGGCTGCCGATATCCGGGCGGGCGCGGGCGCCCCGCCGGCCGAGGGGCCCCCGGTGCGGCTGGGCGAACTTGCCGAGCGGCTGGCCGAGATCCACGTAGCGAGGGGGTCCTCGGCCAAGGCCGTGCTCCTGGCTCGCCTATTCCGCCGCATGGGGCCCCCGGGCGTCCGGGCGGCCGTCAAGGTCCTTCTGGGCGAGACGCGGGCGGGGATGCAGGAGAGCCTGCTCGAGGATGCGGTCGCCCGGCTCGCGGGCCAGACGCTCGAGGCGGTTCGCGCGGCCAACCGGCATCGCGCTGATCTCGGAGCGGTAGCCCGGGAGGCCCGCCGGGGATTCCTCGACGTCCACCACTTCTCGTACTTCACGCCCCTGGACCCGATGCTGGCCCATCCGGCGGCCGGCCCCGGGGAGGCCATCCGGCGCCTCGGCGCGCCGGTCTGGGTCGAGGACAAGTACGACGGCGTGCGCTGCCAGCTCCATGCGGCAGATGGTGAGGTGCGGCTCTACTCGCGGGATCGGCACGAGATCACCCATCAGTTCCCTGAAGTGGTGGCGGTGTTCGCCAGGGTCGGAGGCCGCTACGCCCTGGATGCCGAGCTGGTGGCCATGGACGGGGACCGGGCTCTGCCGTTCGCCCGCCTGCAGCAGCGGCTCGGCCGGCTGCGACCATCTCCGGAGGTCGTGGCCGCGCATCCCGCGGCCCTGGTGTCGTTCGACCTCCTCGCCCTCGGCGACGAGTCGCTGCTGGCCGAGTCGCTCCGTGTGCGCCGGGAGCGCCTGGAAGCGCTGGCCCTGCCCGAAGGCCAGCGGCGGGCGCCCCTGGCGTCGGCGCGCTCGGAGGAGGAGCTCGAGTCGCTCTTCGCTGCCGCGCGCGCACGGGGCAACGAGGGGCTGATGTGCAAGCAACCGGGCTCTCCGTACATCTCGGGTCGGCGGGGACACCACTGGCTCAAGCTCAAGCGGCCCCTGGACACCCTGGACGTGGTGGTGGTGGGGGCGGAGTGGGGCCACGGCAAGCGACGGGCCGTGCTCTCGGACTACACGTTCGCCGTCCGGGACCCCGCGAGCGGTGCCCTCCTCACCATCGGCAAGGCCTACGGAGGGCTCACCGACGCCGAGATCCGGGAGCTGACGGCCCGGCTCCACGCGCTCACCGTGCACGACGCGGGTCACTACCGGACGGTCCGGCACGAGATCGTGCTCGAGGTGGCCTTCAACAACGTCCAGCGCTCCTCGCGCCACGGCTCCGGCTACGCTCTGCGGTTCCCGCGGATCGTCCGGGTCCGCCCCGACCGGACGGCAGCGGATGCGAGCACGCTGGCCGACGTCGAGCGGCTGCGCGCGGTCCCGGACGACCCGCCCCCAGGAAAGGACAGGCGCGGCTGATGGCACCGCGCTCCCGGAAGCGCCCGGCGGGGACGGAGGGCGGCGCCCTGTCGCCGGCGCCTCGCGGGTCCGCCGCGGATCCGCTGGCTGGCTTTCACGGCGCCACGCGCGCGTGGTTCGAGGCCTCCTTCGAGCGGCCCACGCCGGTGCAGGAGCAGGGCTGGCCAGCGATCCTGAGCGGCGAGTCCGCCCTGCTCCTCGCTCCCACGGGGTCGGGCAAGACCCTGGCGGCCTTCCTCGCCGCCATCGACCGGCTCGTGTTCGAGCCCGTTCCCCCGGCGCCGGAGCGCTGTCGCGTCCTGTACATCTCTCCCCTTCGCGCCCTGGCCGTCGACGTCGAGCGCAACCTGCGCGCGCCGCTCGCCGGCATCCTGATGCGGGCCGAGGAGCTCGGGGGGCCACCTGGGTTTCACCGCCCGCTGGTCGCGGTCCGCACCGGAGACACGCCGAGCCGCGAGCGCGCGCGCTTTCTCCGGGCCCCCGCCGACGTTCTCGTGACCACGCCGGAGTCGCTCTACCTCCTCCTCACGAGCCGGGCCCGCGACACCCTCCGGTTCGTGGAGACGGTGATCGTCGACGAGGTCCATGCCCTGATCGGCACGAAGCGGGGCGCCCACCTGGCCCTGTCCCTGGAGAGGCTCGAGGCCCTCCGTCCGCGCCGCCTGCAGCGGATCGGGCTCTCCGCGACGCAGCGCCCAATGGACGAGGCGGCGCGGTTCCTCGCCGGTTTCGCCGGGGGCGAGCCCCGGCCGGTGCGCGCGATCGACGCCGGGCGCACGAAGGCGCTCGACCTTCGCGTCGAGGTGCCGGTGGAGGACATGGCGCGCCTCGGCGAGGCGGAGCCCCTTCGGAGCGGGCCCGCCGCGCAGGGGCCGCGCCGCACGAGCATCTGGCCCGCCATGCATCCGCTCATCCTCGACCTGATCCGCGCCCACCGGTCCACCCTCATCTTCGCGAACAGCCGCCGGCTCGCCGAGCGCCTGGCCGCCTCGCTGAACGAGCTGGCGGGCGAGGTGGTCGTGCACGCGCACCACGGATCGGTGGCGCGCGAGCAACGCCTCGTCATCGAGGAGCGCCTCAAGGCGGGCCACCTGCCCGCCATCGTCGCCACCTCGTCCCTCGAGCTGGGTATCGACATGGGGGCCATCGACCTCGTCATCCACGTCGAGGCTCCGCCCAGCGTGGGGAGCGGCCTTCAGCGGATCGGCCGCTCCGGGCACCACATGGGCGCCCCCTCGAAGGGCGTCATCCTCCCCAAGTACCGGGGCGATCTCCTGGCGTGCGCGGCGCTGACGACGCGGATGCGAGAAGGCGCGGTGGAGCGCGTCACCTATCCGCGCAACCCGCTCGACGTCCTCGCCCAGCAGGTGGTGGCCGCGGTCTCGGTGGAGGACTGGTCGGTGGACCGTCTCGAGGGCGTGGTGCGGGGCGCCGCGCCGTTCGCCGACCTGCCGCGGTCGGCGTTCGAGGGCGTGCTCGACATGCTCTCCGGGCGATATCCCTCGGACGAGTTCGCAGAGCTCAGGCCCCGTATCACCTGGGACCGGCTCGCCGGCGTCCTTGCCAGGCGCGAGGGGGCACAGGCCGTGGCCATCGCCAACGGCGGCACGATCCCCGACCGCGGGCTCTACCCCGTCTTCATTGCCGGCGCCCCCCGAGGGCAGGGCCGGGTGGGCGAGCTGGACGAGGAGATGGTGCTCGAGAGCCGGGAGGGGGAGACCTTTCTGCTCGGCGCCACCACGTGGCGGATCGAGCAGATTGCCCACGACCGCGTCCTCGTGTCGCCGGCTCCGGGAGAGCCGGGGCGGATGCCCTTCTGGCACGGCGATGCCGCCGGGCGCAGCGCGGAGTTCGGCCGGGCACTCGGCGAGCTCACCCGGGCGCTGCGCGCCCTGCCCGAGGTCGAGGCCATGGCACGGCTCCGCGACGCCGCTCTGAGCGAGCCTGCCGCCCACAGCCTCCTCGCGTACCTCGATGAGCAGCAGCGCGCAGCGGGCGCGATCCCCGACGATCAGACCATCCTCGTCGAGCGCTTTCGCGACGAGATGGGCGACTGGCGCCTGTGTCTGCTCACCCCGTTCGGCAGCCGCGTGCATGCCCCCTGGGCGATGGCGATCGCGGGGCTGGCCCGCACCCGCAGCTGCCTCGACCACGATGTCTTGTGGACGGACGACGGAATCGTCGCGCGCTTCCCCGAGAGCGACGAGCCGCCGCCCATCGAGGCCATGCTGCCAGATCCCGACGAGGTCGAGGCCCTGGTGATCCGGCAGCTCGGGTCCGGCGGCTCGGCGCGCGCCGCCGGCCAGGGCGCCCCGGCGGTGGCGCTGTTCGCCGCGCGCTTCCGCGAGGCGGCGGCCCGCGCCCTGCTGCTGCCGCGCCGGCGGCCGGGACAGCGGGTGCCGATGTGGCAGCAGCGCAAGCGCAGCGCCGACCTGCTCGGCGTGGTCGGCCGCTACGACGCGTTTCCCATCGTGCTCGAGACGTATCGCGAGTGCCTGCGCGACGCGTTCGACATGCCGGCGCTCATCGACCTCTTGCGCGACGTCCGGAGCCGGCGCATCCGCGTGGTGCCGGTGGACAGCCGGACACCCTCGCCGTTTGCCGCCGCGCTCATGTGGAGCTACGTGGCAAACTTCCTCTACGAGGGCGATTCGCCGCTGGCCGAGCGCCGGGCCCAGGCCCTGACCGTGGACCCCGCCCAGCTCCGCCAGCTCCTGGGCGACGTCGAGCTGCGCCAGCTGATCGATCCCGAAGCCCTGGATGCGCTCGAGCGCTCGCTCCAGCACCTGGCTCCCGACCGCGCCGCCCGCCACCCGGACGGCCTTCACGACCTCCTCCTGCACATCGGCGACCTGTCGGAAGCCGAGGCCGCCGCGCGGTGCGCTCCCAGGGAAGGAGCGCCGGGCTGGCTGCTCCAGCTCGCCCGGGCCCGCCGGATCGCGCTGCTCAAGGTCGCGGGAGAGATGCGGTACGTGGCTGTGGAGGACGCGGGCCGCTACCGGGACGCGCTCGGCATCCCGCCCCCCGCGGGGCTGCCGGAGGCCTTCCTTCAGCCCGTGCGCGATGCGCTGGGTGACCTCGTCGCCCGCTATGCCCGCACTCATGGCCCCTTTCCCGCCGCCGAGGCCGCGGCGCGCCTCGGGATCGGCACGGGGCCCGTGGAGACGGCGCTCGCCCGCCTCGCCGCGGCCGGGCGCGTGGTGCAGGGGGAGTTCCGCCCGGGAGGACGGGGGGCCGAGTGGTGCGACGCCGGGGTGCTCCGCACGCTCCGCCAGCGGTCGCTGGCCCGGGTCCGCCGCGAGGTGGAGCCGGTGGACGCCTCCGCCCTCGGTCGCCTGTATCTCGCGTGGCACGGGATCGGATCGGCCCGCCGCGGGCCGCAGGCGCTCATGGAGGTCATCGCCCAGCTCGAGGGCGCCGCCATCCCGGCATCGGCGCTGGAAAACGAGGTGCTGCCGGCGCGGCTCGCTCGCTACGACCCGTTCGAGCTCGACGCGCTCATGGCGTCGGGCGCTGTCGTGTGGGTCGGCGCCGGTGTCCTCGGCCCTCGAGACGGCCGCCTCCGGCTGCTCCTTGCCGAGCACGCGCCCCTCCTGATCACGGCCGGGCCCGTCGAGCACGACACGCTGCTGCACCAGCATATCCGGGCCGCGCTCGCGGCCCGCGGCGCCCTCTTCTTCCCCCAGCTTCTCCAGGGATCGACGCAAGCCGGTGTCGGCGGCTTCCTGCCCGACGTGCTGGGCGCTCTCTGGGATCTCGTGTGGGCGGGCGAAGTGACCAACGATACGCTCCAGCCCCTCCGCGCCCTGGCGGGACCGCCGCCCCGGCGCGACCGGCGGGCGGGGCGCCGCGCGCTGGCCGAGCGGCGGCACTGGCGCGGCGCGCCCGGCATGCCCGGCATCGGCGCCGCCCGTGGCTGGCCCGCGGAGGCGAGCGGCCGGTGGTCCCTGGTGCGAGCCCTGGCCCCGGGCGAGGGGCGGTCGGTCACGGAGAGCCTGGCGGCGCGCGCCCACCTGCTCCTGGACCGGCACGGCGTGCTGACCCGCGAGGCGGTGCGCGCCGAGGGCGTCGACGGGGGATTCGCCGCCATCTACCCCGTGCTCCGGGCCCTGGAGGACGCCGGCCGCGTGCGGCGCGGCTACTTCGTCGCGGGCTGCGGGGCCGCCCAGTTTGCCCTGCCCGGTGCGGTGGACCGGCTGCGCGCGCTGCGCGAGCCCGGGAATCAGGTCGAGGCCGTGCGCCTGGCCGCGACCGATCCCGCCAATCCCTACGGCGCCGCCCTGCCGTGGCCGGGGCTCGCCCACGGGCGCAAGCCCATGCGCTCGGCCGGCGCCCTGGTGATCCTGGTGGACGGGGCATTGGCGGCGTGGCTCGGCCCCGGCGAGCGCCACCTTGTCACCTTCCTCGAGACCGGGGGGGACCGGGGCGAGGCCGAGGTGGCCGGCGCGGTGGC
>DATKEI010000219.1:0-4815 GCA_035544455.1 Binatia bacterium | reverse complement strand
TCGCCCGCGACGATCCGGAACGTCATGGCCGATCTGGAGGACATGGGCTACCTGGTCCAGCCTCATACCTCGGCCGGGCGCGTCCCCACGGACAAGGCGTATCGCTACTACGTCGACGCGCTGGAGCGCATGCGGTGGACGCCGGCCGCGCCGGGCCCACCAGCCGCCGCCCGCGAGTCGGGACTCCCGCCCGTGGCCCCCGACCAGGTGATGGCGGAGGCATCGACCCGCCTGTCCGCCGGCTCCCACATGACGGGCATCCTCCTCGCCCCGCCCCTGACCAGCACCGTGCTCGACCGGCTCGAGCTCGTGCGGCTCGGGGACGGTCGAGCGCTGCTGGTGCTCGTCACCGACAGCGGCTGGATCACGACCCGGCCCGTGGCGCTGGAGGCCCGTCATGCCGCCGACGAGCTGCGGGAGATGGGCCGGTCCCTCACGCGGCGGTACCGCGGCCACACGTTCCAGGCCGTCCTCGATGACCTGTCCGCACCCGCGGATACGCTCGACCCCTTGTGGACGCGCCACGGGGCGCTGGTCGAGCAGATCATGGCGCTCCTGCGCGACCGCACCCTGTACATCAGCGGTGCCACCAACCTCCTCGACCATCCGGACTTCGGGGAGAAGGCCACGCTCCGCCGCCTGCTGAAGGCCTTCGAGGAGAAGGCGCGGCTGATCGACGTCCTGACGCAGATGGCCGGGGAGCGCGGCGTCCAGGTCATGATCGGCGCGGAGAACCCGGTGCCGGACATGCAGGACTGCAGCCTGATCACCTCCAGCTTCATGTTCCGCGACCAGGTCCTCGGTGTGCTCGGAGTGGTGGGACCCCGGCGCATGCAGTACTCGGGGGTGATCGGCCTCGTGGAGGAAACGGCCCGGCAGGTCTCCACCTCCCTCGCCCGTCCCGGGCCCGATCAGCTCTACCTGCCCGGCTGAGCTGGCCCGGACAGGGATCGGCCCCGGCCGCCGCCCGGGGGAGGCGTCTGCTATACTCGATTGTCACCATGAACACATCAGACGTTCGCCCCGAAGACGCCGGGACGGGTGCCGCCACCGGGGAGGCGCCCCGCTCGGTCGGCGAAGCCCTCGCCGAGATCGAGCGCCTCCAGCAGGCGCTCGAGGACAAGACCCGCGAGGCGGAGAGCCTGCAGGATCGGCACCTGCGAACCGTCGCGGAGTTCGACAACGCGCGCAAGCGGGCCGCCCGCGACCGCGAGGACTACGTTCGCTTCGCCACCGAGTCGCTGGTGCGCGACCTCCTCGGCGTGCTGGACAACTTCGACCGCGCCCTGCAGCAGGCGGCCCGCGCCGACACCGCGGCCGCGGCCTGGACGGCCGGGGTGGAGCTGATCCACCGTGAGCTGCTGCGCGTGCTCGAGAAGGTCGGCGTGACGCCGTTCAGCGCCGTCGGCGAGCGCTTCGATCCCGCGCGACACGAGGCGGTGGCGCGAGTGCCCGCCGGCGACACGCCGGAGATGACGGTCGTGGACGAGACACTGCGCGGCTATCAGATGCACGGGCGCGTGCTGCGCCCCGCCCTGGTCACCGTCGCGATCGCCTCCGATTCGCCGACTGGACCCGATCCCCAGCAATAGTGTGCTGAGCCACGCCCTCACCGCCGCCGTGCTCCCGCCCCCAGAGCGCGCCCAGCACCTGATCCGGCTCGTGCCTGGCATGGGGCCGGGCGACGTGGACAGCTGACCCGGACGCCTCTCGCGTGGCCGGCAAGAACTACTACGCGATCCTCGGCGTCACCCCGAAGGCCGACGAGAGCGCGCTCAAGACGGCGTACCGCAAGCTCGCCCGCATGTATCACCCGGACCGCAATCCCGGCAACAAGGCGGCCGAGGAGCGGTTCAAGGAGATCAGCGAGGCCTACGGCGTCCTGTCGGACGCCGACAAGCGAGCCCACTACGACCGGTTCGGCACTGCTCCGTCGGCCGCCAGCGGACCCCAGGCGCAGGACGGCGGGTTCGGCACGCTGTTCGAGGACATCATCGAGGGCTTCTTCGGGGCCGGAGAGCGCGGAGGACGCCGCACGCGCTCCCGGCGGGGCGACGACCTCCGGTACGACCTGAGCCTGACGCTGGAGGAGGCCGCCGAGGGGCTCGAAGCCAAGCTGCAGATCCCGCGCCTCGAGCCATGTGAGACGTGCACGGGCACCGGGAGCGAGCCCGGCAGCCGCCCGGAAACCTGTCCCACCTGCCGCGGTCAGGGCCAGGTGCGGTTCTCGCAAGGGTTCCTCACCGTGGCGCGACCGTGCCCCGAATGCCGCGGGGAGGGCAGCGTCAACCGGTCACCGTGCCGGGATTGCCGGGGCGAGGGTCGCCTGCGCCGCGAGGGCCTGCTCGAGGTCGCCATCCCGGCCGGCATCGAGGACGGCATGCAGGTGCGCCTGGGGGGGCGGGGTGACAGCGGCCTGTCCGGTGGGCCCGCCGGCGACCTCTACGTGGTCATCCACGTGAGCCCGCACGAGATCTTCACGCGCGAGGGCTCCGATCTGCACACCGCGCTCCCGATCACCTTCCCGCAGGCCGCGCTGGGAGATGAGATCGAGGTCCCGGTCCTCAAGGGCACGGCCAAGCTGTCCGTGCCGCCCGGCACCCAGGCCGGAGCTCACCTTCGGATGCGGGGCAAGGGCATGCCCCACCTCCGGGGCCGCGGGCGCGGAGACATCGTCTACGAGGCCGTCCTGGAGGTGCCAACGCGGCTGACCGCACGCCAGCGCGAGATCCTCGAGGAGTTCCGGGACGCGGGCGAGAATGCCGGCCCGCTCCAGTCGTCGTTCCTCGATCGCATGAAGAAGCTCTTCAACGGTTAATGCAGTTCTGGGAGCTCAGGGTGCCGGCGCCCCCTGAGACCGTCGACGCAACGACCAATTTCCTCTGGGAGCTGGGCGCGCTGGGCGTGGTCGAGGAGGAGCTCCCGGGACAGCCGCCGATCCTGCGCGCGTTCTACCCGGAGACGGCGTCGTCCACCGGGCTCACCCGGGCCGTCGCCGAGTACCAGGCGGGGCTGGACGCGCTCGGATTTGACCCGGCTCCGGGCGAGCCAGAAGTACGGCCCCTCCTCGAGGAGGCGTGGGCGTCCGCCTGGCAGACATCGTTCCCTCCGCGCCAGATCGGTGACCGCCTCCTCGTGGTCCCGCCCTGGCACGACGCCACGGGGAACGACCCGACTCGCTCCTCGACCAGGGTCCGCGTCGTGATCTCGCCGGGCCGGGCCTTTGGCACGGGCCATCACGGCAGCACGGAGGGGTGCCTCGCCCTGCTCGACCGCGCGCTCGCGAGGAGCGTCCCCGCGCGCGTGCTCGACATCGGCGCCGGCAGCGGTATTCTCTCGATCGCCGCGGTGGCGCTCGGGGCGCCGGAGGTCCTCGCCGTGGACGTGGATCCCGATGCGATCCGCGCCGTCGCCGAGAACACCGCGCGCAACGGGTGCGCGGGGCGCGTCCACGCCGTGCTCGGCGGGCCGGAGGCCGTCCCGCCCGCGGCGCGCTTCGACCTGGTCCTGGCCAATCTGCTCGGACCGACCCACCTCGCCCTGCGCGGCCAGTATCGCCGGCTACTCGCCCCCGGGGCCACGCTGGTGCTCGGCGGCATGCTCGCCGCCGACGACGGTCCCGTGCGCGACGCCTTGCGAGCCGACGGCTTCGCGGAGGCCGAGCGGATCGTCGTCGACGGCTGGTCGTCGCTCGGCGTCGTCCAGAGCGCATGCTCGTCCTGACCCCGCCCCGGGCGGCCAGGGCGGGGGGGGCCGGCCCCGCCACCGCGTCCCCCGCGTGCGACTGAATGCCGCGTTTCCATGTGCGGCCGGAGGCGGTCCAGGGCGATGTGGTCTCGTTTGACGCTGAGGAGACCCATCACCTCGCGCGTGTCCTCCGGATCGGTCCGGGCGAGCTCGTGCGCGCGCTCGACGGGCGGGGATTCGAGCTGACGGTGCGGCTGACCGCCGTGCACCCGCGCGGCGCCATCGGCACGCTGATCGGCCGGGAGCCGATCGCGACCGAGTCGCCGCTCGCGCTGACCCTCGCCCAGGGCGTGCCCAAGGGCGACAAGATGGAATCGATCGTGCGCATGGCGACCGAGCTCGGCGCCCGTCAGATCGCCCCGCTGCTCACCGAGCGCACTGTCGTCCGTCTCGATGCCAGGGGCTGGACGGCGCGGCAGCGCCGATGGCAGCGCGTGGCCCAGGAGAGCGCCAAGCAGTGCGGCCGCGCGGTGGTACCGGCGGTGGCCGGGCCGATGCCGCTCGCGAGCTGGCTGGGCGCCCGGCGGGCCACCGACGTGCTCGTCTGCCTCTGCGAAGCGGAGATGATCGGGCTCGACGAGGTGCTCCCCACAGGGCCCCTGCCTGGAGCCGCGCTCGTGGTCGGGCCCGAGGGTGGACTGAGCGACGCCGAAGTCGAGGCGATCCGACAGGCGGGCGGTCTGGTCGCCGGGCTCGGTCCGCGCGTCCTCCGGACGGAAACGGCCGGCCCCGTCGGCCTCGCCATCCTGCAGGCCCGCCACGGCGACCTGACGGGCGGAGGGGTCGTGCCGGCGCGCAGGGGCCGGAGCTGAAGACCGGCTTCAGCCATGACGAGGTGGGTCCCGACCTCGTTGCTGTCACGGGGCGCGGCGATTCCCTGCCCGATGCGTTCGCGCAGGTTGCGCTCGGGGTGCTCGGGCTGATCGCGGGCCCGCCCCGGCCTGGCCCTGCCGACGCCCGTGAGGTCCGGGCCCACGGACAGTCGCTCGACAGCCTCCTGGCGGCCTGGATCGGCGAGTGTCTCTACGTGCACGAGATCGAGGGCTTCGTCCCCGATCGTATCGACTT
>DATKEI010000218.1:0-9108 GCA_035544455.1 Binatia bacterium | reverse complement strand
GTCGGCAAGCGCTTCTCGGTCACCCGGGAGCGCATCCGGCAGATCGAGACGAAGGCGCTCCGCAAGCTGCGCCATCCGCTGCGGGGCCGGGCCCTGCGCGCGTTCGTCGAGAACTAGCCGGCGCGCCTGCCGGACCGACCCGGGCCATCCGCAAACCCGCGCGGTTCCGGATGGCCTGCCACGCTCTCGCTCACGGGCCTGAGCCGGAGGTTCGTCGACTCACGGCGCCACCCGCCTCCCGTGGCCCCATAGAACCGCCCCCGCGACTCAGCGTGGCCCGCGGGGAAGGCTCGCCCCGGCTCCGCCCGGCGCCCTGCCGGCACATCTCTGACCCGGGCACTAGCCGGGGACCTGCCCTGTCCGCATCAGCTCGTAGCTCACGATGCCCGTGTCCGGAGGTGAGCCGCTGAGCATCGTGACCATCGTGGCCACCTCGCTCCGGTGATGGGTGGCATGGTTGGCCACGTGCCGGAGGAGGGGCCCGAGCAGGAGCTGGAACGGCTGGCCCTCGTTGCTCCGGTACGCGATCGATCGCGTCAGGTCGGCGTCGGCCAGTGCATCGAGGAAGGCCCGCTGCTCCGCCTCGAGCGCGTCCCACCTCGCGCGGAGCTCGGTGAGGGTTGCGATGTCGCCGCCGGGAAGCGAAGCAGGCGAGGACCCCTTCCACCGGGCCAGCCATATCGCGTCTGCCCCGTAGATATGGGCGAGCATCCGCAGCACGCTGGGCATGCTGAACTGCGGGCCGACGTCACGGCCGGCAAGCTCCTCGCCCAGCCCGTCCACGTGCTGGCACAGCCGCCGGTTCGCCCACCAGTGGTAGTCGTACAGCTCGAGGACCAGCTCGAGGCTCATGGCTCCCCTTCCCTCCGCTGGCCGCCATCGTGGCGGCTGGCTCGCTTCCGCGCCGGACACCCTCCCCGCCTTGGCGGATCCCGGCCAGACCCTCACTCCAGCCAGGCCACGGTGTCGCCCTCCTGCACCGTCTGCCCCTCGGCGACCGCGATCTCCCTGACGACCCCGGCGCGCGGCGCTTCCACCGGGATCTCCATCTTCATCGACTCCAGCACGATCACCGGGTCGCCGGCGGCGACCGGATCGCCCGTCCTGGTGGTGATCTGGAAGACCACGCCGGTGATGTGGGCCCTGACCTCTTCAGGCATCGAACGCTCCTTGTTCCGCCATCTGGGTGTGAATCTGACCGGCCCGGAACAGCGTGCTGGCAAGGACACGCCGGTGGAACGGGACGACGGTGCGTACGCCCTCGACCACGAGGCCGTCCAGGGCCGACGCCATCCGGTCGATCGCCTCGCTCCGGGTGGCGCCCCAGGCGATGAGCTTGGCAAGCAGGGGGTCGTAGTGAACGGACACCTCCACGCCCTCGGCCACGCCGCAGTCCAGCCGGAGCCCGGGCCCTTCGGGCAGGACGAGCCGCGTGATCGTTCCGGGCGACGGCATGAAGTTGCGGGCGGGGTCCTCGGCGTAGATCCGGCACTCCAGGGCGTGGCCCTGCTGCACGATCTCCTCCTGCCGCCAGGGCAGCGGCTCCCCGGACGCGACCCGGAGCTGAGCGGCGACGAGGTCCCGTCCCGTCACCTCCTCGGTGACCGGGTGCTCCACCTGGAGCCGGGTGTTCATTTCGAGAAAGTAGAATTCTCCGCCGCTGACGATGAACTCCATGGTGCCGGCGTTCCGGTAGCCGACGGCCCGGGCCCCGCTCACCGCGGCCTCGGTCAACCGGCGCTTGAGATCCGGCGCCATGCCCGGCGCGGGACTCTCCTCGACGAGCTTCTGATGGCGGCGCTGGATGGAGCACTCGCGCTCGTGCATGTGCACCAGCCCGCCGTGCGCATCGCCGAACACCTGCACCTCGACGTGGCGGGGGCGGTCGAGGTAGCGCTCCACGAAGACGGCGCCGGAGCCAAAGGCCGCCTCCGCCCGGCGCTGAGCCGTCGCGAACGCCGCGGCCAGACCGCCATCCTCCGCCACCCGCACCATGCCGATGCCCCCGCCCCCCGCGGTCGCCTTCAGCATGATGGGGTAGCCGACCCGGGCCGCCGCCGTGCGAGCGGCTTCGAGCGACTCGACGGCCCCTTCGCTGCCCGGGACGACGGGCACGCCCGCCGCCACCATGCGGCGCCGCGCCTCGATCTTGTCGCCCATGGTCGCCATCACCGGCCACGGGGGTCCGACGAAGACGAGGCCTGCCTCCTCGCAGGCCCGGGCGAAGCGCCAGTTCTCCGACAGGAAGCCGTACCCGGGATGGACCGCCTCGGCGCTCGTCCGGCGGGCGGCCTCGAGGATGCGCTCGACGTTCAGGTAGCTCTCGCGTGGCGAGGCGGGCCCGATGGCGACCGCCTCGTCGGCCTCGGCCACGTACGGCCACCGGCGATCGGCCTCGGAGTACACCGCGACCGACCGCACGCCGAGGCCCCGGCACGCGCGGATCACCCGGCGGGCGATCTCCCCGCGATTGGCGACCAGGACGCTCTCGATCACCGATCAGGCGGGAGCCGGCGTGTCGACCCGGACCACCTCGAGCGCGGCGGCGCGCCAGCCCAGATCTCCGGTCGCCCAGCGCGTGAGGAGCACGACCGAGCTGCCCGGACCGTCGAATCGGAGCTTGGCCAGATACTGGCGGCCGAGCCGGGCCAGGGCGACCACCCGATGTCCGGAGAACTCCCGCCCGATGCCGGCGGTCCCGAGCGCGTCCGCGCCCGCGGCGCCGGGGTCGACACAGGCGGCGGCGGCGAGCCAGTCGCCGCGGACGACGGCATCGCCCAGGGCGGCCAGCGCGACCCGGAGATCTGCCGGCACGCCGGGCGGGCGGGACGACTGCTCCAGCCGGATGAACTCCTCGGCGTCGGGATCCCCGCTCACCGGCATGGATGACGGCGCGGGAACTCCGCGCCCGCCCACACCTCCCGCCGCCGCCAAGCGCGCCTCGAGCCGCCCCTGCCAGGCCAGCGCGCGATCGCCCAAGGCCGGGCTCGCGACCAGGTGCCCCAGCACCGTCTCGCCGGCGGCCACGTGCCGCCGCTCGTCCTCGATGCAGCGCGCCAGGAGCCGGCGCGTCGGAGGTTCGTACACCAGGTTGGTCCGGGCGAGGTGCCACTCGTACGTCCCGAGCAGATGGGGCTTCAGCACCCGGTAGACGCCAACCAGGCGCTCCACCGTCTGGCCGGGCGCCTCGGGGGCCTCGATCTCGTCCATGAAGGCCGCGAAGGCCGCGCTCGACGGCTCCGACACCTGAGCCTGGCTCCTCAGCTCGAGCAGCCGCTTGCCGAGAGCGTCGGCATGCTGAGCCGTGTCCCAGACGTGCCGCCCGAGCAGGAGCTTGGCAGAGAGCTCGGGGGTGAGGGCGATCCAGCCCCCGAGAACGCGCATGGCGCGCTCGACGGCATACCGGTAGTGCCTCAGGAGCTCGGCCGACTCCTCGACCGGAAACACGCCGGACAGCGGGGCGGGCACGGCCTAGTAGACCTCTGAGCGCTGCGTGGTCTTCACCAGGCGCTCGATCTCCTCGTCAGTGAAGCCGGCCAGGCGCCGCATGTCGGTCGCGATCGAGATCGGCACCGCCTCGTGGTCGCCGACCTGGCGGGCGCCGCCCAGGTTGAACCGCTCGTCGATGCTCTCCTGGAACGCGATGGCTCGACGCCGTCGCTCCGGATCGCCCTCGGTCAGCCTGGTGAGCCACTTGGAGCCCATGCGCACGTGGGTGATCTCGTCGGCAAGCACGTAGTCCACCGCCCGCTCGAGGATGGGATCGCCGATCTTCCTCGCGATGTGCACGAGCTGGTTGAAGACGTCGCAGGCGAGCCCCTCGAGGCCGCGGTTCACTCCGGCCACGCGCGCCGCCGCGTCCTCGGCGCAGGCGCAGCGCCAGAGGATGGTGGTCTCCGGGTACTCGCCGATGTATCCCTCCAGATGATCGAGGAGCCGGAGGTAGATCTCGACGTGGCGCGACTCGTCCCAGACCTGCCGGGCCATGTCCATGGTGAACTCCCACGGGGCGTCCGGGAAGTCGTAGACGGTCCGCCCCGCGCCCTCCATGGCCTGCATCTCCCCCACCATGATCCCGTGCACACGCTCCTTGATGGACTCGTGCGTCGACAGGTCCGGAAACGGGGGCAGGCCCTGCTCGATCTTGAGCTGCGCGACATCGCGCGCGCGCATGCGGACGAAGCGATCCTCGCGGGCGAGCTTGTCGTACGCGATCAGGCGCTCCATGGGTTCCTCCGACGGGAATGGGAAGTGGATGAACGGCCGTTCATCGGAGTGTAGCTGAAGCCCTCAAGGAAGGCAAACCACGGACGCGGCGGCGATCTAGGCGGGGTCCTCCCCCCTACCGCTCCGACGCGCCAGCAGGCTAGCGGGGGTGACGGCCCCTGCGCCGAAGCGGTCCTCGATGCGATCGAGCGCGCGGGCGAGCCGCTCTCGCCGCAGGGCCGTCGGATCGAGGAGCGAGAGCTGGCCCCGATCGGTCGGGGCCAAACCCGATACCGAGAGCCCGATCAGGCGCACCGACCGCCGAAGGGGCACGCCGTCAAGGAGCCGACAGGCGTCCCGGTAGATCCGGAGCCCGTCCTGGGTCGGCTCCCCGGTGTGCCGCCGCGTGAGCGTCGTGAAGTCGGAGAAGCGGATCTTGAGCGTGACGGTGCGGCCAAGACATCCCTCGGCTCGCAGTTCCCGGGCGACGCGCTCCGCCTGCCTGCGGAGGGTCGTCTCGAGAAGCGCCAGGTCCAGGTGGTCGGTCTCGAAGGTCTCCTCCGCTCCCATGGACTTCGGCGCGCCCCAGGATTCCACCGGCCGCTCGTCGTGGCCGATCGCGAGCGCCCGCAGGGCCGGGCCCGCGTTGCCCAGCCGGCGGCGGAGGGCGTCATCCGGCCACGCGGCGAGCTGTCCGATGGTCCGGATCCCGAGGGCCTCCAGCAGGCGCGCCGTGGCCTGGCCCACACCCCACAGCCTCGCCACCGGGAGCGGGGCCAGAAACTCCGCTTCGGCCCCGGCCTCAACCACCACGAGACCGTCGGGCTTGCCGAGGTCCGAGGCGACCTTGGCCACGAACTTGTTCGCGGCCACGCCCACGGATGCCGTCAGCGCCAGCTCGGCGCGGATCCGGCCCTTGATCTGGCGCGCCACCGTGGGGCCGTCGCCGAACAGCCGCTGGCTCTCCGTGATGTCGAGGAAGGCCTCGTCGATCGACATGGGCTCCACGAGCGGGGTGAACTCCGCCAGGATGGCCATGACCTCGCGGGACACGCGGGCGTACTTGTCCCGGTCCACGGGCAGGTAGGCGGCGTGCGGGCAGAGGCGAACAGCCCGGCTGATGGGCATGGCCGACCTCACGCCGAACGGGCGCGCCTCGTACGAGGCGGCCGAGACGACTCCGCGCCCCCCCGGCAGCGCCCCCACCACCACCGGCCGGCCCCGGAGCTCGGGCCGGTCTCGCTGCTCGATCGCTGCGTAGAACGCGTCCATGTCCACGTGGAGCACGGTGCCAGCAAGGGCCGGGCCCACCACCGTCGCGCTCCGCGTTTCCGGCGAACGGGCTGTCCGGTCCCCGCGCCCGGAACCCACGGGACGGCGCCTAGCCCGACCTATTCATCGGCGTGCCCCTTCAGCTCCACCGTGGAGGCCCGGGTCAGGCCTGAGAGCTGGGCTGGCGAAGCCGCCACTTGTCGATGGACTTCTTCGAGAACACCCACTCGCCGTCCTGCTCGATTGCCGGGATCCGGCGCTCGGCGGCGAGCCGCGATACCGCCTGCTCATCCATGGCGAGATACCGTGAGGCTTCGGCAACGGTCATCGTGTCGTTCGGCAGCATCGCGCCTCCTCGCTTGCCCGGGAGCGCACGCTCCACGTGCCGGTCCAGGTGGTGCCCACGTCGTTCAGTCTTCTGCGCTCGCCGGCGAGCGCGCTCCCTGCCGGAGCGCCGCGACCTCGGCCTCCAGGGCCTCGATGCGGTCCATCAGGTGCTCGACGGCGCGAGCCAGGGGGTCGGGCAGATCGGCCTGGTTCAGGTCGATCTGCCCGGACACGCGCTGGCCGTCGCGGTACGTCACGCGTCCCGGCACTCCCACCACGACGGAGTTCTCGGGAACCTCGCGCACGACCACGGACCCCGCTCCGATCCGGCTGCCGTTGCCGATCCGGAAGGCGCCGATGATCTTCGCGCCCGCCCCGACCACAACGTTGTCCCCCAGGGTAGGGTGGCGCTTCTCGCGCTCCAGGCTCGTCCCCCCGAGCGTCACGCCCTGGAGAAGGGTCACGTTGTGACCGACCTCGGTCGTCTCGCCGATGACGACGCCCATGCCGTGGTCGATGAATAGGCCCGGCCCCAGCCGCGCCGCGGGGTGAATCTCGATTCCGGTGAGGAACCGGCCGACGTGCGACAGGAGCCGCGCCGTCGTCGTCCACCCCCCACCCCACAGCCGGTGCGAGAGCCGGTGGATCCAGATCGAGTGCACTCCGGGGTAGCAGAGGGCCACTTCGAGCACGGAGCGGGCGGCCGGGTCCCGCTCGAGCACAGTCCGGATGTCGTGCCGCATCGCGTTAAGCACGGACCCCCTCGCGCTCCATGCCCTGTCGCCGCCGGACGTCCTGGGCCGCAGCCCGGAGCGCCATGCTGACGACCTCGGCGGCGTGGCGGCGATCCGGAGGCAGTCCCCCCAGCGCCGCCTCAATCCCTTCGGGGTTCAGGACCTCGAGGGCGCCGAGGTCCAGGCCCGCCACGACCTCGGTGGCCGCGCTCGAGGCGGCGATGCTCGGCCCGCATCCGTACGTCTGGAACCGGACCTCGGCGACCCGTCCCTGGCGAATGCGAAGGTAGAAGCGGGCCACGTCCCCGCACTCCGGATCCCGGGCCTCTCCCACGGCATCGGGGTCGGGCATGAGGCCGGCGTTGCGCGGATTGCGGAAGTGCTCGATGAGCGCGGCGCTGTAGCGCACTCTAGACCGAGACCGGCGACAGCTCCCGCAGCTTCGCCACCAGGGGAACCACGCACTCGATCACGTAGTCGATGTCCGCGGCCGTGATGCTGTGACCGAGCGAGCAGCGAACCGCCCCCATGGCCCAGTCCACCGGCACGCCCATGGCCACCAGCACGTAGGACGGCTCCACGTTGCCCGACGTGCAGGCCGAGCCCGCCGACACCGCGATCCCGCTGAGGTCGAGCCCGAGGACGACGGACTCCGACTCCACGTGGCGGAAGCTCATGTTGCACGTCCCGGGCAGCCGCTCGGTGGGATGCCCGTTCAGCCGCACCCCGGGCACGCGAGCCTGCACGCCGGTCCACAGCCGATCGCGCAGCGCCGTCAGCCGGGTTGCCTCGCCGGCCATGTCTCGCTCCCGCAGCTCCACCGCCTTGCCGAGCCCGACGATGCCGGCGACGTTCTCCGTGCCCGCGCGCCGCCGCCGCTCGTGCTCCCCCCCGTGCTGGACGGCGATCATCCTCGTGCCCTTGCGGACGTAGAGGCCCGCCACGCCCTTGGGCCCGTAGATCTTGTGACCGGAGAAGGAGAGCAGGTCCACGCCGATGGCGTCTAGATCGATGGGGAGCTTGCCGAAGGTCTGCACCGCGTCCAGGTGCAGCGGCACCTGCGCCTCGCGCGCCACGCGCCCGATCGCCGCCGCGGGCTGGATCGTACCGACCTCGGAGTTGGCGTGCATGATCGAGATCAGGATGGTGTTCGGCCGGATCGCGCGCCGCACGTCGTCCGGATCGACCAGCCCGTGCCCGTCGACGGCCAGATAGGTCACGTCGAAGCCCTGCTTCTCGAGGAGCTGGCACGTCCGGAGGACGGCGTGATGCTCGATGCGCGAGGTGATCACGTGACCGCGGCCGCGCGCGGCAGCCACGCCCTTGATCGCGAAGTTGTCGGACTCGGTGCCGCCCGACGTGAAGACGATCTCGTCCTTGCTCGCCCCCAGGACACGCGCGACCTGGTCGCGGGCGATATCCAGTCCCTCGCGCGCCTCCCGCCCGAAGCCGTGCACGCTGGACGGGTTGCCGAAGCGCTCCGAGAAGTAGGGAAGCATTGCCGCCACGACCTCCGGATGAACCGGAGTGGACGCGTTGTGATCGAGATAGACCCGTCTCTTCATTGACGCTCCTTGTCGCCCGGTGCTACGCTCCGCTCCCGATGGACCTCGCCGGGCGAAAGCTGGGACTCATGCTCTCGACGACCCCCGACCACCCGAATCTCGAGATGGCGTTGGGGCTCTCCGCCGCCGCGCTCGATCGCGGCGCCTCCGTGTACCTGTACCTCATCGACGACGCCGTGGCCGCCGTCGAGCACCCGCGCGTGCAGGCCCTGGCCGACCGGGGCGCGAGACTCTTCGTGTGCGCGTACGGCTGCCAGAAGCGCCGTTTGCCCCTCTCCGAGCGGGCCGTGAATTGCGGGCTGGTGGTCCTCGCCGACATCATCAATGCCACCGATCGTTTCCTCGCCCTGAACTGACACCGGAGCCCGTGACGGACCCCACCACCGCCGTCCTCGTCGTGATTGGAGAGGATCCGCGGTCCTCCCACCGGGCCAACGAGGCCATGCGCATCGCTCTCGGCCTCGCCGCCGGCGAGACGCCAGTGCACATCGTACTCCTGGGCGATGCGATCCACCTCCTGGATCTCGACACCGAGGACCTCGTGGACGGCGACGATATCGCCAAGTTCCGCGCCGCCCTCCGGACCCTCGACATCTCCATCCATGTCGACGCCGGAGCGATTCCCGCAGATCCGGACTGGAACCCCGACGGCTTTCCGATCGCGCCGGTGCACGCCGCCGACGTGGCCGCCCTCATGTCCGCGTCGACTCGCTTCCTCGTGTTCTGAAGGCGCGATGAGCACCGTCCTCCACCTCCTCCGCGCCGACAGCTCGGCCGCCGCCCTGCCCGCGATCGCCGAGGGGGCGCGCGACCAGTCCCAGCACATCATCGTCGTGCTGACCGACGGCGCCCCGCCTCCGCCCTTGCCCGCCGGCATCGCGTGCCACCGGCTCGGCCCGGGCGGGCTCGACCACGCCGCCCTCCTCGATCTCATCTTCACCAGCGACCGCGTCATCGCCTGGTAGGGCGCCGCCTCCCCGCACGGCCGCTTGCGCCCGTCCCGC
>DATKEI010000217.1:0-2112 GCA_035544455.1 Binatia bacterium | reverse complement strand
GTGGAGGGGAGCGAGCCGGAGATCGAGGCCACCGCCGGGCTCATCGGCGCGGACCGCATGTGCATCTCGACCGACTACCCGCACTTCGACTCCAACTTCCCGCACGTCTCGACCAACCTCATGAAGAACGTCCCGCGCGAGGTCGCGGCGCAGATCTTCATGGGCGGCGCGCACCTCTACGGCTTCACCGACGCCGACTTCGCCCGGGCCGACGCCGCTGCGGCCAGACCGCGCGCATGACGGCCACCGATAGCAAAGGCCTTGCCGTATCGACGACGTCGGCCGCCGCCCTCGCCGCGTACGAGCGGGGCCTCGACCTGTTCCTCCGCTGGCGGAGCGGGTCCGTGGAGGCCCTGGACGCGGCCACGAGCGATGATCCGCGCTTCGCGCTGGCGCACTGCACGAAGGCCTACATCGCCTGGCGCATGGGACGAGCCGACCTGGCCACGGCGGCGGGGCGTCAGGCCGCCGCCGTGGCCGATGCGCCCCGTCACGAGCGAGAGCACCTGCACCTACGAGCGGTCGACGCCCTGCAGCGCGGCGACCACGCGGCCGCCTACGACGTCCTGGGCCAGATCGCGGCCCGGTACCCGACGGACCGGATGGCCGTCCGCATCGTCGGCCTGAACTGCATCACCCAGGGCAACTATCGCGGCGGCATCGACATCGCGCGCCGGAGCCTTGAGGCCAGCCCCGACGAGCCGCAGTACCAGACCATGCTGGGCTTCTTCCTCGAGCAATCCGGATACAACGACGAAGGGCTCGCCACGAGCCTCCGTTCCCTGGCCCAGGATCCGAGCAGCCTCTACACGTACCACGCGGTCGCCCATGCCTATCAGGCCCGGGGCGACTACCAGAAGGCCCTGGAGACGTTCGAGCGGGCGGCCTCGCTGGAGCGCTATCCGCACATCCTGTGGCACCTGGCCGAAGCCCAGGCGCTCCTCGGCCACGAGCGCATGACGCGTGACTACTGGGCGTCCGCCGCTCCGCCCCTGCCGCTGTACGAGCGCATCGAGCTCCTGTGGCGCCTCGAAGTGCTGCGGTGCGCCCCCGTGGACGAGGCGGTCTGGCGAGATCTGGCCCGGCAGGGCGAGAAGGTTCTCGCCGAGTACGCGGACTGGCAGACCACCTGGATGCACCACTGGCTCGGCGTGGCCTTCGCGCGAGCCAGGGACTGGACCCGGGCCGTCCAGCAGGTCGAGCGGCTGCGCCGCCTGCCCGAGGGCCTCCCCGGCGGCCACTGGTCGACCCTGGGGGCGGCGCTCCTGGAAGGCGAGCTGGCCATCATCCGGGGTGACCTCGCCGCGGCCGTCCGCCACATGGCGCCGGGGGTGGCGAACCTGCACACCATGGGGGGCGGCAGCCGGGAGCAGAAGGACATCTTTCGCGACGTGTTCATGGAGCTACACCGCCGTCTCGGCCACGTGGACCAGGTGATCGAGCTCGCGCAGCAGCGCTTGCTCGCCAATCCCTACCACCTCCAGTCGCTGGCGGCCCTGGCCTGGGCCTACGAGCGGAATGGCGACGCCGCGCTGCACCGCCACGCCAGCCGGCAACTCGTCCGCCGGGGCGAGGAGGCCGGCCTGGCCCCGGGAGCACCCGAGCTGCTGGCCGCTCGACAGGTGCTCCAGACCGCCGCCTGATCGCCGCCCACGGGCGCGGATCTTCAAACAAGGACCCCAAGGGTAAGGCTTCCAGGTCCATCACCGGCAGTGGGGCAGCACCTGGTCGCCGAAGAGCTTGATGGCCTCCATGATCTTGGCGTGGGCGGGGCCGCCGGAGTGGGCGTGGCGGAGGCGGAGGAGGAAGTAGTCGGCCGAGGTGGCCGCGCCCCAGCGCCGGAACTCGCGCACGCACGTCTCCGGGTCGCCGAGGACGAGGCGGTCGGGGGCGAGGTTCTCCAGCGTGAATTCCGTGCCCGGCGGGATATTGCGGAACTCCGAGAGCCGGTGCTGCCAGTAGTAGCGGTAGGCCGCCATCACCTCCGGCCCGTAGACGGCGTCGGCCTCGGCCCGCGTGCGGGCCACCCAGGCATCGCGCATGAGGACCACCTGCGCCGGCCGCCCCGCCTGCCGCGCGGCGTCCTTGTAGATGTCGACGAGGCTCACCGCG
>DATKEI010000216.1:0-2843 GCA_035544455.1 Binatia bacterium | reverse complement strand
TCCTCGTTGCGCAGCGCCGCCAGGTCCGCCGCGCCGTCACCCGCGTGGTACCAGTGCCAGCTGTCCAGCACGAGGCCCACGTTGCCGCGGCCGACCTCGGCGATGAGCTCCCGGGTCTCGGCCAGCGTGTGCAGGAACGGGTACCTGCGGGCGGTCCAGGAGGTCCGCGGGCCGACGTATTCGAGGCCCAGCCGCAGCTCGTGGTCGGCGAGGACGCGGGCGACCTCGCGCAGCCGCCGCGCGGTCTGCTTGAAGTGCTGGAGGTAGGTCAACGCGTCCGAGCCGGGCGGGAGCCACGTGCCCGTGCGGCGCACGCCCGCGCGCTGGAGCGCGCGCGCGTAGGCCGGCAGCTCGGCCAGCCCACGCTCGAACGTCGCCTCGTCCCTCCGGAAGTCGGCGGCGAGGAAGGCGGCCCCGAAGACGAGCCCCTTGGCCTTCAGCTCGGCCAGGAGGTCCTGGACCTCGGCCTCGGAGAGCCGCGCCAGCTCTCCGGCGTCCGGGAACACCGACTCGAAGCCGTGGCGCTGGGCCAGGTCCATGGCCTCGCGCTGGGTCGCCTTCACCCCGAGGTTCCCACAGACGAGGTCGATGGTCATGCGCCGCTGCCGGACGGGCGGCTCCGCGGCCCCTGCCCTACGGGAGAACGTGGCCGCGAGACCGCCCCCGAGCATGCCCGCCAGGAACTCTCGCCGGCCGGATCGACCAGTGTGGATCATCGTTCCCCCTTGCCCCACCCTGGGATCGCACAGTATCGGATAATCGAGCCCATGATCCATGCCTCCCGTTCTCCCCTGCTCGCCGCCTCCCTCCTGCTCGTCGTGCCCGCCACCGCTCAAGACCAGGCGCCTCGCTCGCACGAGGAGATGCATCGTCTCCACCGGGACCCCACGGCTTACATCGCGATGCTCGAGGACCCCAAGCGCGACGCGTACCAGAAGCCGCACGAGGTGCTGATGGCCCTCGGACTGAAGCCGGGCGAGACGATCGCGGACATCGGGTCGGGCTCGGGCTATTTCACGCTGCGCTTCGCCGCGCACGTGGGCGACCAGGGCCGCGTCTTCGCGGTGGACGTCGACCCCGCGATGGTCCGCCACCTGAATCGGCGGCTCCGCGACGCGGGCGTGCGCAACGTGCAGACGATCCTGGCCGAGCCGGACGACCCCCTCCTGCCCGACGCCTCGGTGGACCGGTTCGTGGTCGTGAACACCTGGCACCACATCGAGAAGCCGGTCGCCTACCTCGCCCTCATGAAGAGGATGCTCAAGCCGGGCGGCCAGGTCGTGATGATCGACTTCCAGAAGAAGGAGCTGCCCTTCGGCCCGCCGCTGGAGATGAAGATCGCGCGGGAGGACCTCGTCCGCCAGATGGAAGCGAGCGGCTTCCGCCTGGCGAAGGAGCACGTCTTCCTGCCCCATCAGTACTTCCTCGTCTTCATCTTCATCTAGGGTTCACGCCCGGGCCTGCTCGTCCCGGTCCCACATGCCGACCACGGCGAGGAAGAAGGAGACGATGAGCGGGCCGGCCAAAAGACCCACGGCCCCGAAGTACGCGATCCCGCCGATCAGCGAGAAGAAGATGACGGCGCCGTGGAGCTCGATCCCGCCCCGGATCAGGTACGGCTTGACCACGTTGTCGATGAGGCCGACCGGGCCCACGCCCCAGATGGCCAGGAACAGCGCCCAACCCGCGTGGCCCGAGAAGTAGAGGAGGGCGGCCGCCACCAGGACCACCGAGGCGGCGCCCACCGCGGGAATGAGGCCCACCAGGAAGGTGACGATCCCGAAGAAGATGGGGTTCGGGACGCGCGCGATCAGGTACCCGGCGAACGCCGTCAACGCCTGGATGCCCGCGGTGGCCACCGACGAGGTGATCACCGCGACCGACACGCGCCGGAAGTCCACGAGGAGGCGTGCGGTCTGGCCGCGGCGCAGGGGCACCACGTCCGCCAGCCAGTCCACGAGGTCGCGCCCGTCCACCAGGAAGAAGTAGAAGGCGATCAGCATCATCACGAGCTGGAAGATCACCCGCCAGGTCGCGCCGAGCACCCCGCCCACGGCGGCCGCCGCGCGTCCACCCTGCTCCTGCGCGAGGTCGGTCATCTGGCCCTCGCCCGCGGGCAGCTCGCTCAGCGCGCGGCGGGCCAGGGCCTGCAGGGGCAGGGGCAGGTCCCGCACCAGCCCCTCGACGCCCTCGCTGCGCAGCGTCTTCCGGACGTAGGCGGCGCCGTCACGGGCCTCCCGGGCGACGGTGACGCTGATGAGGGCGAGCGGCAGCACCACGACCAGGATCATGCCGACGGTGCTGAAGGCGGCGGCGAGGTTGCGGCGCCCGCCCATGCGTGCGGTCAGTCTCGAGTACCAGGGGTAGACGGCCCCCGCCATGACCGCGGCCACGAACAGGGCGCCCGCGAACGGCCGGACGATCACCGCCAGGAGGATCAGGGCCACGACCGTGAGCACGAGGAGCGTCCAGCGCGCCGCCTGCGGGGTGCGCAGCAGCGCGACCTGATGGCCGTCCGTGTGCGGTTTTCCCTCGGGTTCGGGCTTCCGTGGGGATTCGCTCATGGTGTCGCCTGGCCCCCTCTCTCCGGCCGCATCCTGATCGAGCGCTTCGCTTCGTTCCATGGCGACATCAGCTTACTTCCCCCTGACGAGATTGAGGTCCGCGGTCGCGATCCAGTACCATCCGCCGTCCTGAGAGGAGGCAAGCGGTGGCACCACTCGGTAGGATCGTGTGGATCGGGCGGGCGATCTCGGTCCTGGCGGGGCTCGCATTCCTGCTGAGCGGGCTGATCAAGCTGAGGGGCGGACCCGAGCTGGACGAGGGCCTGGCCCCCCTCGGCC
>DATKEI010000215.1:0-5539 GCA_035544455.1 Binatia bacterium | reverse complement strand
TGCTGGCCCGGGCCCTCGAGGACGCCCTCTCCGATGACCGGCCTGCGCACCCGACCAATGTCTAGCCCGACCCCCGGTGTCTTCGCGCGCCCCCTCCCCCCGACCCTCTGCCCGGGCTCCCCCCCGGAGAGAATGAGCGCGCCGCGCGCCGGGTTGCCTCGTCCATGAGCGGGCCGACGCCGCGGCGGGCCATCGCGGGGATGCCGGGGGCCGAGGGCCGGGCGCTCCTCCCCGACTCCGGCTGACCGTGGACCTTCTCGAGGCCAAGAGTCGGATCGCCGAGGCCCTGGTGGAGTCGATCTTCCGGCGTGCCCTCTACGCGATCGCGCCGCACCGCCGGGAGGGGGCTGGCTCCGCCCTGCGCGTTGGCCGGGATGACCTGTCCCCCGATTTCCGGGTCCGGATGGACGACGCGGACGGGACGCGGGAGTTTCCCGTCCACGTGCGCTACCATCCCCAGATCGACCAGTTCCTCGCCATGGAGACCCAGCGGGGCGAGCGCTCCGTCCTGCGCCTGGCCCTCAGGCACTGGCCGGATCTCCATTTCGTCATGGTGAGCGAGCGGCCGGAAGGGGGGCGCTCGTGCTTCCAGGCGGTGCGCCTGCCGGCGTATCATGCGGGCGGGGGGCCCTACCGGAGCCAGGACCTGGCCGCGGTGGAGAACCTCGCCATCTTCGCGCACAACGTCGCTGACCACGAGGAGCTCCTGCGGCGCATCTTCGCGCACCTCTCCGGAACGTGAGAGGACGAGCAGGGCCGTGGCAGGACGCGGCGGGTCGCCACCATACGCAGAGAGGAACCGAGCCATGGAGCCCTTCCGCGGCGTCGACTACTACGGGATCGAGGATCAGCTCACCGAGGAGCAACGGATGGTCCGCGACGCCGTCCGCGACTGGGTCGAGGGCAAGTTCCTGCCGATCGTCACCCAGCATCACCGGGAGGGAACCTTCCCGATCGAGATGCGCCGGGACCTCGGGGAGATGGGCGTGTTCGGCGCGACCCTGAAGGGCTACGGATGCGCCGGGCTCGACAACGTCGCGTACGGACTCATCATGCAGGAGCTGGAGCGGGGTGACTCCGGGCTGCGCTCGTTCGCCTCCGTGCAGAGCGCTCTCGTCATGTACCCCATCCACAGCTACGGCTCCGACGCCCAGAAGGACCGGTGGCTGCCGCGCCTTCAGTCCGGGGAGGCCCTCGGCTGCTTCGGCCTCACCGAGCCCGACCACGGATCCGACCCGGGCGCCATGAAGACGCGGGCCGTGCGCAAGGGCGAGGAGTACGTGCTGAACGGGACCAAGCTGTGGATCACCAACGGATCGGTCGCCGACGTGGCCGTCGTGTGGGCCCGGGGCGACGACGGAGAGATCGGCGGCTACCTCGTCGAACGAGACCGCCCCGGGTTCGGCACCCTCGACATCCACGGCAAGTTCTCCATGCGAGCCTCGATCACCTCCGAGCTGAGCTTCCAGGACTGCCGGATCCCGCTGGAGAACAAGCTGCCGGGAGTGAAGGGGCTCAAGGGGCCGCTCTCCTGCCTGAGCCAGGCCCGCTACGGCATCGCCTGGGGCGCCATCGGGGCGGCCATGGCCTGCTACGACTGGACGCTCCAGTACTCCCAGCAGCGGATCCAGTTCGGCCGGCCCATCGGATCGTTTCAGCTCGTGCAGCAGAAGCTGGTCTGGATGGTCACCGGGATCACCAAGGCCCAGCTCCTGTGCCTGCAGCTCGGTCGCCTCAAGGACGACGGCCGGGCCCGCGCCCAGCAGATCTCCATGGCCAAGATGAACAACGTGCAGATGGCCCTGGACTCCGCCCGCCTTGCCCGCGACGTTCTGGGGGCCGCCGGCATCGTCGACGAGCACCCCGTCATCCGCCACATGATGAACCTCGAGACGGTCAACACCTACGAGGGCACCCACGACATCCACACGCTGATCATTGGCCGCGACATCACCGGCCTCGACGCCTTCGGCGCGCAGGAATGAGGCGCCCGGCCGCCTCCGGACCAGCCCCATGACCGTTGCCGACCACTTCCAGGATGGCGACCAGGTGCTGCTGATGGACGAGCGGGGCCACCGGCACCTGTTTCTCCTGAGAAAGGGTGAGACGTTCCACTCTGATCGCGGCTGGGTTCCCCACGACGCCGTCCTGGGACGCCCCGACGGCACATGGGTGCGCACCTCCAAGGGCACGCGGTACCTCGCCCTGCGGCCGACGCTCGCCGAGTACGTGCTCGACATGCCCCGCGGGGCCCAGGTGATCTACCCGAAGGACCTCGCCATGGTGATGTTCTGGGCGGACATCTTCCCCGGGGCGCGGGTCCTGGAGGCGGGCATGGGCTCGGGCGCCCTCACCCTGGCCCTGCTCCGAGCGGTTGGCCCCGGCGGCAAGGTGGTCAGCTACGAGCAACGCGAGGATTTCGCGCGCCGGGCGCTGGCCAACATCCACATGCGGCACGGCGAGGTGACCAACCTCGCCGTGCGCCTGCAGCCCGTGGCCGACGGCCTGGCCGACGAGGAGCCGGTGGATCGGGCCGTCTTCGACCTGCCGGAGCCCTGGCACCTGGTCGATCCCATGTCGCGCGTGCTCCGCACGGGGGGCATCTTCCTCTCCTACGTGCCCACGATCATCCAGTCGCAGCAGGTGTCGGAAGCTCTGCGCCGGCACCCTGGCTATGCCCTGGTGGAGACGTTCGAGACCCTGTTCCGGCCGTGGAACATCGATGGCCTCTCCGTCCGTCCGTTCCACCGGATGGTCGCCCACACGGGGTTCATCACGGTGGCCCGCCGGTGCGTGATGGCGGATGGGCCCAGGCCCGGTGCGGGAGGGACCCCCGACGCCCCCGAGACCGCCTCGCCGGCCGAAGGCGCGTGAGGCGCGGCATCGCCGGTGGACATCGCATGATGGACGTGGCCGCCATCGCTTTTCTCGTCGACGTCGCGCTCTCCGGGCTTCGCTGAGGCGCGCGGTAGCCCTCTGCCGGGCGCGGCCCCCCTCGGCCCGTATGGTAGGCTAGGGGCTCTGGCGACAGCCGATTTCGCCTGCCTGGAGGTCGTTGACTCGTGATCAGCAGCATGCGCGCCTACTTCAGGAGCCTGAGGTTCGTGCTCCTGCTCGTCATCCTCGCGTTCGTCGCGACGTCCGTCGTGTACCTGGGCGGCTCGCCCGGCGGCGGCAGCATGGGCAATGCCGCCGCCATCGTCAACGGCGAGGAGATCTCGGCCGATCGGTACCGCCGGGCGTATGCGAACTACCTCGAGTTTCTCCAGCAAGCGTACCGCCAGCGGCTCACCCCCGAGATGATCGAGCGCCTCAACCTCCCGGAGCAGGTCCTGAACGAGCTGGTGCAGGAGGCGCTTGTCATCCAGCAGGCGGAGAAGGAAGGCGTGCGGGTCACCGACGAGGAACTCCGTTCCCGCATCCTCGGGTTCCAGGCCTTCCAGCAGGACGGCGTGTTCTCGGGCGACCGCTACCGGGCCGTCCTCCGGCAGGCGCGCCTCTCCGAGGGCGAGTTCGAGGCCGAGCAGCGGCGCGACCTCCAGCGCCGCAAGATGGAGGAGCTGGTTCGCGAAGGCGTGAAGGTGTCCGAGGACGAGCTGCGACAGGCCTACGCCTCGCGGCGGGAGAAGGTGCGGGCGGCGTGGGCCCTGGTCGACGTGCAGCCCCTTCTCGAGCAGGTCCAGGTCGTCGAGGCCGACGCCCCAGCGTTCCTGACCGCCCACAAGGCCGAGTTCACGCGGCCGGAGCGGCGGCGGATCGAGTACGTCATCGTGAGCAACCGGGGGGTGACCCCCCCGGTATCCGATGCCGAGGCCGAGGCATACTACACGCAGAACCCCACGGAGTTCGAGGTGCCCCGCCGCGTGCGGGTGGCTCACGTGCTCGTCCGGGTGCCTCCCGTCGGCGGCAGCGAGGCGGAGAACAAGGCCAGGGCCACGATCGAGGACGTGATCCGCCGGGCCCAGGCCGGCGAGGATTTCGGCGCGCTGGCCCGCACGGTGTCCGAGGACACCGCCACCGCTCCCCAGGGGGGCGACCTCGGCGCGGTGGGCGCTGGGGAGATGGTGCCGGCCTTCGAGCAGGCCGCCTTCGCCTTGAAGAAGGGCGAGGTGACGTCGGCGCCGGTGCGGACGCCTTTCGGCTACCACGCCATCAAGGCGGTGGAGGTCGAGGAGGGCGGTCGCTCGCCGTTCAGCGAGCTGGTGAGCCGGATCAAGGAGAAGCTCGGGGAGGACGCCAGCGACAAGGCGGCCCGAGGGCGCGCCGACGAGGTCAAGCAGGCGCTCCAGTCCGCGCCGGACTTTGCCGCGGAGGCGCGCAAGCTCGGCCTCGAGGCCCGGACGGTCACCACCGCGCGCGGTGAGGACGTGCCGGGCATCGGCCGCGATCCACAGGCGGACGAGGTCGTGTTTGGCCTGGCCGTGGGAGGGATCTCGGTGCCGATCAAGGTCGCGGAGGGCTACGTGGTGGCGAAGGTGCTGGATGCTCTTCCGGCCGGCCTTCCACCGCTCGCTGATATCAAGGACCAGGTGCTGGCCGCCATGCGCCGGGAGAAGGCCGACGCCCTGGCCATGGAGCGCGCCAAGGCGTTCGTCGCCGAGCTGGGGAAGGGCGGGGACTTCCTGGCCCTGGGCCGCAAGGACGGCCTCGCCGTTGGCGAGACCACGCTCTTCTCGCGGGCGGAGCCGCCGAAGGAGCGCGGCCTGCCGGGGCAGGTTCTGCTCGCCGCGGTCCAGACCCCGGCGGGGCGGATCAGCGAGCCCGTCCGGACTCCGGGCGGGGTCTACGTCGTCAAGACGCTCGAGCGGGAGCCGGCGGACATGAAGGGTTTCGAGGCCGAGAAGGACCAGTTGAAGACGCAATTTCTCGACCAGAAACGCGCCCAGGTCTGGGACAACTGGATCCGGGGCCTCCGCGCGCGGGCCAAGATCGATACCGCGCCGCAGCTCGCCGCCCGCTGAGCGCCGCCTGGACGGGCCGCTGGCGGCTCCGGGTCGGCCGCTCCGCCGCCGGCGAGGCCCGGTGGGCACGGGTCCAGGCGCCCGCAATGCTTGACAAGATCCCTCTGGCACACCTAAGCTGCTCCCCCGTTACGGGGATCCGGCGGGTCTCCGAAGGGGCGTTGTCAGCTCCGGGCCAGGGGCCGCCGGGCGACCATTCTCCGGGGCCGTCCGGTGCGGCCCTTGGGATATCATGCTGGACGTGGATGAGAACGCCCCAGTTCGAGGAGGTGAGCGCATGGTACGCACGCTCGTGATGTCCCTGACCGCGGTCGCTCTGTCGGCTGGTCCTGTCCTCGCCCAGGCTCCGGCGACTGGCTGTCAGGCCCTGATCAACCAGGTCGTCAATGCCACGAACAACCGGCTCGACTACTCCGCCAATCGGGCGAAGGACAAGGTCGCCCAGGCCCAGCAGCTCCTGAAGGACAACAAGGCGGCGGAGTGCACGGTGAAGATGCAGGAGGCGGCCAACGACATCCAGCTGACGCTGAAGCAGTAAGGGAGCGCGAGCGGTCGGCCCACACCCGGGGTCGCGGCGG
>DATKEI010000214.1:0-6691 GCA_035544455.1 Binatia bacterium | reverse complement strand
CTTCCGCGGACCTGCCGTGGACGGGCCACTACTCCACGGTGATGCCGGCGTGGGGGGCGAGGTACTGGTTGAAGATGCTCTTGCCGTCGGGCCCGGCGCGCTTGACCCAGCCCGGCAGCACGGTCCTGGTGAGGGCGTCCTTCACCGCGGCCGCCATCGCCGGCGTCAGCGGGGTGAACTCCATGCCCTTCTCGCCGTTCTTGTCGATGCCTTCCTTGGTCGTCTTGACCCCCATCTCGAGGCCGCGCTCGGTGAACTCCTCGCCGAGCTTCGTGAAGAGGGCGCGCTGCTCCGGGGTGGCCCGGTCCCACGTGCGCTTGCTCACGACGAGGACGCCGGAGTTCGGCCCGTGGTTGATGTCGATCATGTGCTTGGCCACCTCGTAGAGCTTGATGGCGAAGGCCGGGTAGGTGCCGGTGATGGCCGCGTCGACCGTGCCCCGCTCCAGGGCGGGGTAGACCTCGGCGAAGGCGATGGCCACCGGCTCCATGCCGAGCGCCCGGGCGAACTCCGTCTGGGCGGTGCCGTAGACCCGGACCTTGAGGCCTCTCAGGTCCTCGGGCCCGCGGATCGGCTTGCGGGAGATGAGCACCTGGTTCGGCCAGAGGTAGGCGCCGAGCACGACGCCGCCGAGCTGCTCCTCGTACTTCTTCACCGCGGCGATGAACCCCCGGTGGGCCTTCACCGAGGCGTCGAGGCTCGGGTAGAGCCCGGGCAGGTCGACGGCCTCGATCAGCGGGATGTGCCCGGCGGCGTAGGCCAGGATGACGTCGGCGAAGTCGACGAGGCCGGCGCGCGTGGTCCGGACCAGCTCCCACCCGGTGAGGCCCAGCTCGGGCAGGCTGAGCAGGTCGATGCTGATCTGGCCGCCGGTCCTCTTGTGGAGCTCGTCGCCGAATCCGGTGAAGAGCGCCCACTGGGGGACGGGGCGGCTGGTGGCGACGAGCTTCCACTTCGTCTGCCCGGTGGCCTCGTCGAGCGCGCCGGCTGCCACCAGCGCCAGGGCCAGGATCAAGAACCATCTCGCCTTCATGGCACCCTCCTCGTGCGGAATCCCGCGCGGAGCCGGACGGCGGCCCCGGAGGACCCAGATATCGACCCCATCCGGGGTCGATGTGCGGATTTGAAGCCCCTCAGGTGAGGGTCTTCATGAAGGCAGGCCCGCCGTGGGCGATCCAGAGCGGGGCCGCCGCCCCGGCGAAGGCGACGAGGACGTCGAGGTCGGCCGGATAGTAGGTGTCCCGGGCCTGGCTGGCGCACACGAGCTGGCCGAGCATCTCCCCGCGCCAGAGCATCGGTGCGTAGAGCGCCGAGCCCATGCGCGACGTCTTGAGAATTTGCTTGAAGTCTCGGTCGAGGTCCGTGTTGGCGAGGATCAGGGGCTTGCGGTGCGCCACCACCCAGCCCGGGTGCGCCAGCCCGGCGTCGATCTTCAGGCGATGCTGCTCCGGGGGAAAGCCGACCTCGGCGACGAGGAGGTTCGACCGGCCGTCGGGCGTCAGCATGAACGCGCCGCAGACCGAGAACTGGCGCTCGCCCTCCTTGAGCGCGCCCGGGCGCTGGGCGGCCGCCCGGTCGCCGAGCAGCGCCGGGCAGACCGCCGTCAGGGCGCGGAGCGCCTCCTCGGGGCCCGCGGCCTCGCCGGCGGCGCGGGTGGCCCGGACCAGCGCCGCGATGGCCTCCGGCCACAGCGCGGCCAGGTCGCGGGGCGGCACGGCGCTCATGCCGGCGGCGGGTGGGTGGCCGCCCACCGCTCGGCGATCTCGCGGCGGGTGGCGATCCACACCGACGGCCGCGCGCGCACGTGCTGGACGAAGCGCTCGAGGGCCCGGATGCGGCCCGGCCGGCCGATGATGCGCAGGTGCACGCCCAGCGACATGAGCCGGGGCCGGGCGGCGCCCTCCTCGTACAGGACGTCGAAGGTCTCGACCGCGTAGTCGAGCCACTGCGCCGGCGCGAGGGCCGGCGCCGTCCACATCTTCATGTCGTTCGAGTCGAGGGCGTAGGGGACGACCACGATCGGCTTGCCGTCGACGAGGTCCCAGAACGGCGCGTCGTCGCTGTAGTCGTCCATGTGGTAGGTGAAGCCCTCCTCGATGACGAGCCGGCGCGTGTGCGGGGTGAAGAGGTAGCGCGACAGCCAGCCGTGCGGGCGCTGGCCCGTCGTCTGCTCGATCGAGACCACGGCCTTGCGGATGAAGTCCCGCTCCTCGTCCTCGCTCATCGCGAACTGGTGGATCCACCGGTAGCCGTGGGCGCAGACCTCGTGGCCTCCGGCCACGATGGCCCGCGCCAGCTCCGGCGCCCGCTCCAGCGCGACGGCGGCCGCGGTGAAGGTGGCCCGGATGCCATACCGCTCGAGGAGGGCCAGCACCCGCGGGGCGCCGGCCCGGATGCCGTAGCGGTACGCCGACTCGTTGCCGAGGTTCCGCACCGGGCGCCTGAGGGCGATCCCCAGCTCGTCGACCGGCTCGGGGTGCTTGTCCCCGTCGCGAGGCGTGTACTCGGAGCCCTCCTCCACGTTGACGACGAACGACATCGCCAGCCGGGCCCCGTCGGGCCACGCGCTCGTCTGCGCCATCGTGTCCTCCCGCGCCGGCCGGCGCGCCGCGTCACGCCGGGCCGGCGCCCGGCGGCGCGCCGGTTTGTCTTTCCGCAAGCCGAAGGGTAATGTGTCCGCGCGGTTTTTCCAACCGATGGACGCGATCGAGCGCTTTGCCGAGCACGTCATCCGCACCGGGCCCGCGGACCTGCCGCCGATGTCCGTCGCCGCGGTGAAGACCTTCGTCCTCGACTCGCTGGGTGTGGGCGTCGCTGGCAGCGGCGAGCCCGGCGCCGCTCGCGCGGCGGCCGCCGCCGCGGGCTGGGGCGAGGGTCGCGCCGCTGCGGTCTGGGGCTCGGGGCTCCGGCTTCCCGCGCCGTCCGCGGCGCTGGTGAATGCCTACCAGGTCCACGCCCTCGAGTTCGACTGCGTGCACGAGGGCGCCGTCGTCCACCCGATGGCGACGCTGCTCGGGGCCGCGCTGGCCTGGGCCGAGCGGCGCGGCGGGGTCTCCGGCCGCGACCTGCTCGCCGCCGTCGCGGTCGGCGTCGACGTGGCGGCGGGGGTGGGCGTGGCGGCCCGGGGCGCCATGCGCTTCTTCCGCCCGGCGACGGCGGGGGCGCTCGGCGCGGTGGCAGCCACCGGCAAGCTCGCCGGCCTCGACGCCCCGGCGCTGGTCAGCGCCTTCGGCATCGTCTCCGGGCACCTGTCGGGCACGCTCCAGGCCCACGTCGAGGCCTCGCCGCTCCTCGGACTCCAGATCGGCTTCAACGCGCGCGGCGCCCTCACCGCGGTCGACCTGGCGGCGCAGGGCATCGCCGGACCGCGCGAGGTGCTGGAGGGGCGCTACGGCTACTTCCGGCTCTTCGAGGGCGACGCCTACGACGTCGGGCCGGTGCTGGCCGACCTCGGCCGCGTCTGGCGGGTGGCCGAGCTGTCTCACAAGCCCTTCCCGAGCGGGCGGCTCACCCACGGCGTCGTCGACGGGCTCCTGGGCCTCCGGGCGCGCCACGGCTTCGCGGCCGCCGACGTGGCCGGCGTGACGGCCCGGGTGCCGCCGCTCGTGCGCCGGCTCGTGGGCCGCCCGGCCGTCGCGGCGCCCGGGGCGGGGTACGCCCGGCTCTGCCTGCCCTTCGTGGCGGCGACGGCGTTGCTCCGCGGCGGGGTCGACGTCCCGGACTTCCGCGACGACCGCCTGGCCGCGCCGGAGACCCACGCCCTGGCCGCGCGGGTCGCGGTCGAGCCCGACGGCAACCCCGACGAGAACGCGATCGTCCCGCAGGCGATCGAGGTCGCCCTCCGCGATGGCCGCCGCCACGAGGCCCGGCTCGACCAGGTGCTCGGCTCCCCGGGCCGCCCGCTCACCCGCGAGGCCCACCTGGCGAAGTTCCGCCGCTGCTGGGGCTACGGCGCCCAGCCGCTCCCCGAGGCCGGGGCCGAGCGCCTGATCGCGCTGGTCGACCGGCTCGAGGACGTGGCCGACGTCCGCGACCTGGTCGCGGCGACCGTGCCCTGACCCGATGCGGACCTACTTCGACGCCGTCGACCATCGGGCGCTGCTCCGGGAGTACCCGGTCGGGCCGGCCTTCCTGGAGCGATTCCGCGCGCTCGGCCGCGACGAGCTGCGCCACCAGCAGAACGCGCGCTTCCTCCGGGTGATGGCGCGCGGCTGGGAGATCCCCTTCTACCGCCGGCACTGGTCGGCGCAGGGGCTCGAGCCCAGCGACATCCGGAGCCTCGACGACATCACCCGGCTCCCGCCCTACGAGAAGTCCGACATCATGGCCAGCGTCGAGGCCCACCCGCCCCTCGGCGACTTCCACGGCATCGAGAGCGCCCGCCCCGAGGTCAGGCCCACCGTCGTGCTGCACACCACCAGCGGGACCACGGGCCGGCCCCAGCCGCTCCTCTTCGGCCCGAAGACGCGCGAGATGCAGAACCTCCTGCTGGCCCGCGCCTACCTCTTCCAGGGCCTGCGCGACGACGACGTCGTCCACTCGGTCTACGGCCACGGCCTGGTCAACGGCGGCCACTACATCCGGGAGACGGTGCTCCACTTCACCGGGGCGCTCTTCCTGCCGGCCGGCACCGGCGTGGAGACGCGCTCGCGCACCCAGGTCGAGCTGATGCGCGACTTCGGCGTCACCGTCATCGTCGGCTTCATCGACTACGTGCGCCACCTGGCCGAGGTGGCCCGCGAGATGGGCCTCGTTCCCGGCCGCGACCTCCGGGTGCGGATGATCTCGGGCGGCTTCGCCCGCGAGCCCCGGGACGTCATCGCCCGGGCGTGGGGCGGCGCCGAGACGTTCGACTGGTACGGGATCGCCGACACCGGCGTCGAGGCCGCCGAGGGCCCGGACCACACGGGCTGCTACATCTGGGAGGACGCCCACTTCATGGAGGTGATCGACCCCGACACCCGGGCGCCGCTCCCCGACGGCCGCGAGGGCAACATCTGCACCACCACGCTCTTCAAGGACGACATCTACCCCTGCATCCGCTTCAACACCAACGACCTGACCTCCATCGTGCCCGGCCTCGACTCGTCGCTCGGCCTCCGGCTCCGGCGCATGACGGGCTTTCACGGCCGAAGCGACAACATGGTCAAGCTCCGCGGCATCAACGTCTACCCGGTCGGGCTGGGCGGCATCCTCCAGGCCGAGCCCGAGACGACCGGCGAGTTCGTGTGCCGGGTGGACCGCGTGGGCCCGCGCGACGAGATGACCGTGCTGGTGGAGGTCATGGTGGGCGCGCCCGAGCGCGGAGCGCTCGCCGAGCGCTGGCGCGAGCTGCTCCGGCGCAAGCTCGGCGTGGAGATCCGGGTCGAGTGCGTGGACCCCGGGGCGACCGCGCCGCTCACCGAGATGGAGCGGCGGCAGAAGCCGCTCCGCCTGATCGACAACCGCCCGAAGCGGTGACCGGGGCCGGAGTCTGGTCGGATGGCGGCCGTGTCGCTCGTAGGACGGCGGTTCGCGGCTCTCGGGTTCCCGCACCCCGTGGAGCATCGCTCGTATCTGCAGGCCGGACACATGATCGGTCCCGCCGGCATGCCCGCCGCGGTCGATGCGATCCTGCACCCGCTCCGGGGGATCCAGCTGGCGCTCGGCGGCACCCCCGCCGGCAACTCCGCCGCGGCCGCCGACTCCTGGCCCCGCGTGCTGGAGTTCCTGGGGGCGGCGCTGGGCCCGGGACGCTAGATCCCCGAGTCGGAGATCGGCGGCCAGAGGGGAGAGGGGTGCGTCCGCGGGCTCCCGGGAGAGAAGGTCGAGCGGGTTCTCCGCACGTGCCGCGGGTGTAGTCGCGGCCACCGGTGTATCCACGGCGACACATTGACCGGCCGCCGTGCCGCACGATAGGCTGTGGCCTTGGCGCGCGGACAGAGCGGAGGGAACGTCGATCCCGGCACCAGGCTGGTCCTGGAAGAGCTGCGCGACCTGCGCGTCGAGATGCGCGCGGATCGCCGGCAGGCCGAGGCGGATCGGCGGCAGTCGGACGAGCGCTTCGAGCAGGCGCTGCGTGAGTTTCGAGAGGACTCCGTCCGTCGCGAGGCCGCTGCGCAGAAGATCCTTGCCGGTATCCAGCAAGCGTTCAAGGACATCCGCACGATCGGCCTGGCCATCGTGAAGACGCTGAATCGCCACACGCGAATCCTCGAGCACCACACGACACTCCTCGAGAGGATCGACCGGAAGCTCGGCGCGCCGCGACAGGACGGCCGCGGCACCTGACGGCGGACCGCATCCGGGGCCGGCGCGCGGCGCCCAGGCGGCCCACCCGGTGCCAGGGTGCCGCCGGCGATCGAGGCTCGGCGCCGTGTTAGAGCTAGTCAGCGCCTCGTCGAGGCGGTTGACCATCGCATGCGCGGCGCGCAGCGCTGGCGGCGCGAACGGCCTGGCCACGAAGCACGGTCTCGATCGCCGGCACTTCGGGGCGCCCGCAGGCGATGGCGGGGGGGTAGCTTCCCACTCCCTGCCTGGGCGCGCACGTCGTCGGCGCAGGCTCCCGGCCTTCAGCCGGTAGCCGCCGACAGGGCCGCCGACTCGGCCTCGATCCCCGCGGCCAGCTCGTCCAGGTCGGGGGCGATCGCCGGGTCGGCGGTGATGCCCACCCCGAGTGTCCCGGCCAGCGAGACCACGGCCACGCGGAGGC
>DATKEI010000213.1:0-3160 GCA_035544455.1 Binatia bacterium | reverse complement strand
GTCGAAGAGCGTGGGCCGGTCCGGCATGCGGGGCAGGCGCGGATCGTGCCCCATGAGGTAGAGCTTGCCCTGGTCCGCCTGGCGCGGCGGCGGCTCCCGGGGGTCGCGCTCCCCCGAGGTGTAGATCGTGGACTTGACGATCACCAGTCGCTCCAGCTCCTCGATCTGCGCGTGGTCCGCCGCCTCGGCCTTCTCCAGAGTGTTCATGAGAAGATCATCGGCCCCGCCGCTCCCGGCTGTCAAGGGCCCGTGTCGCGTCGCGGCGTCCCATCTCGCCGGGCGCCGGCGGCCCCTGGTCGCGGCGGCTTTCCGGGCCGCCGAGCAGGCGGGGCTCGTTGCCGGGCCTCACCGCCATCGGCCGGGGCCGCCACCGATCTCGAATCGTGCTATGGAATGTGGGCCGAGTGAGAAGCGGCGCGAGGCGGTCCGTGGGAGCGGCGCTCGTCGGCAGTCGGGCTCGACGGCCGGCGGCAGCCGGTCCCGGGGCCCGGCTGCACATCCGGGGGCCTGGATGCAGTGAGCGACCGGCCCGCGCCCCGCCCCGGGCGCGAACGGAGGAAGGCGATGGCGATCGTCGCGCGCATGCTCACGCGGGAGCGGGACGGCATCCCCGGCTACGCGGCCTACCAGGACGGGGGCGGCCGGCGGCCCGGGGTGCTCATGGGCCACCACGCGCACGGCGTCACCGCCGACGACAAGGTCGACGCGTACCGCCTCGCCGCCCTCGGCTTCAACGTGTTCGCCCCGAGCCTGTTCAGGCCCCTCGTGACCGACTTCCTGCAGCGGGTGGTGTGAGGCACTCCCGACCCATGGACAGGGTGCGCCTCGCCATCGTGGGCTGCGGCAACATCTGCCAGCTCAACGCCCCCGGGTACCTCGAGCACCCCCGCTGCGACGTCGTCGCGCTCTGCGACACGGATCGGGCGCGGGCGGAGGGGCGCGCGCGGCAGTGGGGGATCGCGCCGCGGATCTTCACCGACTACGCGCAGCTCCTCGACGATCCCGGCGTCGACGCCGTCGAGCTCCTGACGCCCACCTACCTCCACGCCGATCAGATCGTGGCCGCCCTCGAGGCCGGCAAGCACGTCTCCTGTCAGAAGCCGATCGCGGTGAGCGTGGCCGAGGCCGACCGCGTGGCGGCGGCAGTGGCAACGGCCCGCACGACGTTTCGCGTCACCGAGAACTTCCTCTACTATCCGCCGATTGCCAAGGCCAAGGCGCTCCTCGACGCCGGGGCCATCGGCGAGCCGTCGCTGGTGCGCATCCACACGACGCGGGTGCGAGACGTCGTCGGACAGACGCTGGCCCTCGACCCCGAGGCGCTGGTCTGGCGGCGCGATGCCGGCCGCAACCCGGGCGGAGCGCTCTACGACGACGGGGTCCACAAGTACGCGACGGCCATGTACTGGATCGGCGAGATCGGCGAGATCTCGGCCATCGTCGGGGCGGGGCCGGACTTCCTGCAGGAGGCGCCGAGTGTCGCCACCTGGCGCTTCCGGGGCCGCGACTGCCTCGGGATCATCGACTACACGTACGCGCCCGGGATGACCATCCGCAGCCGCTACTACCGCGCCGACGAGTTCTTCGAGATCCATGGCTCGCGCGGGATCATCTGGGTGACCCGCTGCACCGGAGAGATGCTCGACCTGCCACCGGTGATGCTGATCCGGGGCGCCGAGACCACGACGTACCAGGTGCCGATGGACTGGCGCACGGGCTTCGACGGCGCCGCCCGCGACTTCGTCGACGGCCTGCTGGAGGGCCGTCAACCCGCCCAGGACGTCCACACCGCCCGCCGGGTGCTCCAGGTGCCGCTGGCGATCTACGAGGCGAGCCGGACGCGGCGCCCCGTCGCGCCGGAGTCGATGGTGTGACGTCGCCCCCGAGGCCGCGGCGGGATCGGGGGCCCCCGCTGGAGCGGGTGGGGGAGCGGACGTCCGGGCGTGGTGGACCCGACACGTCAGCGGGAGGCGTCGCGGCAGCAGCGGACGGGGAACTGCTCCTTCTGCGGGTTGGCCCACACGCCGCGCTCGCAGTCGGGTGTCATCGCCAGCGCCACGAAGTTCTCGCGCGCCTGCTGATAGGAAGTCGATGAGCCCCCGGACGTGGATGCCCCTCCGCCCCCGGGGCCGAGCAGGTCCACCCATTCCGGCGCCCCCGACGGCCGGAAGGCCCGCTGGCGGCAGGCCACCGCCCACTCGGCGGGCCGGCACAGACGGGCCCCTTCCTTGAGCGCGCAGTAGGACGCCGCCTCGAACCAGTCGGTCCGCGCGACCGCGAAGGGCTGGATGTCGAAGGCGCGCAGCCGCTGCCACTCCTGGCTCGAGGAGACCGAGGCTCCGCCGAGGGCGGCGAGCAGGCCGATGACCGTGAGCCCGGCCCGGACAGTTCGCGTCATGGTCATCTCCCCACCCGGTCGGGTCCCGCGGCGGTGCCGTCTCCGCGCCTTCCAGCGATCATGGGGCCCCGCCCGAGCGTCGCCTGGAGCAGCGAGCCGAGCTCCCCGGCCTCCTCGTCGGCATCGCCGAGCGCCTCGGGGCGGGCGAGCGCGACGGCGAGCTGCTCCACGGGCTGGTTTCCCGGGCGCATGACGGCCACCCGCCAACACGCGTCCGCCTGGGCCAGGAACCCGTCGCGCAGCGCGGCGATGAGCCCGGCCTTGATGAGAGACGACTTTCCGCAGCCCGAGGATCCGACCACGGCGAGGAAGCGGGAGCGGCGGAGGCGGACGAGGAGATCGTCGACGTCGTTCTCGCGGCCGAAGAAGATGTCGGCCTCTTCGGTCTCAGGCGCGCCCTCCCATCTGCGAACCGCGGCGCGCCCGGCCGGAGGCGCCGCCCCGCGCCGCGCTCACACCGAGAGCCGCACGCCCCGGCGGAACAGCGGCCACATGATCAGGAGCCAGAGCAGCACGTTGGCCATCGCCCAGGCGAGGGAGGCGACGGCGGGCGCCGCCCACGGCGCGAACAGCGCGTCGAAGAGCACGGCCTGCAGGGGTCTCGCGCGACCCTCGCCGCCGGTGGCGCGCGCGATGAGGAGGGCGCGGGCGAGGAGGGTGGAGAGGAAGAACACGGCGAGGGCGTTCACGCCGAGCACCTCGAACGGCCGCGTCCATCCCCGCGCGCCCCGGATCTCGATCAGCCAGTAGCAGGCGGCCAGG